>JAAEOA010000152.1 GCA_024223715.1 bacterium | reverse complement strand
TTTAATAATATCCTTTATGCTTTGTTAGGGAACTGTCAACTGGCATTGGATGATATTCCGAAATCCCATCCGGCCTATTTGCCCATGACTGAAATTGTCAAAGCAGGAGAAAGAGGAAGCGCCCTTGTGGCCCAAATATCGGCTTTTGGACAACGGTCGGAAAACAAACGTGAAGTAAAATCTCTCACCCCGGTAATCCGTGAAGTGATGGCTCTTGTTCGGGCCAGCCTGCCCTCAACAATCAAAATTGAAATGGAATTGCAGGAGGGGTGCTCGCCTGTTTATCTGGATGAAATTCAGATTCATCAAGTTGTATTGAATTTGTGCACCAATGCTTCTTTTGCCATGGGAGATCAGGGTGGTGTTCTCAACCTTCATTTGAAGCAAGTAAAAGTGGACGATGATTTTGAAGACCAATTGCACGGTATTGTACCTGGGGAATATGTGAAACTGCAAATATGCGACACAGGTACCGGAATGGATGAAACGGTCAAAAGTCGAATTTTTGAACCTTACTTTACAACAAAAAAATCTGATGAAGGAACAGGCCTTGGCTTGGCTTCAGTCAATGGAATCGTCGAAAACCACGGAGGCCAAATCCTGGTTGAAAGTGAACTGGGAAAAGGAAGTTCTTTTGCCATCTATTTCCCGGCGGCAAGGAATGCAGAGCCTGTTGTAGAAGAGAAGCAACAAGCCCAAGCAATCGTGGAAGGCCACAGCCGAATCATGATTGTTGATGATGAACCCATGATCCTCGATGTGGTCAGGCTGGGTTTGGAAAAACATGGATTCAGAGTCACCGGATTTAATGATGGTATTGAAGCTTTGGAAGTTTTCCGAAACGACCCCTTGGCTTTTGATCTGGTGCTTACAGATCAAACCATGCCAGGCATTACCGGGTTTGAGTTGGCAACTCACATATCGAATCTCAGATCGGATATTCCGATCATTTTGTCCACTGGGTACAGCCAAGCCTTGGACAATAATGAACTAAGGACCGCAGGGATTTCTCATTTCCTGCCAAAACCAATAAAAATTCATGACCTCGCAGCTTTGCTGTGTGAAATAACGGAGCCGGCTGGCTCCAACACCGGAGGATAGCAATGGCACGGATACTACTTGTCGACGATGATCGCCAAATCAGGGATATGTTGAAAATGACCCTGGAAAGAGGAGGTCATGAAGTTGTTGAGGCCGAAGATGGTGTACAGGCCATCGAAAAGTATGAGCCAACTCAAATGGATTTGGTTATTACCGACATTGTAATGCCGGAAAAAGAGGGCATCGAGACCATTATGGAACTGCGGGGTATTGATCCCGAGGTGAAAATTATTGCCATAAGCGGTGGAGGTCGTATTAATCCATCTGATTATCTGAACTGGGCTCGTCGTTTTGGTGTGAAACATACTTTCACAAAACCTGTTGAACGGAATGCACTTCTGCAGGCCATTGAGGAATTACTGGGGCAGGAGTGTAAGCAAAACTAATGATGAAAAAATCGCGCATTCTGGTGGTGAATCCGTTGACTCAGGAGCGACAGCTCCATGCTTCGACGTTGCGCTGTCAAGATTACGAAGTTGTTGCTGCCGGTTCTGGGCCTGAGGCCATGAGAATTCTTGAATCCGGAACGCCTGACCTGTTCCTGATTGCTGCAGACAACTTGGGCATGGATGGTTACAAACTTTGTGAAGAGTTGAAGGCAAACCCCCAATTTCTAAATGTACCGGTAATTTTTACAACTCATAAAGCAGACAATGACCGCATTGCCCAAAGCTATGCTGTGGGGGCAGTTGATTATCTGGTGGTCCCATGCCATTTGAGTGAAATCCTGGCCCGCATTCGAACCCACATTCATTTGCATAATCTTCTGCTGGAAGTTCAACGGTTACGTGAAGTGGCTATCGACTCGAATCCCCTGACTCATTTACCAGGTAACAATACCATTATGGAAGTTATTCAGGACGCTATTGATTACCAGCTTGACATGGGGCTTATTTATTCTGATCTGGATAATTTTAAAGCTTACAACGATGCCTACGGCTTTAGCGCTGGAGATGATATCCTGTTGTTTAATGCAACGGTTCTGCGGGAAACCCTTCAGGAAGTGTGTGGGGGCGATGGTTTTCTTGGCCACATCGGTGGTGACGATTTTGTATTGATGATTCAGGTTCAGGATATTGAGAAAGTGGGTGCTTGCATTATCAGGAAGTTCGATGAAGGTGTGCAGCAGTTTTATTCTGAAAAGGATCTGGCTCAAGGAGGAATCATTGCCGAGGATCGACAGGGCAAGACCAATGAATTTCCAATAGTAAGCATTTCAATGGGGGGCGTGAAAATATTACGGGGAGATTTTACAAGGTATGTTGAAGTGGCCGCTGCCTGTTCAGAAGTGAAGCATGAAGCTAAGTGTATCGATGGAAGTAACTTATTTATTGATAAACGAAGCCAACATCAACCAGATAATATTCCACATTCCCTGGATTCCGAATTGCTGACCTGATTGATGCCGACCCTGCCTGTCAGTTACCCAACTCGTTCAAAATATCATGACAAAAACCAGTGAGGGATGGGTCGCGTGCGCCCATTACAAGCACTAGATCTCCCGTTTTGGCTTCGGCGGCAATTTGTGCGGCAAGGTCGCTCCTATGATTTGAAAAGCGAGCATCGCATCCACTTTTTTTAATGGTTGAAATAAGATCAGCAGAAGAAATATCGCGTTGGACAGAGCCACCGGCGAAGAAAATTTCCGGCATCCAAAGCACATCTTCAGGGCGTAAATTTGATTTGAATGTTTCGATCAAAGCATCTTTCAGAAACCGGGTGGGCCCAAAGCCGTGAGGTTGGAACATGGCCAGAATTCGCCCTTTGCTTCTAATTTGCCCCGCTTTCAGAGCCGCTTCAATTTTGTCAGGGTTGTGGGCAAAATCATCAATGACTTCTACATCGCGAACACATCCCACTTTCTCAAACCGCCGCTGTACGCCCTGAAACTGGGCCAGTGGCTGAACCATTTCTTCAAGTTCCAATCCAGTTTGTGCACAGGCAGCAAGGGCGGCACAGGCGTTGTCGACATTGTAGGCCCCGGGCACATTGAGTTCAAAACGGACCTGATTCATGCTGTAGGTGCTGGTCTCAGGCCGAAGTTCAATGTTGTTGGCGGAAAATAGGGCCTGGTCAGAATTTGATCCGAAAGTAAGAGCCTTGGGCCGAAATTCGGATAAGGCCTCCTGTTCTGATAAAACCAACGGACCTGTTATGTTGCTTTTGAAGGTTCGGAACATTTCCATGATTTCAGCGGGTTCTTTATGATCGAGCCCCAAATTCAAAATGACACCACACCAGGGGTGGTAACGCACGACGCTGCCATCGCTTTCATCGGCCTCAATAACCAGGATTGTTTTTTCACCTTCTGGCGAGGCACAGGGATTGAAAGCATTGCCAATATGGCCTTCAGCCATGAGTTCAGAAACAGCCCCACCGGTGAGCAAAGCCGGGTTTTTTCCGCAGCCACGCAAAATGGAATAAACCATGGCTGTAACTGTACTTTTTCCACTGGTACCGGTAATAGCAATGGTTTGGTGTGCCGAAACATAGTGAGCCAGCAGTTCGCTCCGGTGCAGAATGGTTACCTGATTTTTGCGTGACGCCTGCACATCGGGAACGGTTTCTTCAACAGCCGTACTGACAACCATGGCATCGCACTTTTTATCCCGGCCTCCAGCTTCAACAAAGCTGCCATCCTGCGGGACGATAATTACCCCAAGCCCTTCCAGTTTCTGCCTAATATTCTGACGCTCACCTTGGTCGAAACTGCGATCGCTACCGGTAGCCAATCCACCGCCAAGAGCGTGGAACTGTGCCAAGGCACTCATACCGCTTCCGGCTACTCCGGCAAAATGCAGCCAAGTGTTTTGGGTGGATTTTTCATTCAAATTAAACGATGACAAGGAAGTCTCCTTCTTCAACCAGTTCAAAGAGATCAATGATGCCTGAGTTGTTCATGCGAATACAGCCGTGACTGACAGGCTGTCCAATAAGATCTTCACGGTTGGTACCATGAACGTAAATGTATCGTTCCCGCGAATCGATTCCCGGGCCCTGATTCACTCCAGGCTCCAGACCGTCCAGGACTAGAATTCGGCTTAGGACGAGGTCTCGTTTTTTCAGTTCTTCATCTTTATTCCACTCAGGGACCCAGTTTTCACCGGTAAGTTTTCGGCTCTCGAAAACTGCTCCGGATGTTGCCCTTTTGCCAATTTTTCGGGCCACCTTGTGGACTCCCGGAGGAGTACCCCCTGAATTTTCCTTATTATTCAATCCGTTGAGGGCCGTGGACACATTCCATTGGTTATTAATCATGCCTTCCCGGACCAGAAACAGTTGCTGGGAATTACTGTCCACAAGCAACCATTGTTTAGGGGCGGTTTCGGTGTAATTCCTTATATTCTTAAGGGTTGTGTGCAAGAGGCGGGAAAGTTCGCAGTTGTGCCTTGGGTTTTCCGTGGTGGCCATTTATACCCGCCTTGCGCCGGTTGGTTTTTCAACCAACTTAGTCGTTAAAGAATTATCGTTCAGGAAGGTTGCCTTCCGGAGGTCCGTCCTGATCGCCATCATAACCGGCTTTGCCGCCATAAGGAATCCCAATGTACGACATTGAGGGGTCACTCGACAAACAGATCCTCGAACGAATGCGAAACAAGCCCGCGGTGGTTTTCACTGAAGCTACGGATCCTCGCATTATTGAGGCTGCCTGCTTTTTACCACGTTTTGTTCGACCCGTGTTCCTGGCCAGCGAAGAGGCCATAAAAGATGTGGTTCATAGGGAAATGGGGCATATTGACCCCACGCGAGTGGAATTTGCTCTTTCGGAAAGTGCTTTTTGTGATCCAGCGGAACGAACTGATTTGCTGGATGAATTTGCCCGGGCCTGCACCGACCTGCCTCAGCACATCAGCCGAACCACCAACGTGGATGAAGCGCGTGAACTGATCATCAAGCCGGAACGGTTTGGCATTATGGCCGTACGCCAGGGTCATGCCGACATTGTTGTGGGGGGAATTACCAACGAACCTCGCGACTACTTCCGTCCCATGATTCGTTTGCTGGCCAAGCAGGACGTTTTGACCGAAGCGGGCGTGATAATTCTGCCCGACAGCCATCCGGAAGGGATTTTCCCTCACAATATTATGGTTGTAGGCGATGTGGGAGCCAACGGCTCCATGGACAGTGAAGTTCTGGCCAACATTGCCGTAGGCACTTGCGCCGTGGCCAGGGATATTTTTCCCGAAGAAGTCTTGCCGGTTATTAACGGTGCCATGGTGTCCTACTCTAATAAAGGATCGGACGAAGGTCCAAGCCCCGAGCTGGTTCGCCAGGCCAGTGCCTTGGTGCCGGAAATTTTGCAGGATCGCATTCGGCGGGGGCGTCGTTACGAAACCATCAACATTGAAGGCGAAGTAAAAATCAGCGTGGCGTTGAGCCGTCGCAGTGCTCATTTGTATCGCCGTGGCCAGGAAAGCAATTTTGTGGGCGGGACCAATGTAATTATTGCTCCCAACCTCGATACAGGAAATCTGCTCTTCCACCTTTACGCCACGCGATACCCTGACGCCAAAAAATTTAGCGTCATGTTTGGCATTCGTTTCCAGGGTGTTGATCTGCCCATGGATTGCACCGCCGAAGATGCCATGCTGGGTGTGAAGGCCAGCGTGCTTCGTATGCACCGTTTTGGTCATTGGAGCCGCACTCCAAAAGATACGTTCTTTCCCCGGCACCGAGTTCTGGCCATTAACCCGGGTAGCACGTCTACAAAAATTGCTGTTTATGAAGGCGACCAGGAACGATTCAACGAAGAAATTCAGCACAGTGCGGCCGAGCTTGCCCCCTATGAGGGACAGCGCATTGTAAAGCAATACGAGCTGCGCAAAGACATCATTCTGAAAACATTGGCTAACCACGGTGTGTCCATTTCGGATCTTGATGCCGTCAGTGGGCGCGGGGGATTGCTTGAGCCTATTGAACACGGAACCTACCGGGTGAACGAACGCATGCGCGACGATCTGCTTGCTGGAACCGGGGCTGATCATGCATCCAACCTGGGTGCATTAATTGCCCGGGAAATGGTGTTGGAAACTGGAAAACCAGCTTTCATTGTTGATCCGGTGGTTGTTGATGAAGCTCCTGCGCGAGTGAAGGTTACGGGCATGAAGGCAATCCGTCGCCGGGTTATCAGCCATGCTTTGAATCAGATTGCCACAGCTCGCAGGTACGCCGAAGAGAACGAGACTTTTTATGAGTATCTGAACCTGGTGGTCTGCCACATGGGTGGCGGTATTACCGTGGGCGCTCATGCCAAGGGCCGGTATATCGATGTGAATAACGGCCTCGATGGGGAAGGGCCATTCAGTCCTCAGCGATCTGGTGGTGAACCCACTGGCCAATTGATCAGGCTATGTTTCAGTGGCGACTACACCCTCGATGATTTGCTGAAGTTGAACAAAGGCCGCGGTGGTTTGATTGACCTGTTGGGCACAGCCGATTTCCGAGAAGTGGAAAGACGAGTGGATGAGGGTGAGCCCGAAGCCTGTGAAGTGTATGAAGCCATGGTTTATCAGATCTGCAAAAGTGTCACAGGGCTGTTGCCTGCTTTTGACGGTGAGTGCATTGATCAGGTTTTATTGACTGGTGGATTGGCTCGCAGCGAACGTTTGGTTCGAGATATTGAAGCCGGAGTTAAGGCTCTGGGCTGTGGCTTGACGGCTTATCCAGGGGAAAATGAAATGCGAGCTTTGGTAAAAGGAGCCTTGCGCGTTTTGGACGGTAAAGAAGAACCTCGGGTTTACAACCCATAGAAAATACTTGGAAGGGTACAATCATGGCTACCATAAAAAATCTGGAACAACTGGTTCAGGACTTGAAAGACAAACCATCACGCAAAGTGGCCATTGCCGCCGGGCACGATCCAAACACTATTGCTGCTGCTGGTCGTGCTGCGAGTGAAAATATTGCCGATGTCACTCTGGTTGGTGATGCAGACCGAATCAATGTCCTTTGCAAAGAATTTGGCCTCGATGCCGGAGTGTTTACCGTTGTCGATGAAAAGGATGTCTTGGCTGCTGGAGCCAAAGCGGTGAAAATGGTTCGTTCAAAAGAAGCCGACGTTCTGATGAAGGGCCTGATTGCCACCAGCGATTATATGAAACTGATTTTGAACAAAGAAGAAGGACTTTTGCCGGCTGGTAATGTTCTCTCTCATGTGACGGTATTGGAATTGCCAGCTTATTCAAAGTCTCATAACAAGCTGCTTTTTGTGGCCGATGTGGCAATCCTTCCCTTGCCGGATGTGGATACAAAAGAACAGATTCTGGGTTATTGTGTGCAGGCGGCAAACAGTTTTGGAGTGGAAAATCCTCGGGCGGCTATTCTGGCCGCCACGGAAAAAGTGAGTCCCCGAATGCAGGCCACCGTCGATGCGGCTGAACTGAAACGCCGCAACCAGGCAGGCGAAATAACCGGTTGTATTGTTGACGGACCTTTGGCTCTGGATGTGGCTTTGTCTCCCGAAGCCTGCAAAATCAAGGGATTGGATTCTCCTGTGAACGGCAGTGCGGATATTCTTGTTTTTCCGAACATTGAGTCGGGAAATGTCTTCTACAAATCGTCAACCCTGCTTTCTGGAGCCCGGTTGGCCGCCGCAGTGGTGGGCACGTCCGCACCTTGCGTCTTGACAAGTCGTGCAGATGATGAAGAATCAAAGTTCCTGAGTATTGCCATGGGTTGCCGTTTAGTCGATTAGTTTCAAATGGAAGGAATTGCGTATGCCCACCACAGAAGAAAACTTGAAAGAAGCCTTTGTAGGTGAGAGCCAGGCTTATCAGAAATACACAGCTTTTGCTGAGGCTGCTGACAAAGATGGAAAACCAAATATTGCCCGTCTTTTTCGCACGACCGCCGAAGCTGAGCGAATTCATGCTGCCGGGCATTTGAAGTCTTTGGGCGGGGTTAATGATACGGTTGAAAACTTGAAAGCTGCCATTGGCGGAGAAACTTTTGAGTTTGAGAAAATGTATCCGCCCATGTTGGAGCAGGCAAAAGCAGAAGGGCACAAAGCAAAACGCATGTTTGGGTATGCGGTGGAAGCCGAAGAAGTGCATGCTAAGTTGTATGCTCTGGCTTTGGCTGCTGCGGAAAAAGGTGAAGATTTAACGGAGGTTGAATTTTATCTTTGTCCGGTTTGCGGGCATATTGAGTTTGGCCAGGCACCGGATAATTGTCCAATTTGTGGCGTTAAGGGTGAGAAGTTTGGATTAGTTTAATATTTATTTTGGCTGACTCCTCAGGATTCTGGGGAGTTGGCTTTTGAGTACTTGTTGGATAAATACTAATTTGGTCAACGAGGAACCCTCCAAAGCAAGGCTGGGCCGAACACATGACTGAACAGCATGGCAATGATCCACTGCATGGGATAACCCTGGAGACGACCCTGAACAGGCTGGTAGAGCATTTTGGCTGGGACGAGTTGGGCCAACGCATCAATATTCGGTGTTTTAATAGCGATCCATCGGTACAGTCGAGCCTGAAATTCCTGCGGAAAACTCCCTGGGCGAGGACAAAAGTGGAGAGCTTATATGTTGCCACCTCAAAACGCAACCGCTGGTGATAGGCCAAATTGAGGCAAATATTTTGACCTGGTTTTTTCCTGAGAACCCTTGGAACACAGCCTTTTCGTTCCAAAAAAAACGAAATCTATAATGTTGATACTTCGGATACGGTTTTACCACCCCCTGGATTTAATCTCCGCTGCCAAATACGGCCTTGCCCGAGGCGTTGCAATTCCCGAGAAAACTAAATTCCCAAGAACAGCCCCCAAACCACCTCCAATAACTCCGCCATAAGACAAAGGAATCAGCAAATTCCCAAGGGTGTAACACACGGCAACCACCACCACCAAAAAAGCCAGAGGAATCAACAAAAAAGGATCTTGGAGCCGACGTGTTGCCGTGGCAGCCCAAACTTCAGTTCGTTGGCCTTTATCCAGATTTTCAAACTCCGGTATTTTGCTTTGTTGAAAATAAAATTCCATTTTGCAATCAGCCCCTGGTTTCACAAATCACCAAAATCATCCAAATCCCGTTATTGCCCATGTCACAAGAATAAGTCCAAGACCTCCGGAAATAGATGTGGCTAAGCCAACATTTCTGGATCGCAACCACCCGCTAATTCCCACGCTGGCAAGCAATGAATAAATTCCAAGCACAAAACTCAAAATGCAGACCACCCTGGCGGGAGCTGTTGAAGCTCCAGCAGAAACATTCCGGGGGACACTTGGATGCGAAACAACAATGAGCGTGACTGCGGCCACTACCGAGACAATAAATGCACTGGCGGAAAAAGCTACGCAGCCAAGTACCCAACCAGCAATACGCTTTTCAGATTTCACCATTAGCAAAGTAGCCAGGAAAGTGGCGGCGAAACCACCCAGAAAGGCACTCACAAAAGCAATCTGTCGTGAGATTTCGGCCAGATAATCTGCTGGCAGGGATTGAAATTCCAAACCAAAACTCCCATGGGTGCCCAGCCGGTCATCGTGCAACCGGATCAGGTTCGAAAAAGCATTATTACGAGTAATAATCATTGTGACACGTTGGCGAATAAATGCAAATATTTCCGATTCAGGAAGCTCAGGCCGATCCATGCATTTTACATTTTAATGGAAACCCCACCAGAAATAACCCGTCCCGGTTCCGGAAGTCCCAATTGAAAATCAGTCCACTGATCGAACAGGTTGTTTACTCTCAAATGAGCTTCAATTTCTTTTGCCATCATTGCGTCCTGGCCTCCCATTTCCCATCGCCAACTCAGGCGGAAATTCCAGCGAACTCCAGCTGGCAAATGAGCCAGACCATCAACATCATCGGTGGCATCGGCACTCCAGCTTGGGCCGGAAATAGCAGCTTCAATTATGGCGGCAGGTCCTTGAAGTCCGGACCAGTTCACACTCCAATGGGACAGATAGTCCGGCCGGTTTTCAGCTGGCAGATCATAAGATTCGTTTTCCTTCACCCGGGCGGACATGATGGTGTGCTGACCGGAAATTTCCACATCAGAATGAATTCGCCAGGTGCCGGCCAATTCAAGACCCGGCACTCTGATGCTTGTTCGGTTAACCCGCATGAATTGCCTGTCAGGACCTGGCAGCTTTTCTTTTTCGATGCCATTGGTGAGGTATTGGAGGAAAGCGGCGCCTGTCAAATTCCAGCCTTTTCCCTGAGCTGTAACTCCGCACTCCAGCATGTCCTGGCGTTCAGGTTTTAAATCCGGATTGGCCACAAAACGACCCAGGGCTCCGCTGTACAGTTCACGCAAAGAGGGAAAACGACTCCGCTCGCTGGCTGAAAAATATACTTCACCCTGGCTGCTGATTTCTCGTCCGAGCCGCAGGTTCACCGCCGGGGCGTTAAAACTATCTGCTTTAACCTTGTCGCCCGACTCGGGCGTCGCGGAATGATCCCAGCCGGTTCCAGCACGAAGGTTCCAGACCTCGGCCCAGCGGTGTTCTCCCTCGACAACCAATCCTGTCATCCATTGGGCAAACGATTCGGTAGAACCGCCAACGGTAAGAATTTCGCGATGTTGGGTGTAGCGCACGTTTGCTTGCATGGACAAACGGCTGGAAGATCCAATCCAACGAGTGGAGCCCAGTTGAAAGTGTCCGGTCCGGTCAAAGTCTTTTTCGTAGTCATCGCCTTCATTCAGGGGAGCATCCCAGTTGTTGGGGCCGCGTGGATCAATTTCCTGAGCAAAAAAATCAGCTGCCACCAGAGAAGTGAAGTCCCAGTCACCGCGAGGAATGGCCATCGCTGCTCCAAAGAGCGCGCGCTTGCGCACAGGATAACGCCAGAAACGGGCATCATCGCCCAAGTGCATTTCCGCCGGAACACCTTTTTCGCCAGTCCACCCGGTTGCCAGCAAATTCAAACGTCCGGTGTTTTTGATGGCGCGACTGCCGCGCATCAAAACTGAAAACTGTTCCAGGTCACTGTTGGTTCGTTGATCGCCTCCTTGAGGCAAGGGCCAACTGTCGCGTTTGTTCCAGCCGCCTGCGCCCAGCAAATTCCAGGCTCCGGTTTCCTGTTGATGAGTAAGGCCCACGCGCTGCAAACCTGCTTGTCCAGCGGCGTACGAAACCTGAGTTCGGCGGTCGAGGCCGTTGAGTTGTGGAGGGAGAATTCGCACACTCCCGGCCAACACACCCGGGCCGTCGAGCAGTGAAGGCATTCCCCGGCGTCCTTCCAGACGGCCAATTCCGGTTATGGGAATGGTTTCCAAATCGACACGTTCATCCCAGGGCAAATTCAGGGGAATGCCGTCGAGAAAAGCCTGGCTGTGGCGTTCGGGTGCACCACGAATCATGAGGTGGCTATCGCCCCGGCTGTTGGTGGCCACACGAACCGAAGGTAGCAGGCCACCGAGGTCGGCCAGGGAGCCGGGGTCGGTAAGGGTGACCGTCTCAGCATCAATTTTTGTTTTTCCAGGAACCGGAGGAGCAGAGGCTTCACCGCTAACTACCAAATTATCAATTTCGACCAGTGATGAGTCGGCAGGGGTGGTTGCCGCTTGAACCGATGAAAAGAGAACCGCGACAGTCATTACGATTGCCGCGGAAATTTTCGACAGAGAATATTTCACTCTCCGTACCCTTCTTTATAACGCAGAATTTTTGCAGGGCAGCCGGCAACGATGGCGCCGTCGGGCACATCTTTGGTCACAACGGCACCGGCGCCTACAACAGCATCTTTACCCACGCGAACGGGCATGATGGTGCTGTTGGAGCCAAGACTGGCGCCATCACAAATATTTGTAGGCAGCCATTTTTCTTTTTCGGGTTGAGGTGGCATGGTGTCGTTAATGAACATAACGCCATGGCCAACAAAAACATCGTTGCCAATGGAGACCATGTCACAAATGAAAGTATGGCTTTGAACCCGCGTACGGTCGCCAATGGTGACGCCTTCCTGGATTTCCACAAAGCCGCCAATCATGCTGTCCCGGCCGATTTTGCAGCAGTACATGTTGACAAAATTCCAGACCTTGGTTCCTTCGCCTATTTCACAATCACGAATCAGTTGTTTGTCATTTGCCGGATAGCTCATACTATCTCCTTGGTTGGCCCGTAAGTCAGGGCACATAATTTATTTGATTTTGCCGATCATCTTCTCAGGCAAAATACAACATAAGGACAGGTTCGTCTTGAAAAATGATGATCGAGCTGCACAAGATAATTCACAGATCGGCAATTTGAAACTGGGCTGGAGTGATTTTGCAGCCCAAAGGCATCTTCCGGGCGGAAAACACACCTGGTTTGAGGGTACGGCCGATCAGCTTCTGGAAAGAGTTTGCAACGGATGGTCCGGCCGGCAACCGGGGGCTGGGCGAAACAATCTTGAACAAGTGGTTGTTGTTCCGGTTGATCCTGATGGTTTTGTGGCAAACACGGTCCTGGTCAATGAAGATACTATCCTGCATGCCCATCTTGACCGGCGCCAGCACGGTGAAGATGCCTTCATTAGAGTGACCGCTGAGGGGCAGCGGGAAAAACCAACCTTCGCTTCAGTGGTAATGTATTCCGCAGAAACTCTTACTGAAAACGACGGGACTCGCAGTGGTGATTATGACTGGGAGGTGGTTTGTCTTTTGGCAGGCGCCAGTGAGAACGAACCCATGGACCCGCTGACCATGGCCCGCAACATGCTCGAAAAACCCGGGGGAACCTACGCTCCCTACACGGCGGAAGAATTTGCTCATTCCATTTATTACTGGAGCTGTCGGTCCACTGTTCACGTTAAATCTGAAGAGTGACCTAAATCGTGCATGCGTTTAATGATGGCTTTGGCATGGGCAGATAACTTTTCGATGTTGGCTTCATCGAGTACCACAAACAGGGCCTCGCCTTTGCAAAACAGCAGACCTGTTTCGGCGCAAAGAAGTTCGGCAGTGGTTTTTATTTTCCGGCCTTTGGCTTCGACCACTCGGGCCTTGACCAGACAGCGGGTTCCCAGGGGCAACATGGCACGGAAGGTGATATTCAGCTGAGCTGCAACGACAGGGTATCCCGCCATCCACGCCGAGCCACCCATTGCCTCGTCAAGTAGAGCGGCCATGCTGCCGCCATGAGCGTGTTCGGGCGGGCCCTGAGTTCCGGGACCAAACAAGGCTTTGGCCAAGAGGGAGTTGTCGTTTTCCTGTTTGAAATAGCAGACGCTCAAACGATGGTTCGAGGTGTCTCCCGAAACGAAGGTATCTTCAAGGGCCAGGAAGGGCAGGTCTGCCTTGGTTGTACCGGCTTCCGGTAGTTCCAGCCATTTGAAATTATCAGAATTCATTTTGAGTATTTCCTTTTAACGTGGCCGGTCATGGATTATCATGCCGGGTGTCTTTGACGCTGAAGTTGCAATTTAGTATAGTCACTTCAGAGACAACAAACAAAACCCCTTTCCACAAGGGTTCCGATAAAGGTGCCGTGCCTGCAAAACTCGGCCCTTGCCTGGAGCGCTTTTTGTGACGGGGGTTTTTCTTTTTTAGCTCACAGTGGGCATAAAAAAGACCCGGCATTTTGCCGGGTCCTTTTTGTATCTTGCAGATACTGGTCTTAAACAAATCCAGTCAGGTAGAAATTACCGGTACAGGGATTTGATTCCGTCGAAGGTCATTGCATCGGAACTAACGGTGTCGTTGGTGTAAGAACCGATAGGCATAGGTGAATCAGCGGTAGCATTGTCGGTTCCGCCTTCGAGTCCATTGACGCCACTGAAGGTCCAGTTGGCTAAGTCAAAAACGTCACCATCAGGGCCAGTGTTGCTGGCACGGTAAGCCCAGCCGTCGAGGTGGTCCCAAGGTTCGCCGGTACCATCGGTGTTGATGTCACCAAAAATGTCAGAAACCACACCATTGTGGAACAATTCCATGGCGTCATCACCGTTGATGTTTGTAGCGCTGCCACCATCATAATCAGCAACAATACCGAAGAATGTGTTGAATTCCGCAGTACCAGTAACAACATAGATGAAAGACCCGGCGGTAGTTGCATCGGCGGGGAAAGTGAACTCTTCGCCGTCAGTTCCGCCACCATTGTTTGCCGAACCCAGGCCATAAACAGAAAGATCAGCGATATCTGAAAGAGCAAAGAGCTCTACACCTTTAGGCAGGCCACCGGTCATAGGACCATCAAAAACACCAGTAATGACCAATTGAGCACTGGCTGCCAAAGGCAGGGTCAGCATAAAAACAACGGCCAGAGCAATGAGAAGTTTGGACTTTAACAATTTCATGGATGTTCCTCCAGAGATGCCGGATCAAGCCGGGCAAGTTTGACGCCCAAAACCTTTGTGATTTTGGGTGTTGTCTTGAAGCTTCAGCAAACCTGTATAAAAAACACATTTGCAATGCTAATTGTATCAATATTTGCTACCGTTTTGCAAGTAAAAGATAAAAAATGCACTATTTTTGGAAAAACACCGTCATGCAGTATCCAAAAAATGATTATTTCTTAGTCAATATCGCTTTAGTGTCTGCTCTGTATTCATTTGCAAGGTCACAAGTTAGACAAGAATGAACAGGCCAGACCAGGACAAGGTCACCAATCTTTAGATCCTGTATGTATTTTTGGTAATTCTCCGGAGTCAGCTCTACGGTACCATGTTCCTGGGAGAGGGTCACCACAGGTGCATCCGATAGGACCTTGGGAATAAGTTTATTGCTTTGATTTAGCGACAAAACCCCCAAATAACCAAAAATGGGTTTGTTTCCCGATCCTAAAAGATATTCCCGAGACAAATGTACGGCGCCCCCGTGCAGGACCACCTTATTTTTGTCGGGGTACAGGCCAACAACGGGACAAACAGCTGCTGCGGCCAATTCTTCAGTATTGCATATACCACGAGTCCACATCATGAGATCAAAAAATACAAAATTCCCCGGTCGAATTTCGTTTACACCAGGTAAATAATCGAGAAACCGGCAGCAGGGGGTATCGCCCAGAGAAATGGAAAGATGATCGCAGTGGGGCAAAAAACTGAGGGCCTTCTGCATTCGATGGGTTGATTCCGTCCAAACTTGGTTCAGGTCATTTGTGGTAGATGTTTGGTAGCTTTCTCCGTTGTGAGTCAACAGCCCCAACAGCCGTGTTTGTTTCGGCAACTGTTTGGCGATGGATTCAAATCGGCCACCATCCTGCCAGGGCACGCCTGTTCGCCCATAGCCGGTGTCTACTTTTACCCATACGCCAAGTTCGGGGCCTGTATAGTTGTTAAGGGCAACGGCAGCTTCCGGGGAGTCGATAGTGACAGCCAATTGACCTGAACGGGCCGATAAATCAAGGGCCAGTTTTTCAATTTGGGGAAGTTCCAGAGGGTTCAGCAAAAAGGCAATAGTGATGTCGTTCCAACCATGGTTGGCAAAATACACTGCCATGGAAACTGACGAAACACTGATGGCGGTTACACCCTCATCGGCAAACCACTGGCCAACATCGGCACTCTGGTGAGTCTTAAAGTGGGGACGAAATGTTATTCCATTGCGTTGGGCTTTACTGATCATGGTTCTAATATTGACCCTGGCTGTTTCTTCGAAAATAATGACAGAAGGAGATGTGAAGCCAAGATCTTTGAGATGGGAACTAGTAAAAGTCAGCATTTCATTCAGCGGATTCATCACAGGCCCACTTAGCAAAACGCAAGTCAGGGTCGGGGCTTTCGGGTGTAGCCGTTTCCCGGCATTCCATCATGCTGCGCAGACGATCTCTACCTCTTGCCAATCGGGTTTTTACCGTATTTTCACTAATTTGAAGGGTCTCGGCCACTTCCCGTGTTTTCTGGCCCTCCCAATAGTGGAGGATGAAAATATCTTGATCCCGTTCGGACAAATTATGCAGGCACTGAAAAATGAACAACTGGCTTTCAGTTAGAATGAGGTTGTCGAGTTGGCCGCTGTGAGGATCGGGGGCCAGTTGTTGAGTGCCGTCGCCAGCGACAGTATGAAATTGGTTTTCACGGGCGTAGTGTTTGCGAATTTCGTTGGTGGCAATGCGGAATAACCATGAGCCAAGGGTGAAGCCCTGCCATTGAAAATCCTTCAAATGGCTGATGGCTTTGGTGAAAACCAGAGCGGTCAGATCTCGGCTCAGTTCAGCGTCGCCAGTACGCACATTGATGAATCGCCCTATGCGGTCGGAATACTTATCGTAAAAAAATTCGAAGCCTTCGGGGTCGGTCAGGGCGGAATCGAGCCATTCCTTTTCCAGGCTCAGTTCATCTTTTGGCGCAGGGCGGCGTCCTGAGGAATATTTTGGCGAGTCACTCATAAAGGGCATTGTACCTTATAGAGATCAAATTGTCACGAAAACAACGACCGAAATTAGACCGAAATTTGAGTTGCCAGAATTCTGTTGGACGTTAGTATTGTCGTTGATCATAAACCGGACCCTCAACAGCTTTTGGAGGCCATCAGTTTTGAAATGCCCCGTTTGCAAAGTTCCTTCCTTTGTTGTCGAATATGAAGATGTTGAATTGGATCTTTGTCCCGAATGCAAAGGTGTATGGTTTGACCGGGGTGAACTGGATCTACTGCTTGGAGGTGGCCCTGCCATTGATACATCGCCGGCCAGTACCAGCGAAGAAGCCCGTCGGTGTCCTGTGTGTCCCCAAAAAATGGACAAAGTGAATATTGGACCTGGTCGCCGGGTATTGATTGACAGTTGCCCCGCTGGTTGCGGTCTTTGGTTCGATGGCAACGAGCTATCGGATTTGACAGGCGATCTTCGCAGCGAAGGCTGGCAGGTGAAACCCGAAGTTAAAGAATTCCTGTGTGGCATCATCCGCACTGAAGACGAAAATCAATAACCTGGAAATAACTTTTAACCGGAGGATCTAACATGATTTTTTCTCTTATTTTTCTCGGCCTAATTGCCGGAATCGCCCTTTGGGTGATGGGTGTTTATAACGGACTGGTGGGCCAGCGAAATCAAGTCAAGGAAGCCTGGGCCCAGGTTGATGTTCAACTGAAACGTCGTTTCGATCTTATTCCCAATCTGATGGAAACGGTCAAAGGTTACATGTCTCATGAACGTGAAACTCTGGAAGCGGTTACAAAGGCTCGGGCTGCAGTTGGCGGTGCTGGTGGAGATATGGATCAACGCATGGCTGCCGAAGGCGGTTTGACAAGTGCTCTCGGACGTTTGTTTGCGGTCTCTGAAAGTTACCCTGATCTGAAAGCCAGCACCAACTTTCTGGCCCTTCAGGAAGAGCTTACCAGCACGGAAAATAAAATCAGTTTTGCCCGGCAGTTTTATAATGAAACCGTAATGCGCATGAACAACAGGGTGCAAATGTTCCCGGGAAATATTATTGCCGGCATGTTCAATTTTGCTATGGAGAAATTCTTCGAAATTGAAGATGAGACCGAACGCCAGGCACCCAAAGTAGATTTCAGCTGATATGTGGGAACAAATAGCGGCGAACAAACGAAAGTCTGTATTTCTGGTCATTGGCATGGCTCTGTTGCTCGGGGTTTTGGGTTACTTCCTTGGGGAGTATTTCATTGGTCCGGGTGACGGTATTTTTGGAGTGGCACTGGCCACTGTTATCTGGCTGGTTATGACTCTGGTGGCCTATTTTCAGGGCGACAGTATTTACCTGGGAATAGCCAAGGCAAAGAAAATTGAAAAGGGTGATTTGCCGGTACTGTTTAACGTAGTGGAAGAAATGACCCTGGCGTCGGGCCTGGCCAAAATGCCAGATGTTTACATTATTGACGACCCAGCTCCGAATGCTTTTGCAACCGGTCGCACTCCCGAAACAGCAGCTGTGGCGGTGACCAGCGGACTCTTGAAAACCCTCAACCGGGATGAACTGCAGGGTGTTATTGCTCATGAGTTGGCCCATGTTCGCAACCGCGATATTCAGCTGATGCTTTTTGCCGGAGTTCTGGCCGGAGCCATTGTCCTGCTATCAGAAATCGGCTTACGTAGCATGTGGTTTGGTGGCGGTCGGCGTTCCCGACGCAACGACAGTGAAGGCTCAGGAGGGGCTCAGGCTATTATCATGGTTATAGCCATTGCCCTGATGATTCTGGCTCCCATTTTTGCTCAGCTCATCTATTTTGCCATTTCCCGCAAACGTGAATACCTGGCCGATGCTTCGGCCGCTTCGTTCACCCGTTATCCAGAGGGCCTGGCCTCGGCTCTGGAAAAAATAAGCAAAGCCCCGGCCAAACTGGCTTCGGCTAACAAAGCTACAGCTCCCATGTACATTATCAACCCGCTGGCTCGTCAGGGAAAAATGGCGGCCAATGGCAGCAGCACTCATCCCCCTATTGACGAGCGAGTGAAAATTTTGCGCTCCATGTCCGGCAGTGGTTTTGCTGATTATGATAAAGTTTATCAGGGTATGCATGGGGGTAAGGGAGTGATCCCTGATTCTGCCTTGTCAGGTGCGGGGGCAACTGTGGGAAGTCGTCAGGCTTCTTCGGATAACCGATCCGCAATGGCGGCCGGCTTTGTGGATGAAGCCACCGGTGTGCGGAATGATGAACGGGGAAGAGCCCGTCGGGTGGATGACTATTTTTATAAAGAAAAGGGTTACCAGCGCATTGAATGTCAATGCGGGGCAACCCTGAAAATTCCACCGGAATTCAAGTCATCAAAAGTGCGATGCCCTAAATGTGGTACCCATTACGACGTTACCGGTAAATAGCTTTCAAAGAATCCCAGTGGCCCTGGTCGGTACCCACGGAAATACAGTCCGTGGAGTGGGTGCCAAGTCCATCGAAGGTATTGCTGGCAAAGAAATCCCATTCCGCACAAATATCGTATGCATCGGTTTCGTCGGTATCGCCATTGCAAATGGCGGCCTGGCGACGCAAGGTGTGGTTTTGAGTCGAACCGTCATCACAAGTCCAGGCTTGTCCGGGATCGACACCCAAGGTCCCCATACTGTCGATGACCTGGGTACCTTTTTTCAGGATGATAACATCGTCACCGTTGTAGGAACCGTTTGAGGTTGTTTGATCAGTAACTGCCAGAATGGCAGGGTCGGCATCTGTGTGGGAAACTACAAAAACATCGCCGGAACCAAGAGAAACAGCATCGAGGGCCACGCTATTGCCAACAGTATTGCCATTGAATAAAAATTCCAAAGTGTATTGGCTCAAGTCAATGGCATCGTCAGTACCGTTAAATATTTCCAGGGATTTATTGTAACTGCTGCCTTCGATATATTCGCTAATGAAGAGATCGGCGGTCTGGGCCAAAGCCGAACCAGTCAGTAAAGTTATGATTAAAAATACCAGTGAAAACTTTTTCATTTATTGCTCCTGTCAGCTGGTTATTGCGGGGGTTGGTTACTCTTTCCGCTTCACTTACCCTCCGCCCAAAGGGATTGTATCAAAAAAGGGCATTAAAAATCAACACAAAACTTCACTTTCTCCCTAGTTTTAAAGGTAATTTAAAAAATGTTTCACCAAATGGCCACCTTGGGGCGTTCCGATGGACTCTGGATGGAATTGAACACCATATAAAGGCCAGTATTTATGCTGGACAGCCATAATGAGACCCTTTTGGGTGCGGGCCGTGATCTGCAAATCAGGAGGCAAGTTTTTTTCAAGTCCAATTAAAGAGTGGTAACGCATGGCTTCAAAGGGAGTTGGAAGGTTTTCAAATATTCCCTGCCCAGAATGATGAATCCGGCTTGTTTTGCCATGTTGTGGTTCGGGTGACCTTTCAATAATGCCGCCAAGGGCTTCAATAATGCCCAAATGACCCAGGCAAACACCCAAAATGGGAGTTGTGGGGCCCAATCTCAATATCACTTCTCTGCAAATGCCCATGCTCTGCCGGTGAACAGGATTACCTGGTCCGGGGGAAATGATTATTCGGTCAGCATTCATTTCCATCAGTTGTTCCACCGAGAGGGCGTCGTGCCGAACCACAGCCGGTTCAAGTCCGTCCTGAATTTGGGCCACCAGTTGGAAGAGGTTGTATGTGAAGCTGTCGTAATTATCCAGAATGACGGTTTTCAAAGCTTCCCTCCCAACGCCAATAGCAGTGCCCGGGCTTTGTCGAGGGTCTCTTCATATTCGGCTTCCGAGTCGGAATCGGCAACCACGGCACCGCCAACCCCCAAATAAGCCATACCGTCTTTGCAAACCACCGTTCTGATGACGATGCTCAAATCCAAACAACCGCTACGGTCAAAATACCCAATAGCTCCGGAGTATATCCCTCGTTTTACCGGTTCCAGGGAATCGATTATTTTCATGGCTTCAATTTTTGGCGCTCCGGTCATGGATCCACCAGGGAAACAGGCTTCAACCAAGTCAAAAGCGTCTTTTTCCGGCCTTAGTTGTCCTCTCACTGTGCTGACCATTTGGAAGACGGTGGCGTAAGGCTCCACAGCCAGCAGCTCGGGTACTTCAACCGATCCAATTTCTGCAACTTTTCCAATGTCGTTTCTTACCAAGTCCACAATCATGACGTTCTCGGCCTTGTCCTTGGCGCTGTTTTGCAATTCATCGCGCAGGCGCTGGTCGTCCCAGGGATTATCGCCGCGGGGGCGGGTTCCTTTGATGGGGCGGCTTTCGATTTGGCCATCATTTGATAGTTTCAGGAATCGTTCGGGTGACGCACTAATGACTTGAAACCCAGGAAAATGAAGATATGAAGCAAAAGGGGCTGGATTGTTAGCTCGCAGGTCCTGATACAATTTCCATGGGTTGTCGGTGAATTCGGTTTGCAGACGGTGGGTCAGGCAAATTTCGAAAGCATCGCCAGCCAATATATGTTCTTTGCATTGATCAACAGCTTGCATGTAGGCTTCACGGGTGAAATGGGCTTTTACATTCTTTGCGGCACAAGGGTAGAGCGTTTCTTTTCTTTCTGGAAAGTTATAATTGGCAACAAGTTGCAATAGGTAGTTGGTTTTGTCCTGGGCATTTAAAATTGAATCACTGGAATTAAGTCCACGGCCGGTCACAAAAAGGTGGGTCTGTTGTGTCTGGTGATTGTGGACAAAAACTTCATCGGTCACCATGAAGGCAATGTCTGGAAGCTGCAGGTCATCGAGGCCTTCATCAGGTAAAATTTCTCCGGCATATGCGGTTTCATAACCAATATATCCTGTGATGCCTCCAGTAAAAGGAATGCCATGGTCATTGTTTTCCAGTTGGCCATATTCTTCCTGAAGTTCTCTTAGAGCGCCAGTGGGCGATCCCAGCCTACGAGAGATTTTAATGGAGGAATCACTGCCATCGGGGTTGATCCAGCGTTGCAATTCCAATTGAAATTCATGAGGTTTGGCGCCAGTCGATGGGACCCTTTTGGCGCGTAAAAGAGCCGATGGCCTAGCGGTAAGGAAAGAAAATTGACCCAGCTTGTCAGGGTCCATTCCGCTGTCCAAAAGCACGCCACAGGGCTCATTGGCAAAGGCTCCGGCAAGAGCCCAAAAAGGATCTGTAAGTTCGATAACTGATTTTTGGATATGCAGTTTCACTGTTTCCATGTCCCAGGATGGCTGTTTACATTCTTTGCGGAACAATAAAAATATAGCCTTTTGGGGGTTAGGGACAGGAAATTTGCACGTGACAGGATCCCCAAACCCACAATGACAACCTAATTTACAGAATTTCCCTCAAAACATTCCCTCATTGCCGCTTGAATATCACCTCAGAAGAAGTACTTTTCAAAGGGGCCGTTTCGTCGGCCCTTTTTGTTCCCTCAGGACTGACCTGAAACATCCGGACCACCCAGGGTTCGTTTCAGAAAAGAGCGAAGTTTGAAAACGAAGAATCTTCAATCGGTTGCCTTCATTGTTGTAGCCTTATTTTTTGCGGTCATTCCGTCTTCATCTTCGTTGGCCGATCCTTGCCCTCAACCACCAGCCAGGACTGACGTTTTCACAAATATTGGCAACCTTGGACTGAGTGTGACGAACCTCGGTTATATTGGCAATTCTTTCAGCACCCGGAATCCATCGGGCAGATACCCCCTGAACAGTAATGTTGAGCATGTTTACAGTGGTGGTATCTGGGTGGGTGCCATCAATGCCAATGGTGAAGCCAGAGTTTCAACTGGCAGTCAGGATGCCAATGGTGTTGGACAGGGAAACGAGCTGCGTGAATTTGACCTCATCGGTATTTGTTCAGATGAAGCTTTGAGCATTACCTCGAACCTTCAAAACTTCCCAAATTACAGCCGGTCTGCCTTGGCCAACCAGCACATCGAATGCAATTATAATGACTTTGCTCAACCTGAAGGTGGCGGTCACTCTCCATTGGGAATCAAAATCAACCAACGGACCTTGGCTTGGGGAAATGCTTACGCCAACGATTTTGTCATTCTCAACTACCGTATTGTTAACATCAGCGGTGAAGAATTGCGTGAGTTGTATTTGGGCTTGTGGGTAGATACCACAGTGGGAAACACAGAACAAACCGACCCCTATGATGGTCAGGCAGCAGTTCCCTGGAATTATTATGACGATTTTAATGGAGCCTGGGGTGCCGAAGGTTTTGTAGACCCAGCTCATACTCCAGAATCGGACCCAAACATTTGGATGGCCTACGAACACGACGACGATGGCGAAGAAGGCATGGCCACCAGTTGGATTGGTTACCGTTTGCTGGGCACCAGTGAAGAGCCCAATTTGGCTCCAGGCCAGGCTCCTGTTTCCTACAATTCCTGGGGTTTTCGCCATGTCCCCCAGGAAGATGACTGGTATTACGATGCGGACGACCCCGATGAATTGGTCCCCGGAAAATACCAAATTATGAGTAACGGAGATTTTGATGTTGGGGAAACCCAGGAAGCCGATTACTCCATTGCCTCGAACTGGGTGGGCATTCTTTCCACGGGCCCATTTCCCTCTCTTGCACCTGACGATACCATCAGCATCACTTTTGCTGTGGTTGCTGGAGTCGATTCTCTCAGTCTGCTTGAGAACAGTAAGGTTGCTCAGATTGCTTATATTGATCAGTTTTCGGTGCCTTCAGGACCGCCGTCACCTATCATCGATTTTCAATACGATAGCAATACGGTAAAAATCCAATGGGCTCCGGGAGACAGCCTCGACGCAGATAACAATGTGCGAGTTGTCGATGACCCTTTGCGGTCGCCCGAGCATCACATCAGCACCATCACTGGCCAATACGATTTTCAGGGATACCGGGTTTACCGTTTTCAGGGAGAGAATTTCACCCTCGAGCCTGAAGATGAGTCTCAAATTGTCGCGCAGTTTGATATTGTGGACGGCCGGGGATTTGATACCGGACTCCCGCCTCTGAATGAAAATGGGTTGCGTGAGTTTGTTGACCACAACCTGTTGAATGGGTTCCCATACCAGTATGCAGTCACCAGTTTCAGTGCTCCAAATGAATTGGAACAATTGAAATCGTTTGAAAGTGGTTGGCAGGAAAACGGTACACTTATTTACCCGGGTCCTGCGCCTTCGGGCTCTGCATCTGTCTCCGGCATCGGGGTATTTCCCAATCCTTATCGGGCTTCGAGTTTGTTCGATGGCCAGACGGGTGAACTGGAAAAGGGCCGAAAAATCTGGTTTACCGGGCTTCCTGCCCACTGTAAAATCCAGGTTTTTAATCTCATGGGAGAGGTTGTCAAGACCCTCCACCACGACGATCCCAGCCTGGGTATGGAATCGTGGAATACATTGACCGAACATGGCCGTGCTTTGGCGACCGGGTTGTATATTTATGCGGTCACTGACTTGGATACCAACGAAGTTAATCAAGGGAAACTGGTAATCATCAAATGAGAAATTTATCTGGAAAAACCCTGGTGCCCGGTCTGATGTTGGTTCTGCTTTCCGTCGTTTGTTATTCTTTCTGGTCCGCCGGCTGTGCTCCGAACGATCCCTTTGATCCCGATTCTCTGGAAAACCAGCGGCCCATTGCCAGCATTTTTGTTTCTCACGGTACCGGAGAAGAGGAGCTCAACCCGACCAGTTATTTTAACCGTACGTTTGAGTGGAGTGGCACCGATCGCGATGGCTGGGTGGAAATGTTTTTTGTCTCCATTCTCACAGATCCGGATTCACCGGCAGTTTGGGACACAACAACTGCGACCGATACCACCATGACCTTTTTACCTGATCCCTCAACGGGCGAGGCCAGTGCTACTTTCCTGATCGTTTGCCGGGACAACCGGGGAGCTCTAAGCGATACGGTCAGGCAGTTTATTCCCATGCGTAATCATCCACCCACTCTTACTTTTAAACCAGATTTTGAACCACTAAAAAATCTTCAACGGGAATTTGTTTTCGATGGTGAAGCCATTGTAGACACCAATTATTACAATTGGGGTGCCAATAACTTCCGCTTCAACGTTTATGACCTGGATGGGTCCGATACTATGGACAGCTTTTTCAGGTACACTCTGGTTGAAGGTGGAAATCCTGATATTGAATTTGACCTT
Organism: bacterium; assembly: GCA_024223715.1. GTDB lineage: Bacteria > Krumholzibacteriota > Krumholzibacteriia > LZORAL124-64-63 > LZORAL124-64-63 > LZORAL124-64-63. The sequence continues at coordinate 2,956 of JAAEOA010000152.1, read as the reverse complement.
GATGACCCGGATGCTGACCCGGAAGTGGGTTGGGTCAAGTCATATTTGGGAACAGGTTCGGAGTCATATGATTTTGATATTTATATTCCCCGGGCTGAACCAGGATTACGGACTTTAACCGTATCGGTAAAGGACCAGGCTCAGGGCGATCCAAACTTCCAGTATAGTTGGGAAGTACGGGCCCCAAAATCATCGGTTCTTTATATCCCGGATAATTCATCATCTGTGGGACGCGGTGTTTACAATAGTTTGCTGGACAATATGTTTGGTCAGGGTAATTGGGATCAGTATGATTTTGTTTTTGGTTTTCCCGACAAACCATATGTACTGTTGGAAAATATGCGCCAATTCGATGTCGTGCTCTGGACAGATGGTGGTACGATGAGTTCGGTTATGGCCACTGCTTCTGTCCGGGATGGTGCTCTGCATCAATACGTTCAACCGCTGGATGAAGATACTGATGCGGGGCGCTTGCTCCTTGTTTCCAAAACAGTGGCCGGGTCTGGAGTGGATGGGCCCTCGCCGGTGTTTATTTCCAGTGTATTTGGCATTAACGCTTCGGCGGGTTCGCCAGAGGGAATTCTCCAGAATTTTGGCGGGAGACAAGCTGAAAGCCAAGGGGCCGCTGCCTACCTGCCAAACATGACCGGATTGCCGGGAATCGCCCAGGGCACAGGGCTGGATCTTTCCAGTGGTGGCGAAGAACTATACCGAATGGAATTATGTGTTCGGTGTTACGGACCACCAGCACCTCCCTTCGACCCTGTTGTTGGCAGCCGAATGCCACCGCGAGCCGAAAATCCTTTGGCAAGTGCTATCTGCTTCAGCATTCAACTGGAATATTTTAACAATTCCCAGGTCATTACCGCCCTGGAAGAAGTGCTGGTTAATGAGATGGGAGTGGTAACTCCATGACTCGGTTAACATCACATCTCTGGGGAATCTTGATTCTTGGTTTGCTGAGCATCCTGCTGGTTTCCCCGGTTATTGCCCAGCAGGCCCGGTACAACGCACCGGCTAATGAACCCGTTGCTCCGGTAACCATCAAAGGGCGAATTTTTGATGATGAAACCGGAAAAGCCATGCCCTACACCAACGTTTTTATCAGTGGTACAAATATTGGTACGATGAGTTTTACCGATGGCTTTTACATTATGCGGGGGTTGCAGCCCGGGACTTATACAGTACGGGCTTCATATATTTCCTATGGACTGGGCACTGAAACCGTAACCCTGGCACCTGGGGAAGTGGTCAATCTGGACTTTCACCTCAAGGTGGAAGCCATCATGGCAGATGTATTTGAAGTGAATGCCGAACGAGCCATCATTGAAATCGAAAAAACAGGCAGCTCGCACTATATATCCAGTAAACAAATGGAAGCCATGCCTCTGGATCAGATGGTCGACATGGTGGCCATGGCTCCGGGTGTGACCATGCAGGATAATGAGATTCACATTCGCGGGGGCCGTTCCGACGATACCATGTTTGTGGTCGATGGAATGAATGTGAGTGATCCTCTGGCCGGTGGTGGTTACGGGTACCAAATTGATCCGGCAATTATTAATGAAATTGAAGTTCTTACCGGTGGGTTTAATGCAGAACACGGGCAGGCTGTCAGTGGTGTGGTCCGGGTTACCACCAAAGAGGGTAGCGATCGTTTTGAAGGCCGGGTCAGTTTCAAGCGTGACTATCTTACCAAGACTATTCCCAAAAACGATTATCGGGGCTGGCGGGAATTAACAACTTTTGACGAACAACAGAATATCGATATCGTCAAAGGTAGCGTCAGTGGGCCGGACCCAATAAGCGCAGGGCTGCGGAAATTAGGTTTGGATCTTCCAGGAAATCAGTATTTTCTGTTGAGTGGTTCCATGGATATTCGTGACGGGTATCTTCCAATTTACAGCCGTCAGAACAAACTCACTTCACCAATATATGACAATGAAATGTGGTCCCCACGGCAGAAGAATAACTGGAATGGGCTGGCAAAATGGACCTGGCACATTACACCGGAACATAAACTGAACTTCAACATGAGCCGGCAATTGGGCGTCAGCCAGGGTTTCAATTTGCCAGGAGAGGGTTATGCCCGTCCGTTTATGGACAGTCTGGACAAATATCTGGTTTTCACCAACGAGAACATTTTGACTCAGGTTTATTATCGTCAGGTCCTGAATGACAATTCCTGGTATGAACTGACTTTAGGCCGCAACTTCAACCGCATGCATGCCAATGTTAATGGCAACGATGATTTCACAACCTACGAACCAATCAGTGGTTGGGATCCTCTGAACCCGGGAGAACCGGCCTCATATATTCCACAACCTGACGGTCAGGTTTCCGGTGGGGCCGATCGCTGGCATGATCATTATTCGGAGAGTTACACGCTGAAGGGCGCCTATTCTTTCATGGGGATGGGAAACAACGAATTCAAAACCGGCTTCGATTTGAGTTTTACTGAAATGCAGCTGGTGGATATTCAAACCAATCTTGGGGCAAACCCACCACCGGGAAAACTGGGTGTGAAAGAAGATGTTTTCCTGGCTCACCCCATTACCGGCGCGGCATATTTTCAAGATACTCTCGATTTTAAAGGTCTCATCGTGAACGCCGGCCTCAGGGCCGATTGGTGGGCTCCTGGTAAAGAAGTAGAAAACGTAATGTCCAGCCCTGATGACTACCTTTTTATTACCGGCGATATGGCCCAGGAATTTGAAGAGGATACTTATCGGGCTCTGGGCCGGAACTGGAAGATGCGAATTTCACCCAGGCTGGGACTCAGCTTTCCAGTTACCGAGCGAGATAAGTTTTTCTTCAATTATGGGCACTTCAGTCAGTGGCCTCGTTTTGCCTACGTTTATCCTCAGCTGGAGGCCACCGCGGCAACAGAAGTTCAGTTGCTGGGAAATCCCAACCTTGATCCCAAGGTTACCATTGAGTACGAAACTGGTGTTCA
>JAAEOA010000151.1 GCA_024223715.1 bacterium | reverse complement strand
TTCGACATTCGTCACTCGTCATTCCTAACGGGAGGAAAAACTTATGTCTATTTCAGCAGACAAAGAAAAAGCCGTGGTCACAGCAATGGCCCAGGTTGAACGTCAGTTCGGCAAAGGCTCCATCATGAAATTGGGAAGCAGGCCGGTTATGGAAGTACCGGTAATTTCCACCAGGGCCCTGTCCCTGGACAAAGCGCTGGGTATCGGAGGATTACCCCGCGGCCGGGTTGTCGAAATTTTTGGACCCGAAGCTTCCGGAAAAACAACCCTGGCCCTGCACGCGGTGGCAGAAGCTCAGACAAATGATGGTATCGCGGCCTTTATCGATGCCGAACATGCCCTGGACATCGGCTATGCCAAAAGACTGGGCGTCGATTGTGATGAATTGCTGGTCGCCCAGCCGGATACCGGTGAACAGGCTCTTGAAATTGCCGATATGCTGGTTAGAAGCGGTGCCATTGACATCCTTGTGATTGACTCGGTGGCGGCCCTGGTGCCACGAGCTGAAATCGAAGGTGAGATGGGGGACTCCCATATGGGCCTGCAGGCCAGACTCATGTCCCAAGCACTAAGAAAATTAACCGGTACCATCGGCAAAACCATGACAACCGTTATATTCATTAATCAGATCCGCATGAAAATCGGCGTGGTCTTTGGTAACCCCGAAACCACCACCGGAGGCAATGCACTGAAATTTTACTCTTCGGTGAGACTTGACATTCGCCGGATTGGTGCCATCAAGCATGGGCAGGACGTCATCGGTAACCGCACCCGGGTGCGCGTGGTTAAAAATAAGATGGCCCCACCGTTCACGGAAGCGGAATTTGACATTACCTACGGTGAAGGTATCTCCAAAACGGGGGATCTGATTGACGTGGGGGTGAACGCCGGCATTGTCGAAAAGAGCGGGTCATGGTACTCCTATC
>JAAEOA010000150.1 GCA_024223715.1 bacterium | reverse complement strand
GGGTTTATTATCTCCCCATGCCACCCGCAGATCCTAAAAAGAAAGGACGCGTGGAGTCCGGTGTTAAATATGTCAAACGCAACTTCATGCCGCTGAGAGACTTTCGTAGTCTTAGCGACGCCAACCGACAGCTCAAAGACTGGATCCTTCAAACAGCGGGCAATCGCATCCACGGAACGACCAAACAAAAGCCGCTTTCTGCTTTTATTGAAACTGAAAAGCCGCTGCTGACTGCACTTCCAGATGTCGCTCCGGAACTGGCCACCTGGGCCAAAGTCAAGCTGCATGGCAACTGCCATGTGCAGTTTGAATACTGCTATTACTCTGCCCCCTTCAGGCTGGTGCACCGTCAGCTGTGGCTCAAGGCCACCGAAACCAATGTCAAGCTATTCCGGGATCTGAAATTAGTTGCCGTTCATCCCCGGCTGAAAAAACCCGGCGCACGCTCCACCATTGATGACCATCTGCCGCCGGAGGCACTGGCTTATAAAATGCAAGATCCACAGTGGTGCCTCAAACAGGCCCAACAGATCGGTCCGAGTTGCAGGGCGCTGATTGAACAGCTTTTCTCCGACCGGGTGCTCGACAACCTGCGAGCAGCCCAGGGTATTGTCGGCTTTGCCAAAAAGTATGGCAACAAACGCCTGGAAGCCGCCTGTCAACGGGCATTGTTCTTTGACAACCCCAAATATCGGGCTGTGAAAATCATTCTGCAAAAGGGCCTGGACCAGGAAACCTGCGAGCAAAGCGCTTTTGACCGCCTCGGTGAAGCTTACACCGGCAAAGGGCGCTTTTATCGTAACATCAACACGCTTTTAATCCAGTGAAAGGACAAATACATATGAATCCAATGCCTGAAATAACTCCCATGCTCAAAGAATTGCGACTTTCCGGTGTGATGGACTCACTGGAAATTAGAAACCGTCAAGCCATTGAAGAAAAATTAGCCTACACCGACTTTCTGGCCCTCATCCTGCAGGATGAAGTCGCACGCAGGGCTCAAAAAAAGCTGGCACTGGCC
>JAAEOA010000149.1 GCA_024223715.1 bacterium | reverse complement strand
TTTTTCATTGTTTCTGCTTTTTTCCTTATTTTGGTTTCCGCTTGGGCCGAACAGCCAAATCATTTAATAAAACCCACTGAATCATCGTACCAATTTGACCACCCACCAGCCTTTGTAGATTCAGTCTCTCCGGTGTATCCAGCAATTGCTCGTAAGGCTCAAATAGAAGGAACAATAGTTGTAAAAGCAATTGTCGGGGCCCGTGGGCAGTTAACCGATACGGAACTCATTACCAGGATTAACCCAATGTTGAACAAGGCGGCCTTAGACGCATTGAAGGAAAGTTCATTTTCGCCAGCGACAAAGGATGGAATAGCGGTGCCTGGGTTTTTTACTGTTTCTTATCCATTTGATTTGGACCGTTGGTTTCGAGATCATTTGCGAAAAGAAAAGCCCTCAATTGACTGGAGGCCCCCACTGATCAGTGAAGTTGGGAAATTAGTAAAAAATCGAGGAAATGCAGCCTCCTGTGTTTTCACTTACGAAAACATCCGTGTCTATGGAGATGTTTCAGTGGACATCTTTGACAATGTTTTAGAGCAAGTACGTCCTCATCTTTCCGATGGGGAAGTGGTAATATCAATCAATCACCACTTGGCATACAAAGAGCTCGGTGAAATGGATTTTATGGGAGTTAGTGATTTGGACGTCACAACATGCACAGAGAAAAATTCCTTAGATGATTGCTCCAGGGGAAATATTTTTACTTTCATCAACGAAGACGGTATTTACATGCTTGAGTTTCAAAAGGGCTCGAGGAAGGTTTGGATGCATTGAGCGTGGTTGTTTAACAAAAGCTTGTACCTGACGCTCCGCTTTGTCACAGTCCTGGGAGTGTCAGCTAAACGGTGTAAACAGCTTCTCATTATTTAGGACAGGACCCTTCCCTCGAACACTATCGAGAAGTCCAACTGCTGATTTGACCAGCTTGCATTTGATTTAGGCTTTCCCGTTTGATACAGCGAATATCTTGATCATATATTGTTCTGAATGAAAAATATTCCCGCCGAATTATTAGTATCCTTCGGTGCTCAAGCTGCCTGACTTGCCCTTGCCGTTGTTGATAATTTGCTCGGATAGACAAAACGGTAAGCACAGATGCACAGGGAGAAGAATCCACAGGGGATGACACCAGAAATGGCCCGGGGAATGTTCAACCATCAAGTGACAGTTGAAGAGGTTTTTGAGGAACGGATTTTTTGTGATCACATAGAGTTACCGGATCGGTAGTCCGAATATTATGACCGAAAGTTAGTGACACGATCTTTGCCTGAAAACAATTTGCATGATCTAACTTATGTACGCTAGGAAATAACAATAGGCTTCTGGTTTAATCCAAGGAAAGAAAGAGCGACATTTTTTTGTCCCAACTCAGCGCACATCGAAACCAAAATCATGCAATACCTTAACAACCGGGATGGATAGGAACATCACCCAACCCAGGAAACAGGCAATAGCTTCTTTGAAAAAGTAACCCTTAAAGTAGTCGAAACCCGGCCGGCGCTCATAAACTTCCGGTCTAAATTTCCAAAAGTTGGAGGCAAAAACCGGGCCACCGTCGAGAAACTGCATTCTGCGGGTTATTTCTCCCCTGCGATGAGCAACGACCAGTCGAGCTGTCCACAATGACAAAGGAAGCACGATTGTCGCAATCTGGATTGCATACCCAGGCGAGGAAACAATCGCCAATGCCAGGAATACGGATCCATCGATGACCAGCATGACCAGCAGGTACTTGAGATATTTCATAATAGTCAATGTGAATCGCCCCGGTTCCTTGGACACTGGTTAACGCACGTTGCTTGGCGTAGCAAAAGCTCCTCGTGAGCTTCGGGCGTCTTAAATTTGAGCTTCTCCGGCCGCCAGTGCGCATTGCACTCCTTTGCTAACTGGGTGACGTCTCTTGCGGAATAGGAAAACCAAACGCAAAGTTCACCCCTTTTGACCGGATGTTGACCCATTCTACTCTATTTTCAGCACGCTTTCAATCCACACTCCGAAGGCGGAATCACGTAGGGGTCCAATACGGAAATCAGAGTCACGACAAATCCAACTGCTGACAGGACTAGCTTGCAGTTGATCCAGGCTTTTCCGTTCGATACAGCGAATATCTTGATCATATTTTTGTACTGTATGAAAAACATTTACGCCGAATTTTGAAGGAGTATTCTTCTTATAACCAAAAGTCGCGGACACACTTGGGTATTGAGAAGGACACACCTGCTTCAAGCACAGCCCAGGCAATCGATGCTGGTTCGATCAAGAGGGTGCCCGTACCCTGCGGCTTACACCATCGGTATTTTTGCGACGCTGCATAAAACATTTTCCATCCAAGCCGGGCAGCTTGATGGATCGGTTTGTCATCGTTTCGATGGTTGCGAATAATCTGCTGATGAAATCATATGTCAACTTTGGACTCGCCGTATTATTAGTTTCCTACGGTGCCCAAATTGCCTGACTTGCCCTTGCGGTCGTTGATAATTTGGTCGGATGGATTAACCGGTAGGGACAGTGATGGAGTTTTTGGGGGTGCACAGGGCTGCAGTTATGGTACAATGCCCAAACATTCATCCAAAAGGGGAGATCAATGCGGCTGAAATTCTTTTTCTTCTTATTCATTTCCTGCACACTCATTTCAGGCCATACCGCGACAGCTTCCGAAGCCAAGGAACTAACCCCCATTCGCGAAATGCCGAAACTCATGATGTTCGATGGATTCGCGGACTACTGGGGTACAATTTCCTGGGGTGTACTCGCCCCTGACCGCATCAAAGTTAACGGCTCTTTAGCACGTGTCCATCAAGCGGAACCGGCCCTGATAAAAGTTCTCGGTCCGGAATTCGCTGTCTTTGAGAAAGAAAAATTCCGTACCAGAGAGGATCAATGGAGCTATCTGAGGAAATTAAGCAGGAATAATAACAACTCCATGCACTATTACATTATCGCCGATATTTACTATGATTTGCAATTGTCCGGGTGGTTTAAGGTGTTTGAATGGACAATTGGGGACTTGAGCATCAAGGCCTTTTTGTTTCGAGAAGACCAGTCGAAAACTCCTCGTGTCTGGCTACTGCATCTTAAACCCGATTCGTCAACGGAAGCAACAATCCATGAGACCGGGCCAGAAGGGCAAATTCTGGTTCGAGAAGGTGACCGTGAATTGCAGTGGACCCTATCGAACAACTCGGTTGTGATCGGTGATCTGAAAACCAAAAACTAAAGGTGGGATTCTGTGAGACACATCACTTCCCACTCCACTCCCCAATCAACCCCAAACACAACAACTCCGCAATCGTCTGCCGACTATCAATCACAATAAAACGCAACTGATCCAATTCATTACTGATATTGGCCAACTCCACCAAAACCGCCGGCATCCGCGTTTCCCGCAAAACAAAAAAACTGTCCTCATCTGGCTGCCCCACAATCCGTCCCACAAAATCTCTCCCCCCAAGCCGGGAATCATAATACCCCTCAATATTCCGCTGCAATTGCGTGGCCAACTGCTGCCCCGCATCACTGTCCTCATGAAAGAAAACATCAAAATCAACATGCGTACCGTTGTCTTCCCTAAAATCAATGTGAAGAGCAAGGAAGCGTTGATGTTTTTTCTTCCCCCCATTGGAACTGTACATGCGATTAATCGGCTCCACCCGATCTCGTAACCTCGTCTTTTGATCGGCGGAAATGGCCTTGCCCTTCAGCAACGTTTCATCCCTGTCACGGGGCAAAAACTTAATATCCCGAATACCTTCATCCTCGATAGCCATGACCACTCCGGCGCCATAACTTTCCAATTCCCTGGCCAACCGCAGAGAAATATCCATCACGTATTCATCCTCAAAAATTTTCACACCTTCGCGCGTCCCGTAAGTTCCGGGGTCGGGCCCTCCGTGCCCAGGGCTCAAATAGAAAACACAATCCATGAGCAGGTCACTTTTAACTTCAAAATTACGATAAACAGGTCCATAAACAGGATTGTCCCCAAGGAAATAGGGTACCCAAATCAAATGATCATCCCATGGTTCAGGCTTTTGGCCCTTGGAATTTGCCCGCTGGTTAAAACTCAGAACTTTCTTGGCTTCGTATTGGGTCAGCCCTAATGAAGCACTAATTGACGGCCCATCATAAAGCACATTGTGAATGGGCAACCGATACAAATGCCCATTTTCCAGTGGCGTACTGCCAGGCTTGCCGATAAAATCATTGAGGCGATTGAATGCGGAGAGATGAATATCCCCAAGGCCAAACTGGTTCAATAATTGAGAAACTTTCAGGTTCCCATTGGCCCTGACCAATACATGGTCATAAGGCACCCAGATTTTCCGATCATCGGCAATGGAGGATTTTAACCCGGCCCGAACTACCCTTTGATTGAAATCCCGAACGACCACCGCTTCACCCATGGGAATATCCAAGGCAAACCGAATTCCATTATCTGAATAATTCCGAACATAGGCTGGCAGACGATACTTCTTACTTGTTAGCAATTCCTGCCACTGGCTTTCGAGTTCATTCAGCTGGAGAAAAGCAGGCAAATGCCGACGGTCGAATTGGCACCGCTGAAGTAAATCCAGAGGAGTTTCTCCAGCCTTGGACTCGACTTGGGCGTGATAGGTGATCTCCCCGGCCAAAACTGTTTTGGGAAGAAAAAAGTAAACAATCACCAAAAACAACAAGAGGGTAGTTTTGGATGTAACATTCATCAGGCGGCCTCCTTGCCTAAATTAATCCTCAGGGAATTCTTCCCCCCTGGGATTGGAAAGAATTGGCACCAACGCGGCTAATCGTTTCATTTATTGTGTCGGGCGCTAATTCCGTGGGTTTGGTTCCAGGAAAAACAACATAAACCACTTCGGTTTCACAAATTGCCCCATGCGTGGAAAATGTTTCATTATCAAGCCAGTATACCCAGGGAGTGTATCCCAGCTGCCTCGCCAGCTGGATGGATCCTTCGCCGATTTTACCCACCGGGCCGTTGTCGGCATAAATGGCAAAGGAATGCCTTCCCATATAGATGACCACACCAATATCACCAAGTTCCAGCCCGTGCTCTTCTGCGAATCCCAAAGGCAGGACAAAATAGGGGATAGCTTCAGAGTCAATGAACTGCCTTTGACCATCAATTCCCGGATAACGCAGTGATGTTTGGAGTTGCCCGAATAGCGGATCGAGAGATTTTGCCCGGGGGGAGCCATCGGCGTCAATATCCATGTCCGCCAGGATCAGAATAGAGCCATTTTCCAGGCGGAGGATAGTTTTGGCGTCAGCTGGCAGCGGCCCCGGAATCTCTTCTGCTTTCGAAAGTTGCAATCCTCTAAGAAAGTATTCAGATCCGGTGGGGAGCTGCATTCGGGCAGGAATCACACGTTTTGGTGCACATCCGAAAATCATGCTGAACAAGGATATTGCCAGGATAGTGGTTAAAAAAGAGGTGTGGTCACCACTGAAGAAGGTGGGCTTTAGCTCCATCGGGCCCTTTTCATATCTTCCCAATCGATTCATGATTCCCCAATCGGGCCAAGCTCCATCTGACTGACCATCGGGGGAATTATACCAAATTTGACAGTGGCGCTGTGAAGAATTCGGATTTATTTTTTTACTACTGAAAAACACAGAGTTCCGCTATACTGAAACCAACGGTTTGATTGAAAAACAAGGGGGACATTTTGAGGCAGCAGACCTTTTTTTCGCACGGCCCCATTGTAGTGATTGTTTTTTTGGGTCTGGCATGTCCTGTCTTTGGAAACGACCAGGGGGACGTTGATCAGGAAATACTTAAACAAATGCAGACTGATTACACTCAAGGTTGGCAGGAATCTCCACCACGGCAAGTTGCCTGGGACAGGACCGACCAGAGCAATAAACTGGTAAGGGAATTGGTCCAATTTAAAGCTGCCGACCTCCTGGAAAATGATCCTGAATTCTTGAAACGATCATCTGAAAATAATAATTTGTCGAGGTTTTTGGATCTCTTCCGGTCTGTTGAAAAAGAACAAAACACCACCAATGGGATGAAGTCGAAGTCACTAGATTCTGCAGTTTTAGAGATGAAGAAAATAGCCACCGAAATGCCCGATAACGAGTTTCAATTTATTGGGAAAATCCGCAACCAGGCCTATGTTCGGAACGGTCCTCGACTACCTCAGGAAGCAATGATCAAGGACCTACTCCAGTCACTTGATACTCCAGAAATGAAGTTGGAAGCATTGCATGACGCGTCTCAAACGGTGGAGTTGGAGATCAATTATTTCTTGCATGTCCAGGACCAGCTGAACCCAGGGGTGGATGCGATCTGGAATAGAGATCATTGCCCGGAAATTCAGGCAGTCAGGAAATCTTTGCAGAAAGAGTTCTCTTTTTTAACAAAATACAAAAATAAAAATCGGAATGACTTTGATTTTAAAAAAACCCTCTCAATGACTGAATCATTTCATCTCCAGGGTTTTGATTTGAACATGCGGATCATTGCAGATCTCCTCAAGAAAAATTGTCCTTAGGTGGTGGCATGATGATTCCATTTCTTTTCGGCATCAGAACCATAAAAATCCAACGCCAAGCCTTCCGCCACGATTTATGCCTGAACTGTAAAAAAGCAGCCTACTCCACCCTGACCAGATCCATGACCTTCGGCGCTGTTTTATTCATCCCGGTTTTGCCGTTGGGAATTCGAACCAAGTGGCTCTGCGATGAATGCGGAGAAAACCCTCATTCTCTGAAAAGAACACGCCTGCCATTCAAATTTGCGGGATTGATTATTCTTGCAATAACAATGTGGGCTTCGTTTCAGGATACCGAAAGAGGGAGCGATCCAACTGTAGATGGTGTATTTCGAGTCATCATAGCTGGTTTGATCCTTTTCACCCTTTTCTCAATCAGGAAACATTCCGCTGCCCCGGATTGGCAGCAGGAGTATTCCAAATCCGGAGTCAGCCGTCTTCCGCCGGATTTGCAATGTCCCTATTGTCGAGTGAATTTGCAGCTTGAGGAAGGTAAGATAAAGTGTCCGGCGTGTAAGCTGGTTCGTTCTGAAATATCTGATACGGAAACCCCGTAACTAATCCAAACAAATCCCTGTGCAATCGTTTCTTCCATCCGTATTGAAATCTAACGACTTAGCCTGTTTGGACGATACGTCTCATTATGCTAAAACCCCTCCCGAATTTCCTGCTTTCCTGGTTCAATACACGGCAATCCCTGGTTCTTGAGAACCTGCCCTGCGTCATCAACTGGACGTCTTGCAACGAAATGCCTAGAGGCCTAAACTGACGCCAAACGATCGGGCTTTCTGGGCTTGGTTCTCACATTTCCTGTCAGGCTGGCGACAGCACCTGACTATTGTCAAGCCAGATACGGTAGGGACAGGCCGTCATTATTGTTGACAAAGAACACCCAGTTCGTCTATGATAATAACTCACCAAGTCTCAGCATTATGACATAAAAGCGGAGAAAAACTATGAAATTTGTTAATTTGATCCTTGTCCCCCTGATGTTGGTGGCCGGAGTGGCCTTTGCAAACGAAAAAGGAATCGACAACCAGAACGCTGTGTCCAATGCTGCCAACCGTGGCGTCATCAGTGGCACCCTGGATGAAAATTCACCCACATACGACCGTGTCTTTACTGGTATGTTGAGCCTGGATTGCTTCTCAAATGTGGAAGACTCCAGCAATGACGGCACTTATTTCGAAATTATCTGCTTCGAAGTTTCTGACAGCGAGCCCATCGAAATGATCGCAAATCCTGCCCTGACTACCATTGGTGACACCTTCTTCACCATCTACTGCAATCCTTTTGATCTTGGTTCCCCTGAATTGAATGTCGTGTACACCGATGACGATGATGGCGAAGGCCTGTTGAGCGCCTTTACCGTAAACGATGGCCTGACTTTGACCGTGGGCAACATCTATTTCCTGGTTGTTAGCACTTATGGAGCCGGCGAGGTTGGGGACTTCTCCATCAATACCAGCACCAATATCGTCGAGTGTGGCACCGTTGCTACCGATTTCGGCAACTGGGACAACCTGAAAGCAAATTATCGGTAAATTTGCAACTTTCAGTATCTCGCCTGATTGACGGAAAAGGCCCCTGTTTAGGCAGGGGCCTTTGTTTTTGGGTAGGCACAGCCAGCATCAGACACAGCCGCAGCAAAATTGACGTCATCGATGGGCGAAACCCATTAGCTAATATTAATTATTTCAAATAACCCCATGCATCGCACAACAAACCCCACCGCCGCCGCCTATTTTATCCAAATCGTCATCACTGAGTTCATCTTTGAGAACTGTAATCTCGTTTTTGGTAAAATCAAATCCTGATTATTTGACGTATTCGGTTGTGCCCACGAGAATGTCGCTGGGTTCTTTTTATCAAAAGTACCCAGCAATTTTCAACCTAAAATACATAAATCTCCAGTGTTTGATCAAATCTATGGCCACAATTTGAGCCAGCGACATTCTTTTGGGCACAACCGTTAACATGTGGTCAAAAAGGGGGAACTAAGGATTGGTTTTTCCTGTCCTCAAGTAGATTTTTAGAGTAATATTCTGGTCAGACGGCAACGAGAAATTGATGCTCGTTTGTGGACTGAACGGATTTATCCCCGGACATAGCCTGGTCTTGATGAGGCAGGTATATGTTGGATGAACCACGTCAGCATTTTGGCGTATTTCCCTTGATATTGTCGAGGGAGACCAGGCGAGGTGAAGGCTATCACCCTGATCGAACTCCTTGCCCCTGGAGAACAGCGAGGTGATCCCGCTCTTCTTTTGACAAGTGTTTGTATTGCTTAGACAAAATCCACGCATTCCAGCGCGGTGACTGATAGTATGGATAGTGTTGCACTTGCTTATTGAGCTTACGCTTCATAGAGCACGCTCGAAAATTGGATTTAAAGCTACCTTCGAAATGAACAACTTGGAGAATTCATGAAACATCTTTGGGGTCTGACCGGCATACTTTTCCTGGCCATGATTAGCCTCAGCGGCTGCGGCGACAAAGAACCTGCCAACATGGGCCAACTGTTCCAACCAGGCCAGGCCCAGGGGTTTAATATCCTGTTGGTAACCTTGGACACTGTTCGCCAAGACCGTCTGGGGTGTTATGGTTACAAAAAGGCACAGACACCCACCATTGATTCCCTGGCCGCTGGAGGAGTCCAGTATTATGATGCCGTTTCCAGCGTTCCGCTGACTTTACCTTCGCACGCAACCATCATGACTGGACAAACCCCTTTAAATCACGGTGTTCGCGACAACGGTTTGTATGCTCTCGGATCTGAGCCATCCACTCTTGCCGAAGACCTGCACAACGCTGGCTACGCCACTGCAGCGTTTATAGGATCCTTTGTTCTGGACAAACGGTTTGGTCTGGATCGAGGGTTTGATCATTATGATTTCCAGGTCAGTGAATCCGGTTATCGCCCCAAGATGGCCGATTTTAATGAACGGCCAGCCAATGAAGTCACCGACGCCACATTGAGTTGGCTTAAGGAACATCAGGTGAACCAACCAGACCAGCCGTTTTTTGCCTGGGTCCACTACTTCGACGCTCACCTACCATACACTTCTCCACTGCAAAATGACCCGGCCTTTATAAACCGGGGGTATGATGCGGAAATTTCATTTACCGACTCTCAACTCAAGCGGTTGATCGACTGGTTGGATGCCAGTGATGTCCGGGAAAATACCGTCATCATTTTGACTTCAGACCACGGTGAAAGTCTGGGTGAGCATCAGGAAGCCACTCACGGAATGTTCATTTACAACAGCACAATGAAAGTTCCTTTGGTCGTCAATTGCCCCTCCTTGATTTTCAGACACCTTGCCGTAAAAAACACCCTGGCTGGGCTCATAGATTTGCGTTCAACCATCAGTGAAATGGTTGCAGTCAGGCCGTCTGCCGTTTTAGATGGGTATAGTTTACTCCAACCCATTTCACCCGACCGCATTGTTTATATGGAAAGTGAAAGTCCCTTGAATATGGCTGGCTGCAGTCCTCTTTCCGGTTTGCAATCCCATTATGACAAATACATTCGGGCTCCAAAATCGGAGTATTACAATTTGGTTGATGATCCGGATGAATTGAACAATCTTCACAACACTCACCATGAACAGGTAGCCCCTTTGGCCACTTCATTGCAATCGCTTTTGGGCCAGGCCGATTCAAAACCCGCCACTGATCGCCATATCACCAGTGAAGAGGCCGACCGTTTAAGAAGTCTGGGTTATGTGCACAGTGGTGCTCGAGACACCACCGGTGAAAGGCCTGATCCCAAAGATATGATCGAGATTTTTAACGCCGGGTTGAAAACGGAAAAGTTATATTCACAGGGGAAATTCGCCGAAGCCGCCGATCTGGCCGAAAGGGTTATCGCTCGCTGCGAATCATGCGTGGTCGCCATCCGGGTTTTAGCCTTCAGTAAAATCCGCCTCGGTCAGGGAGAAGAGGCCGTAACCCTTTTGAAGAATGCCGTGGACCAGACGGGGGATCTCTTCCTTGTACGGAGCCTGGCCCAGGCGCAAATCATTGGGAAGGATTTTCCTGGGGCCCTGCAGACTCTTGAGCTGTTCCAGGCATTGGACCCTCACGATGGCCGAGTGTTTATTCTTCGGGGCGATGTTTATGACAAGCAAGGAAAAGGCTCTCTGGCCCTGAAAGAGTACCAGAAAGCCTTAATCCTGGACGAGAATAGATCAGGCATCCGGGCCCAGCAACGAATCCAGAGAATTCAAAGCCGGTCTGATTGACCGGCTTTTCCTCTCGAAGTTGGCGGAAGTTCCTTAAGGAAGCCCCGCTCCTTGCGTAACCGCTCGTTCTCAGGACGGGTGGTGCTCATTTCAATACTTCCTGACAACACAATTATTTCCCTTTCGAGATTTCGAAAAAAGGCAGGCAACTTCAGTTTTTAATTAGCACACCGGCTATATTTTTTATTTAGATCAACATGACCTTAAATTTCAGGGAAAAACTACTCGCACCGGTAACATCCCGCCCGTTAAAAACACCATGAAGGCGGACTCGGAAATGGGTCACTCTCGGATCATATCCCATTGCGTCGGGAACCGGTTGATAATTAAAACTGGTGCCACCATCACTGGAGTAATCCACCCTGGAATGGGCCCCAATGGAATTTTCCGGCCACAAGGAAAGACCGCTGCTTGGAACTCCATCCATAAAGAGAATCGGTCCGTCGCTGGTACCGGGAAAATCTGTGACGAAAAGCATTGTGTTGGGGGGCACGGGATTTAGAACCATTACACTGTTGTCGTCGACCTGTCCCGCCCTGATATTGCTGGTTGTTACAGTGTAGATTAGAGATGCTCCAGGAATGGCCTTGGGGTTAACCACTCCGTTGATGGGATCGGCCACAGCCTGAGTGAAACTGGCCGAAGCCAATTCCGCCGTCGGTATGATGACGTTAAGGGGCACCGTCCCACTATTGTTAGCAAGATTTTGGTCGAAGGAGCCTCCATTTACTTCAACGGTCAGGCTGGGGGTGCCGACAGCATCGGCCAGAGGTAAGACCTGGAATACAAGAGGTAAGTTTTGGCCGACGTTCAGGGGCCCGGGATGCGTCCAAACCAGGTTTGGCAAAGCATTGTCATCAACGGTCCAATCTCCGGTGCTGGTTCCGGTGTAGGTCAGGCCAGCTGGCAGGTTGGCCGAAATGGTCATTGGCTGCTCCTCGTTACTGGGGCCATAGTTGACCAGGTTTAAAAGTATTTGCCCGGGTTCGTAAAGGCCCATTGGGTTGTCCGGATCGGCGGTGAACCCCAGATCAGTCAGGGGGACATTTGTCACCGAAATGACCTCGGCCGAAAGCAAGACCAGATCCTGGCCCGAGCGGTAAACGGTGGTCGCCTGGGTATCACCGACATTCAGGTAAGGGGTCACGTCGTAAATATCCAGATCGACTCCCCACTGATTGTTGCTGCCATAGGCATTCACTGTGGAGTTGAACTGGTTGTTCACCGGATTCAGGGAATCGATAAGAGGGGTGCCGTTGAAGATCAGGTTTTCACTGAAGCCGTCAAGAGTGTTGCTATTCTCAGGATCGCCTTCCCAGGTCAGGTGTCCGACTTTGCCGTTGATGTCGGAGGCGGAAATCTGGAAACCATTGGCGGTAACAACCACCTGACCACCGCGAAAAACCTGGAATCCATCAAAGACGTTTACTACGCGATGTGACTCATCCGGATGTTCGAAGACCACGATCAACGACCAGCCGGCAAGCACCGCCTGCACATTACAATGAGGGCTGGAAGTATTTACGTCCAGATCCCCGAAGGAGTACAAGCCGTTGCCTTTGGCTGAAACGATTTCAGTCACATCTTTCATGCCGCTGAAGAAGTTATAGCGGTTTCTGCCAAGACGGAATACCTCGGTGAAAGTTCTATCCGCTGTAATGTTGGTACCTTCGAAGGTTACATCCCAATCGGGTGTGCGCTGGTTGGAACCCCGAACAGTGGACCAGGATCCGGCCCAATACAAATAGGCGGCCCGGATGGTCGCCCCGGCTGGTATATCAGCCAAAGGAGCAAAGTCGATGTTGTCCACGCCACAGGAATTGCCCAAGTTGGAGTCACTGCGCAGTGAACCAGCCGTGCCCACGAAATCCACATGACCAGCATGGGTTTCATACAGGCCGATTTGAGTGCCCGCCCTGGCAGTATCCACTACCAGCGGAGCTCCCAGGACCAGCATTGAAGCCAGAGCCCAGACCATCTTTATTATTGTATTTCTAACGCAGCATTTCATTAGTCATTTCCTGATTGAGTCTGACCCGGAACCTCAGATATGGTCCCTGGGCCGTATAATCTGCCGCGGAAAAATCGCGGTCGTGATAGCCGGTGAAGTTGTAGCCCAAGCTGAGCCAAAGATCTTCAAGCACCTTGAACCCACCGCTCACACCGGCGCTGTAATCCATGCTCCCACTTTGCCAATGGTGGCGGGTGGCTGTCCGCAAGCCAACGTCCCAACGACTGCCAATGAAGTGCCGCCACTCCAGACCCAACTGGTCGGTGAAGCCGTCGTATTGTCGGCCGTCGATGGTATCTCGGTTGTACCGCAGACCCAGCTGAGTGGAGACCTGGTCGCGTGTCCCAAGCATGCGCAGCACATTCAGATTGTTGACGATGCGCCAGTTGGAAATTGCGAAGGGATCACCGGTCTTGTCTTCGGTGCGGTAAGACAGGCGTTGCAGGATGGTCCAGGGGTTATCTTTGGGACGCCAGGCAAGACCCAGACCCAAATCTGAAAGATTATGGTGACCCGCGTGTCGGTAATTGGTTCGAATCAGGCGCACGCTTGCAAGCAGCCCCAGATTTTGGCCTGGCTCCACATGAACCCCACCCATGCAACCCCATTTTTCAGAGTTTTCACTGGTGCGATACTCCAGGCGCTGGCTCACCAGCCAAAGGCCAGCTTGGTAGGTCATGCCCAGGGATCCCGCAGTGAAATCGTTGTCCGGATTTGCAGTGGAAGACGCAAGGGAATCCGGGGCGGCCTCGGTGCTTTGGCCGTGGTCGAGGCTGGTGTCCAGATGCCAGGAATCGTTCAAGCGCAAACTCTGTTTCAGGCCGAGGTTAGCGAAAACCCGGTGATCGTTTTCCCGGTTGCGGCTTTCAGCCGAGGAGGTTATTTGAGCCCCGGTCCAGGGTACAGATTCCACTCCGGCACGGGTACGGTCCCCAGCGGAGCTTCCGCCATCGACCAGTTCCCGGGTAAGGAAAAGCTTCTGGTTGCGCACAACCTCGTATTCCATGGCCACGCCGCTGCGGGTTGGGAAGTCGGCAATGTTATCCTGGCCGGAGACTGATTGTTCGCGGCTGATTCGGATACGTCCCTTGTTTTGGAGTACCTTAACGGAGGCATCAGCCGTTACCTGACGTGACTGAAGCATTTGGCCGTCAGTATTTTCGTCGTTGGCAGCGCGCAGTCCCACACCGGCGGTGAAACGTCGGCCGTTGTGGTTCAGCTTCAATTCTCCAAAGTGGCGTTCAGCACCACTGATTAAATTATGCCGCGAAAACAAGATGCCATCCGCATGCCAGTTTTCGTACTGCTGCCAGCTGATGTTGGCTCCCAGTTTTCGAGTGCCAGACTCCCCAGCGTTTTGGTGGCCCAGGCCGAAACCAGCATCCTGGTCCCGATAATAAATTCGACCCAACACCGGGCCAACCCGGTTGCTGATTTCACCAAACCAAGCCTCACTGTAACCGGTTTCACGGGTACTGCTGCCCCCGTATTCACCTTTCAAACGGATCGATCGGGTCAGATCCCATCGAGTATCCAGACCAGCCAGAATATCACCACGCCCACCCTGGCCACCTTCGCGGATGGCGCTAACTCCCACTTCCAATGCTTGTCCGTCCGGCCTCCAGGAGCCTCGCCCACCAGTGGTTATCTCAGCTTCAGTCGCGTCATCAGTTTCATATTCGGCAACAATCCACACCGGGTTGAAATTCTCGTCCTGGCTGGGGATCACCTCCTTGAAGAAGAGGGTACCGTCAAGGTCGTCCAGAGTGTAGTCCACCGACCGCACCAGGGGGCGTTCACTGAGAATGAGTTCGTTGCGGTACTGGTCGCGAACCTGCAGAGTGATCTTGTCAGATTGGGGAATGATTCGGCCGGCCGACAACTGGTACAAACCTGAGGTGCCGTCACCCCGAATTTCGTCACGACGGAAGCCTTGGCTGTTCTTGCTGGCAAAAACATCGAAACCAAAATCATTTATCCGTCCGCTACTGTTGAAACCGGTCATGGCCCGGTTGTAAGGGGTCAACTCGGTCATCGTTAATCCCGCGTTGAAGTCGCCGTAGAGGGCGTAGAATTGCTCGCGTTCCAGCCGGATGTAAAGGTGGTCCCTGGTAGGGGCATCGTGCTTTTGGATAACCGCGTCACCATAGACTGTATAGTAGGCGTCAGGGTCGACAACGCCGAACAGTCCCGAGCCCGGTCCCGGATCCGGATTTTGGCTATCATAGGCCATGGTCAACAGCCACTTGCCCTTCAGGCGTCCCTTGGCAAAAAATGCCAGACGTCCCTCGGTGTAGAAACCCTCAGGAGAATCATTTGCTTTTAGGTTCTCCAGGTTGCCGACCACCGTATTGTAACCCATGGTGCCTTCGGCCACCCCAGCGAGGATCCAATCACGTGATTGAGGCTCCAGCCAAACCCGAATTTCTTCGGTGTGATCTTGCAAGCCCAGATTAATCAACGCCTCGCCGGATGTGGTAGTAGGAGCCAGTCGCAATAGAGCGATGCCATCGGGGCCCACCGTGTAGTTGGGAGTTTTTTTCTGGAGTTCAACGATAGTCTCGCGTTGGGATTCACCCTTGTCTCGCCAGGCCTCGTGAGGAGCAGCAACCGTGAACTTACCGACCACTTCACGACGAGCCGGGTAACCCATGTTGTCAGTCAGGCGCAAGGCGAGGACAGGAATAGTTTTGCCGTCGGCCACCAGCACCGAACGCTCGGGCACCAGTTCAGCAAATACCGGCGGGCTCGAGTAGTGGACCGTGCGTTCAAGGTGCCTAACCAACCGGCTCCTGGAGTCGGTGATCTTCACAGTCAGGATGTTGTCACCAAGATCCAGATCCAGGCCGTTCCAGGTGCTCACCGAACGGGTGCCGTCGGCACTGACGGCCTGGCCCACAAAATTCATATGGCCGGTTCGTTGACCGTTAATAAATATGTGTACACTGTCGGCGGCAGCGTGTTGCACCGCAAGTTTAAGAGCCGGCAAATGGGGGAGGTGACCAGCGGGGGGCCACAGGATGCGTTCCCCGGGACCGGAAGTAGCCAGCCACGTTTGGTCGTAGTCGGGCATGACGTTTGGCTTGGATATCGCCGTTTCTTTGGCCGGCCAGTTCTCCCCGGGACGGAAACCAACAACAGCCAGCTTGACCCGCTCATGATCGCGTACGACATCCTCGGGCAACAGGTGCACAACTTTCTCGGTCCAGATTTGCAGGATGACCCGTCTGTTCAGTGCCCGGCCTTCGGCTGTACGGTTGTCGGCCATTGGTTCACTTGCGCCCCTGCCGTACATCGTCATTCGAGATTCGTGCAGTTTCAGAGTGCGGGAAAGATATTTACCCACAGCATCTGCTCGTGCCTGAGATAAAGCGTGATTGTCCGGGTACTTGGAGTGAGCTCCGGGCCGAATGCGCTGGCCGTCGGTGTGGCCGATCACCTTTACCGCCACAATATCCAATTTGTCCAAGTTATTTAAATCTGCCAGCAGGGTGTCGATCTGAGCCATGTCCTGATGGCTCAAATCAGCACTCAAGCTGGCGAAGTGAGGATGCAGGATTATCTCAGGTTGTTCTTCACGGATGGTTTCAGGAAGGAGATTCATCGTGGTGCGCACAACTTTTGTACGAGCATTGCGTTGGGTGGGCGTATCGCATACAAGGAGGGTCTTGACTTCCAGCTGGGCCCGACGCAAAGGAGGATTGACCTGAGCTTCGAACTGCAAGTCTGCAATCCCTCCCGCTTCCATTTCACCCAATCGGTAAACCAGATTGCCGTCGGTTATGGCCGGGTCCGGCAACGACCTGTTAATCAAACGCGAGCTGCCAGGTGTGTAGGTGGTGCCTTCGGGCAGGACCACAGTCAGGCGTAAATTTCGAACGGGCACAGCTTCGGTACTGAGCTGAACCCTCCCTGATATCTGGTCTCCCTGAAGTGCGGTGTCCATTTCCAGACCGATTGAACCATTGGCAGGAGGCACTCGGCGTAAACGAAAATCACTGCGCCACATGGTGCCACCCTGCAGGTCTACCAGATGTGACCAGGGGTGTTGGCTATAGAGAGTATCTTCCCTGCAATCACCGGGGAGGTACTGATCCGGCAGACTCTCTCTATCCATTTGAACCACATGGGCGCCTGGCGAAATGCCCGCGATATGATATCGGCCCTGCTCGTCGGTCACGGCAAAGGCCCCGCTTTCCAGATAAATCCGAACACCGGCAATACCCTTGCCGTCGGTTGTTGAATCACTCTGACAATCGTAGCCCAGAACCTGACCTATGATGGTATTTTTCTCTCCGAACAAATCGCGTTTCACCGTCACCATGGCCGTGGCTTCGTTACTGATGGTTTGGGCCCATTGCGCCTGGGCACGGTTAACTGCATTGCCCGTCGGAGCCCCCGGGACCACCGTTAGAACGTAACGAATCGTGAAGCCCGTTCCCTGAGAAAGAAAGGGGCGGGTAAAGATCAAAGTACGGCCATCGTCGGAAATTGACGGGTCGGCTGCAGGTTGGCCGTCCACCAGGTGTGATCCCTGCTGGTAACGAAAACCCACTGGCAGACGGTCAATCACCGTCAGGTCCGTGGCGTCGTTTGTTGTGGAATTCTGAATCCGGATTTCGTAAGGCAGAAAGTCACCCACGGCAACGCTTGTTTTGCCTGCGGATTTGGTCACGAAAAGGTCGGTGTCGACCTTATCCACCGGGATGTCTATATGCAAAGGCAGGCCTGTTGCTAAGAACGGTTCGCTGCGTGAACCCGGAGTGGCCAGAGCGTAGGGTGCGTTGGGAAGATTTTGCAGGATTTCGTCGGTGAATGTGCTTGGAGCCCTATAACCGGGTGATGCTATGACTTCCAAACGGTATTGGCCCGCTGGAACAAAGGGAAAACGATATCCTCCCGGTCCAAAATCGTAGCTGGTTCCATTGCCGACGGTCATTGGTTGACCGATGGTAATTTCGGCGGGAAAAGGACTTACTCCATCAGCACAAAAAACCGTCGCCGCTGCACCGGTTTGATGATCCACCAGGCGTATCGTCACTCCCGACAAGGGTTCCCCAGTGTGGGAGTCGAAGATACGTCCGATGGGATCGAAGATTGCCGGCACCGAAGCCTGGTCCATTGTGTCGTAGATGTCCACATAGGAAGTCTGCACGGTTTGGTTTTGCTCAACACCCATCAGGCCGTCATAAGACTGGGCTAAAGAACTGTTTGCAGTTTGAATGAAACCCAGAAAGTGACCGGTATTGGGCCCGGTCTCAAACAGTCTCAAAAATTCACGATCATTCAGGGAATTGTTGGCGATGGTCAATAATACTGAATCGTATTGCTGGGCGTCACGGTTCTGGTCAGGATCGACCACACGCAAAAATACGGGGTCGCCCTGGGAAAACAATGAGCACACTTCAAGAGGAATCGGCTGGGAAAAATCGATGAGCTCACCAGTCCGGGATCTGGGAACAGGCAGGGGCAGGAAGGGGCCGGTGGCATCACCTCCCGTGCTGTACTCGGCATTGGTAAAGAGTTCTGAGTTGGCTGCACCCCCATCAGGTTGAAAACGCAGGAATTCCACACTGCTTATTGTTCTGGTGGGAACTACGGCCAGAGCCACTAGGTTGCTTTCCATGGTGATGACGGGATGAACCCCCGTCGCATAAGTAGCTCTGGCCGTGTTGTTAATAATGGTACCGGGAGCCTGCTCGGCCCAAACCGTAGCGACGCTCCCAAGACAGACAAAGACCAGCCAGACACACATTATTGCATGAGGAAACAGGACCCTCTCACGAGTCCTGATTCCAATTGGCAAAATAAGTCTCCAGCTTATCATTTAGACAGTACCTCTATTGGATGACCACCTGATATGTACTCTGGGCAGTTCCGCTGGAAATGATGCTTGGAAATAAAATCCGCATATCGGTGACATTGGGGTCAGTGCCGTCACCAGTGTCAAGCGGGACGTAGGTCCAGGTGGCGCCGTTATCGTTGCTGTACTCCATGGTTCCGCCCGGAAGGACTGCGTGGCTACCGACCACGAAGCCGGTGCTGGCCGGGATTGGATCAATGACAACGACGTTATCGGCGTCCGAACCACCATTATTGGTCAGGGAAGTGTTGTAACCTACCTGGGCACCTGGGATATTTTTGGGTCTCGTCGTTCCGTTGATGGGGTCACTGATCACATTGTGGGTTTTGGTGACCAGAAGATTGGCCGAAGCCACTTCATAGTTTGAACGACTACTGTGTGCACCGTCATTGGCCGCATCCGAGGAACCCGCACCGTCGGCAAAGACGACCTGTACGGCCGCTGCATCATCGGCTTCGTCGGCATCATCGGCATCGATAATGCTTCCCTGAATATTAGGACCGGATCCGTAGCTGGTTTGAGCCAACAGGTGATAGCCGGCTATATCAGCGTCCATAACGGACAGGGGAATATCGCTGACGATAAATACGGTCTGGGTTGCATCAATGGCCAATTCATCAAGGTAGGGCACGACGTCGGTTCCCACTTCGTAGGTGCCGTTGTTATTCCCGTCCACAAAGACATTCACATTGGTGGCATCCACGTCGTCACTGGCATCGGCTAGTGCATTAAGAGCGTAATCCTGCACGGTGTTGCCGTTGTTGGTTACCGAAAAACTCAAAACCTGGGACATCATGCCTGGCACCACCACGATGTTTGCTACATCCAGAGTGGCCACCGTCACGTCGACCCGGTTGTCCACCAGGAAGGATGCGGTATTACTGTTAATAGTCGTTTGGGCCATGCCGCCGACCTGATAATCTACAGTTGCGGTGTTGTCCACAACCGTGCCCGAAGGTGTACCGCCAGCGAGGGCTGTGCCCGCCAGGATCAACACGAGCATTTGGCTCATGCCGAATAGTTTTGTAATCGTTCTCATCATTTGTTCTTCCTCCTGAAGATGTTGCTATTGCAACCGGGTTATGTAACTAACCTGGCCGGATTCACCCGGTGCCAGGGACTTGCGGAATTGCCAACGAATGTGTGTGCAGTCTTGCGCTATCGCTCGACGGGTCTGACCTGCACTGTCAGTCACTGTCAGATCGGTAAGAGGTCCAAACACCTGGCCTCCGTCCACCGACAAAACTGTCTCCAACCAAACCGGGTTGGCGGTGGCATGGTGGAATTCCATATGTTTGGGAATGGGATTTGTGATGGATATTTCATCTGCTGGTTCGGCCCCCCGATTGTCGTAAATCAGGGTGTAAATTACCTCGTCCCCTGGCACAACGGTATCGGCCGAGACCCGCTTTTTCTCACGAGTGCCATCTGGATTTTCATGCATTACCTCCACTTCTGCGTAGGCCTGCAACGTTAGTTCACCACCGGCAGCATCACTGGATTGTGCCGAGGCTTCTGTAACGCAAAAAAGACCCGCACACATCTGCAGAATCATCAGCGTTACCAGCTTAGTTTGAATGGTTTTCAATTCATTACCTCCTGGGTTATTCAAGGGTGACTTGGAAAGAGATTTGTTGGATCGGTGTATCAGCTGTCATATCTCCAAGGGCGATGGTAATCGTGCCCTCCATTTGTCCCGCGGCGTCGCCCATATCCGAGTCGTGAGCATCAGTCAGTGGGATTTCGTTGAGGAAGAGAGTGCCCGGCAGATAAACGGTTCCGGGGGGAATAGGATCGGTGACTGTCACTTCGTGGGCAGTACCAAAGCCTGTGGCGGTAACTTCGATGGTGTAGGTGATGGTAGAAGTTGTGTCGACAAAGCCCGGAGCCAGGGATTGTCCATCGTGATTGGTGACCAGGGCCGATTTGGCCAGGTTGATTTGCACCGAGGCAAGAATCAGGGTGCCTGTTGCTTCGGCAAAACCACCGCCGAGGCCGATGATGGCATCGGTGCCTCCATCGCCTTGACCGTGCACGATGGTGCCAGGGGCTCCGTATCCTTCTTCCGATCCGGCGGCTATTTTCAAATGCCCGCGATCACCGCTCGCCAGGTCTGTCGGCACGTTGGAGATCAGGAATATTGTAAGGGGTTCGTCTGCGGCAAGTTCGGGAGTATTGCCGGTTTCAAGGTAGATTTCGTCCAACAGTGGATCGAAGATGCCGTTACCGTTGCTGTCGAAGTAGATGCTGGGAGATAGAGGATCGAAATCGTCACCCGAAAGAGCGTTGATGATGGACAGTTGGAAAGTCTCCCAGCCGTTACCAGTATTTTGCAGTTGGAAGGTGAGAACCGCTCCCGTTTCGCCTGCGTAGACGGGGACTTCTGATGCGTCCTGCCACACCAGGGTGAAGTCGAGGACTTCATTCACCGAGAAAGAAACCAGATTACTAACAACCGCCAGATCTTCCCCAGCCTGGGAATAGGTCACCATGGCCTGGCAGTCGATGAATGTTCCGGCGGCAGTCCCGGAAGCCATGGCAACGAGCGGAAGAAGGCATAGAATGATGGTAAAGGCAAGGCACCTTTGTGGGCGACACATGGGTGATCACTTTTTCTCCTGAAGCAGCCCAAAAATGTATCTGGTTTGCATCAGTTTGTTTATTTTTGCTACTTCATTGCAGCAGAGAATGTGGAATCGGAAAGTGTCTTTTAAAAATTGAGTTTATTTTTTAGTAATGATGACCTTAGTTGCAATGTGGCTGTCAAACGGCCTCTAATGGCCAACTAGGATAAATTGTTGTTTTCATTTTTTTTTTTCGGTGATCATTTTTGGGGTTCCCAGCGATTGTTTCTTGATGGATGATCAGATGAATTTAGCACGAATCAAGATTGGAACCTGGCCTCCTGACAAGTACGCGTTGTAACAGTGCTTTCCTGTTTTTCTTTTGAAACGTACCTGATTGCCAATGATGAGCAGGAAGATTTTCCGGTTTAACTGACGCCACACTTTTCGCGCGCCGTACACTTTCCGGTTTTCTGCCCGCACCCGGCGAACCTCCTCACTGAGGAGGGCCTCACGATGAGCGCGAGCCGACAAACGCGATGGATCGGTTGTGCCCAAGAGAATGTCGCTGAGTGTTTTTTTACAAAAATACCCAGCAATCTTCAACCTAAAACACACAAAATTCCAATGTTTAATCAAATCTATGGCCACAAGTTGAACCAGCGACATTCTTTTGGGCACAACCCAGGCGTTGTGTCGAAAGGGAAAGCCTGCGTGAGTTGCAGGCAGGTCCACTCGGCGGTTGGCGAATTCGTCACTTTGATGTGGACAATCCCACACCGATCCAGAGACAGAATCACGAAGACGTAGAGAGAACGGAAGGTACCAGTTGGAACTGTGAAGAAGTCGACTGCCACTATCTCAGTCATGTCTGCGGCCGGTTCGGTGTATTTCAGGTCGATAGGGTTTCCTTTAAAAACCCCTAAACAAATCTGTTTTTGAGACGATAAACAAGATTCAACAAGAGGTATTCTATTCCGAAGGCCAAGGTAGGAATTAAATCCATGTATGGAGTGTTGCGACTGTTTGAATTTTTATACAAGAGAGTGGGGTTGATGACCATGATATTGTTACTGGGATGGACTCCCCTGCTTGGCAACTCCCTGTGTTCGGGAAACATTCTGAAGAAATATTACACAATCGTCCTTGCCATGGGGACGTCAGTGGAGATCAAACGATGACCCACCCTCAGGGAACCTTTAATATCCGCCGAAGGGTCCTGATTCCGCTGACCCTATCCTTGGTAATTATCCTGGCCGGGGCGCAATGGGGAGCCAGCTATTTGACGAAAAACCATCTAAAAAGGTCCAAAGTCGCCAAGGAAGCTGAATTCCAGAATATTTTTTCCAAGGGAGTGGTGTACCAACAGGAAGTTCTGGCCTTGGGGTTGGAACAGGTTTCTACTGACGGTGGATGCATGATGGCCTGG
>JAAEOA010000148.1 GCA_024223715.1 bacterium | reverse complement strand
TCTGGCCGGCGATGTCATTCCCACTCGCCCCGGCAGTCGTTCGGTTGCCCTGGCAAGTGCAGAATGGGAACTGGCAGGAACAACTCTGGCCGGTACGTTAACCTTCGACGACATCTGGGCTGACGCGACCAACCGTGGTGTTTATTACTACGAAGTATTCGCAGTCGATGCAGCCATGCCTGGTGGAAACAACTCCAGCGCCGCTGCTGCAAACGACAGAGCCACCAACTACTGGTTGGGCGATACTTCTGCTCTGACCGCTGGTTATGGCACTGTAGACTTATACGACATGACCAACCTGGGTGATGCCTTTGGTACTTCCCACGGCGACGGCAGCTACAACAACATTGTTGATGTAGGCCCCACCGACGACTGGAGCCGAGTAGGCATTCCCACCACAGACAACAACATCAACTTCGAAGATCTCATGGTTTACTCCATGAACTTTGGTGTAGTTACTCCAACCAACAAAGCCAAGTCCAACATTTCCCGTACCGCCGACATGTCCTGGGTTCGTTACGACGAGGGCAGTTACGCTCTGCGCCTGAACGAAGCCACGGGCCTAAAAGGAGTGCACTTGAGTGCGGTAATTCCTCAGGGCGCCACGGTCACAGTTTCTGCTGGTTCCTTGCTGGACGAGCAAAATGAAATGACCTTCTTGCGCAACGTGGGAACCAACCTCGATGCCAGCCTGGCAGTCACGGGTATGAACCAGGGATTTGTTGGCCAGGGCGACTTAATTCTGGTTAACAGTTCGGTCGAATTGGCTATGGGCGACCTGATTATCGAATTGCGCGGCAGCGACAACTCGGAAATCGAAATCAGCCTGAATAGCGAATCCGGAACCCTTACGCCTCGGGTCTTCAACCTGAATGCAGCTTACCCCAACCCGTTCAACCCCATGACCAAAATCAGCTTCAGCCTGCCCGAGTCGCAGGAAGTACGCCTGAGTGTTTATGGTGTAGACGGAAAACTGGTACGCACTCTGGTCAACGAAGCCCGTAGTGCTGGCTTGCATGAAGTGATCTGGAACGGCCAAAACGATGCCGGTCAGGTTCAGGCTTCAGGCTTGTACTTCTACCGAATCGAAGCTGGACCTTACAGCCAGGTTCGGAAAATGACCTTGATGAAGTAAATTTGTTTCTGGAGAGAGCAGGCCGTCCTGCTCTCTCCTTTGAAAAAAGAGGAAGCCATGTTCCCTCAAAAAACAATTACCCTAACTATTGTGGCAGTTCTTCTTTGGACTGCCGGTTTGGTCTCCGCTGAAGTAGCTCTGCGCTTCAGCCCGGCCGACACCACTGTAGAGGTTGGTTCCATCGCCAGGCTGTCCGTCGTTGTCGACGACAGCCTCGATCTGCGTACTATTGAAATCTACGTAGAGTTTGATCCCACCGTGGTGGGTTCAGTCTCAGGCGGACCCGGCCTGCTCTTCACTGAGCCCGGCTTCAATCTGTTTCAGGGTTTTGAATTGAGCGAGCCCAATGTGTGGCATGGCTACTGTGTCATCATGGGTGCCAACGATTACATTACAGACCCCGGGGAATTGTATTTTTGGGAATTCGAAGGTCTGGCCAATGGTGTTTCTCCCATTGTTGCGGTCGATGTAGTGCTTGTGGAAACTGGTTCAATCGTTGTTCCGGACGTCACCCTGGCTTCGACCAACATTTATGTTGGCGATGATCTGAGTGCGGTTCAGCCAGTCCTGTCGGAAAGCTTGTCTTTGGCTTGTTTCCCCAACCCATTCAACCCAAGAACGCAAATAAATTATACCTTACCGGAACAACAACATACCTGCTTGTCAGTCTACGGACTCGATGGTAAGTTAATAAAAACCCTGGTCAATGAAATCCGCAGCGGCGGAAATCATCAGGATTATTGGAGCGGAAAAGACAACGCCGGCCGGTCGCAACCTTCCGGTGTGTATCTTTTTCATCTTGAAGCAGGGCCTTATAAAAAGGTTCAAAGAGTCACCCTGATGAAGTAAGGACACAATTAAAGACATACAGGGAGACAAACACAAAATCGGGGGATGTCATGCAACACTTTTGGGGGAGAGTCGCGTTGTGTTTGGGTCTGATATTTGTAGGATGGGGTTCAACCCAGGCGGCTACTTTATCAGTCAATCATGACGGTTCGGAAACATACCTAACAATTCAAAGTGCCATTGATGTTGCCCTGGCTGGCGATACTATTGAAGTGGCCTCAGGCCACTACGAAGAACAACTGGTTTTTGAAAACCTGACCAACATTATGATTGCCGGCGCAGGCCAGGGAATCACTTTCATCGACTCTCCTGCCATACTAACAGAGTCTGTTTCCATCAATACCTATCCCCAATATCCTGTAATCATTGTTTCCAATTGTGACGGAATCAATTTTTCGGGGTTGACCCTCGATGGTCGGGGCCAGGGTTCCGTCAATGTGCCATTTCATGGCTTTGGCTATTTCGACTCCGGCGGCTCTCTTACCGATGTTCACATTACCCGAATCCGTGAAGAACCCCTCAGCTACGACTTGCACGGTAATGGTGTGTTTGCCGTGGCTTTCGATGGCGTGAACCGAAATCTTGATTTCACCAATGTTGAATTGGATGATTTCCAGAAAACCGGAATTCTCCTGCATGGCCTGGGTTTGCATTCAGTTTCCAGCAACGTAAATATTACAGGCCAGGGCCTTGTGGTTGCCCCGGTACAGAACGGTTGGCAAGTTTCGGCAAAGGCAGAATTGGTTGCCAGTTATTGCTCCGTTTCCGATGTCTCTTATGAGGCAGATACCTGGACCGCCACGGGAATGTTGGGGCTTGAGGGTACAAAATTAACCCTCACCGAGTGTAGCTTCGATTCCTGCGAAAGCAGTCTGTATGTATTTGACAATACTACCAGCTACATCGGCGGCCAAATTACAAACTCTCCGTTTAACGGCATTGTAGGCAAAAGCCTGCCATTACAAAGCCTTGCCTCACAAAGCGAACTCGAAGAATTGCCTGCTCAGCCCATCGAGCTTGAGAGCGATCAGGCCAAAGCCGGCGGGCCCCTGATACTGGAACTGGCAGATCTGGACCTGGTTGGAATAGGAGTCAATAACAGTTGGGGCGTTGCGGTTATCTCGGACAACGAAATAGAACTGGCTCTGGACGATGTTCGAATCAGTCAGTTTGCCATGGGCCTGGTAACTTATGAAGCCCTTGGTGTGGTTACCGGTCAAGCCCGCGACTGCACTTTCTTTGACAACTATCCACTGGCGGCATTCTCAACAACAGCCATAGCTTATGACGCTCGTTATAACAACTGGGGCGACCCAACGGGTCCGTTTCATCCGGTAACCAATCCCGGTGGTCTTGGCAATGAAGTTTACGACAACATTCAGTACCAGCCCTTTAACGGAGCTGGCGGATTGTTCCTGACTCCGTCACCAGCCGGTCCGGTAGCTTGTGGTGATCCGGTAACCTATACGGTTTCGTACGCTGCGGGTCCCGCCACTCCGGATTTGTTCCTGTACAATATTGAAATTCACGCAGACGGTACCCTGGGAACCCCTCATTCGCCGGTAACTTTTAACCCCTGGGGCGGTACCGAACTGTTCCTGCATTACGACAACGGCAATGGTAGTTACACTGTAACCGGTTCCACCACCGGTGGTAACCCGCAGCCTCTGACCGGTCCGGGAGTTTACGATTTATTCACTATTGAATGTGTGGCATTGGCCGATGGCGGCGGGCTTGTTTCCATTGAAAATGTAACCTTGCGTGATCCGTCAAATACCACATTCCCGGCCACTGTCGACGGTGACAGTCTTATTGCCGATTGTCTGGCTCCAGCGGCAGTTACCAACATTGAAGCCAGCCCCCACCACAACCGCATCGGAATTTCCTGGGATCACAACGGACTGGACGTGGATCACTTCGAAGTGTATTCCGGTCTGTGGCACGACGGAGGTCATGTTTCAATTTATCCCGAATACGATGACATTCCTGGAAACACGATACCCACCCGTCCTGTGGACTACAATGACATTCAGCTCAATCCCCTGGGAGAGTGGGTGCTGGTCACCTCTTCGGTCATTCCGGAAGCCGAACATACATGGTCGGACTCCAGCAAGCGTGGCATTTACTACTATGAAGTTTTCGCTGTGGATGCCGTTGGCAATGCCAGTGCTGTTGCTCCGGAAAATGACCGGGCCTCCAACTATTGGCTGGGCGATGTTTTTGCCCTGAATGGAACGGTTGATGTTCTCGATATTTCCGTTCTGGGCGACTCCTTCGGTGAAAGCGAAGGCGACGCGTTTTACGACAATACCTGCGATGTCGGTCCAACTGACAACTCAAATGGATTTGGAATACCTGAAACCGATAACACTGTAGGTTTTGAAGATCTTATGATTTTTGCCATTAACTTTGGCGAAGTTTCACCCACCGGTAAAACAGATGCTCTAATTTTCGCCTCGGCCAATTTGCAGTGGATTGAAAAGCAGCCTGGCCAATATTCGTTGAATCTTTGGGATGGCTCCGGAATTAAAGGAATTCGCGTCAAGGCTGACCTACCGGCCGGAGCTATTCATAGCGTGACTTCAGGTAATTTACTGGCAAGCCAGAGCTCCGTTGTGTTTCTAAAAAACACAGGCACCAGCCTGGATGCAAACCTGGCAATTATGGGCCGGGGAACTTCTCTTGTTGGCCTCGGTGAACTGCTGGTAATAAATTCCAACCTGCCATTGGCAGCCAAAGATTTGGAAATCGAAATTCGTGGCCACGATAACAGCGAAGTTCAGCACTCGTTGGATCAATCGGGAAGCCCGGTAACACCACGGGTTTTCAGCCTGAATGCCAACCATCCCAACCCCTTCAATCCTCGCACCCGAATCAGCTTCAGTTTGCCCGAAGCCCAGGCGGTAAAGCTTGTGGTTTATGGAATCGATGGCCGCAAGGTGGCCACTTTGGTAGACGAAAATCGTATTGCTGGCGAGCATGAGGTCATTTGGGAAGGTCAGGACAATCAAGGCCAGACCGTGGCTTCAGGAACCTATTTCTATCGAATTGAAGCGGGAAATAATAGCAAAGTCAGAAAAATGACTCTGATGAAGTGACGTGTCTGTGGCGGCAGGCAGGAAGGTCTGGGCTTTGTAAGTTATTGAAGAATAACTGTGTTGCGGGATATCTATTGACGTCGCTGATGAATTCTGTAATAATTCTATTGTTTCTGGTAATCAAGAGGGGATTCTTGAACACAATCAAATTTTAAGATTTGTTTTTTTGTGAGGCCAAAGTGCGTCATTTAAACTCATTACCCAATTCAGACACGATTCCGGGGATTGTTGCTTCATATACCCAAGGGCGAGGGGTAGGGCGATGGTTCCCGGTTTTATTTTGACTCATGCCCAAAAATACCCCACGTTTTCCAACTAACCCTGTCACTCTGGTTACCAACGGGAATCTCAGTATGCCAATTTTTGAAAACGGAAAAATTCGGGTAGACCTCGATGAAAAAGGCTATTTGCTGGATCCTGAACAATGGAACGACAAAGTGGCCCAGGCTTTAGCCCAGGACGAAGGCATCGATAAACTGACCGAAGAACACTGGCGCGTAATTGACTATTTACGAGAATTCCAGGAAGAGCACAACACTGCTCCCATGATCCGGATTCTGTGCCGTGAAACAGGATACACCCTCATGCAGATTTACGATTTATTCGAAAACGGACCGGCCAAGGGGGCATGCCGGGTGGCTGGTTTGCCACGCCCGGATTCCTGCGTCTAATTCCCGCACTAACCAGGCTGACATTCAGGACAAAAACAACTGGACCGCCCTGCAATGCGAATTCCTTCAATAGTGGAGCCGCAACGGGAACAACCCTGTCCTGCTCGTCCATAGACTTTTAACTGGCTGCGAAAATTCCCGGGCTTCCCGTAAAAATCTTTAAAATCCATAAAAGTGGTTCCACCGTGTTTGATGGAATTCCTGAGAACCCGTTTGCTGATGCGCCAGACTTCCCGTAAATCCTCTTCATCCAGATCCACCGGTTTGGTCAAAGGATGAATCCCAGCCAGGAATAATGATTCATCCACATAAATATTTCCCAGACCCGAAGCAATGCCCTGGTCAAGAAGAAGGGCTTTCATTGGTGCCCGCCGGTGGGAAATCCTGCCGTACCATTCCCTGAAGCGAACCAATAGCATGTCCGGCCCAACATGAGCAATGGCCGAAGGGTGTTCCGGGTGGTCCACCAGTTCTAGCCGGCCAAACTTCCGTACATCTCTGTAATGAACAGGAAGGCCTTCGAAATCAAAAGTCAGATGCACATGTTTGTCGGGAATGTAATCGTCGAGAATAAAAATCTGGCCGGTCATGCGCAGGTGAATCATCAGGTGTGAGTCGGGCTGAACTCCATCTGAAAAATTAATGATAATGTATTTACCGTGACGATGAACCCGGTCAATGCAGCGACCGATTAAAGCCTTGCGAGTGGCCCGGGCACCCTGTCGAAGAATTCCCTCGTAGCCAATATGCAAATCCGTTAACCGGCGGCCGGTTAAGTGAGCCCGAAGGGCCAGGGCCACATTTTCAACTTCGGGCAATTCAGGCACTTTATAATCCCCGGTCCTTTTTTATATCCGAGTAGGCATTGTTGATGGATTTCATTTTGTCTTCCGCAAAGGCAGTAAACTCTTCACCCATGCCTTTGCTGGCCAAAACATCGGGGTGGTATTCCCGGGCCAGGTTGCGGTAGGCTTTTTTAACTTCCCCGTCGGTTGCCGATTCAGAAATACCCAAAACGGAATATGATGCCTGCAGATTGGTTCCGGTATCGAACATGGCGGCAGCCGCTTCATAGTCCGCAGTCGTCAGTCCCATGTGAGAGGCAATACTGCGAATCATTTTTTCTTCGGCGGAATGGAAGTGACCATCGGCCATGGCAATCATCATCAGCAGTGAAATCATGTCCCGCAGACGGTCCCGGCGGTGGCCCATGAGTCGGCGCATTTGCGACGCGAACTCTTCGGCCGGAATGTGGGAGTCGCGCGCTTCATTAAAAATTCGGGCGGCAATCTGTCTTTCGGTGGCATCCATATGGAGATTTGTGCGCAGGAAGTCATCAAAGGCCTTAACTTCATCGGCAGTAACCTTGCCGTCGGCTTTGGCAACTTTGGCAGCCAGACTGATCATGGCCAGCATGAAAGTTTGCTGGTCCTGCAGGGGAGAATAACCTGATGGCCCACTGTCGCGGGAGCCCGGATGGGCCTTATGGGCATTAACTTTTACGTTGGCGCCAAGGGCCCCACCTAGAAGAGCACCAAAGGGTCCGCCAACCAGCAAACCCAGGCTGCCACCAATAATTGCACCTAAAATACCCATTTTAAATTTCGCTTTCTGAGGTTTTATTGAATTTTTGAGCCCTGTCAGTTTTTGGAACTCAGGCACATAAAGTAGAACACCTTGGCCCCAACGCCAAATATTCCCGGAGACATAAAGAAATATTCAAGTCCTTTTCATACTTGCCGAAGAACTCACTGTCGGGTGGAGGTCTCGGTCGACTTCCCGAACAAATAACATCTTGGAGTAGAGCCATGCGTATCTTGGTTGTGGAAGATGATTTTATCAGTCGACGTTTGTTGTGCCGCTATCTCGAACCATTTGGAGACTGCGATGTTGCCGTCAATGGCGAAGAAGCTGTTGATGCCGTGAAATATTCCGTGGACCAGGGAGAACAGTACGACCTGATTTGCCTGGACATCATGATGCCGGGCATGAATGGCCACGAAACCCTGAAGTTGATTCGTGACTATGAAGAAAAAAATGATTTGCAACTGGGCGATGGCGCCAAAATCATTATGACCACCAGCCTGGAAGATCACCGCAGCATTCGAGAAGCCTTTAAGGCCTCGGCCGATGGCTATGTCGTCAAGCCTGTCGAAAAGAAAAAGTTCCTGTCCACTTTAAGCGAAATCGGAATCACTTTTGAGGTTCCCCTGTAGGAAAGGCTGCTTCTTTTATGGCAATCGGCACAAAAACACCAGCAAAGGCTAAGGGTGCAGCTGGCAAGATCACTGATCGGGAATTCGATCAGATTCGAAAATTGGTTTATGATAATTTTGGTATCAACCTGACGGACCAGAAAAAAACTCTGGTTGTAGGCCGGTTACAAAAGGTTTTGCGGGAAAGAAACTTTTCTTCTTTTCAGGACTACTTCTCCTGGTTGACCAGCGATCGGTCCTGTGAAGGTTTGGAAGAACTTGCTAACCGAATTTCCACAAACCACACATTTTTTAATCGGGAAAAAGCTCACTTTGAATTTTTCCAGCAAACGGTTTTGCCGGAATTACAGGCCAATCGCCAAAAGTTGAATCAGACCGAGATGCGAATCTGGTGCGCCGGTTGTTCTTCGGGGGAAGAGCCCTATACCTTGATGATGCTCATGATGGAACACTTTGGTGGTAATTTGGCCAAATGGAATCCCATTTTACTGGCTACCGATCTTTCTGCCACGGCACTTAAAACTGCCATGCAGGCAACCTATCCGGCCGACAAGGTTGCCGAGTTGCCACCCAACCTGAAGAGCAAATATTTTACTAAACAAAAAGACGGCTCCATGCTGGTGAAAGACGAAGTCCGCAAAAGGATTTTCTTCCGCCGTCACAATTTAATGGACGCCACCTTCCCGTTCAAAAAACCATTCGACACGGTTTTCTGCAGGAACGTGATGATCTATTTCGACCGGGCCACCCGCAATGTTTTGGTTGGTAAATACCATAAACATACGACCCCTGGTGGTTATCTGTTTATTGGTCACTCGGAAACCTTGGGTCGTGATGATACGCCTTACAATTATGTAATGCCGGCAGTTTATAAAAAATAAACTGCTTGGGGGTTAACGGCCGCTGGGCCATCGATAATCTGGGGAGATTATTATGTCGAAGATTTTGATAGTAGATGACGATCCTGTTATGCGGAAACTTTTGGCCAAGGCTGTTTCCAGGTTGGATGCTGTTGTGTTCCTGGCAAGCGACGGTATTCATGCGCTGGATGCCTTGCGCTGCAACAACGATTTTGATTTAATTCTGACTGATATCAGTATGCCCGTTCTCGATGGTCGTCAGTTAATTACCACGGTCAAGGGTGATCCCAAAATGTCCCATATTCCCATTCTTATTATGAGTGGGGTAGTGCGCATGAAAGACATTGCGGACCTGTTGGATCTGGGTGCCACAAAGTTCATTCCCAAGCCTTTCAATATGAAAACTCTTCGGGAAGATATTGTCAGGACTTTGGAAACGTCAAAAGAAAAAGAAAAAGAGACAATTTCCTAGCCCGGTTTCTCCTCTCAGGCCCCTTGTAAAACCATTCCCGTTTGGGTCTGTGGTTGGCAAGGGGCCTTCCTTGTTTTAATCTTCTGATAATGAAACCTCACACTTGTTTGAAAGGCAGCTATCGGTATGTCCAGAAATCTGTTTTCACAAAACTCACCGGGCCCAAATTTTCAATCGGAACCTCCATCGGGCAGTGATTTGAAAGAAAGATCTGAAATTGATAAAAAATACAAATGGCAGCTGGATCTGATTTTTCCGGACTGGGAATCCTGGGAGAAGGCATTTTCTGAACTGGAAGCCCAGTTACCGGCCTTGGCTAAACGCCAGGGCACGTTAAAAAATTCAGGGGCCGATCTTCTGCAAACCATTGAGTCCGTGCACACAAGCCAGCGGCTTCTGGAAAAAGTCTATGTATTTGCAGGCATGAAAAGCGATGAAGACACACGAAACAGCGAGAATACCGGCCGAAAAGGCCGCGTTGCCAGCCTGGCCGTGGGGTACAGTGAATCGGTCAGTTGGTTTGAATCTGAGTTGCTGTCCATTGAACCGGAAAAATTGACCCGGTTGACCCGGCAAGAGCCCGGATTGGCTCTGTACGAACACTTCATCCATAACATTCAACGGGCACGGAATCACACCCTGCCAGCGGAACAGGAAGCTATGCTTGCCGCTGCAGGCCTCATGTCTCAGGGCGCTTCTCAGGTTTTTAACGCTTTCGACAATGCCGATCTGGATTTGGGTCAAATTGAAGACAAAAATGGCGATTTGGTCACTTTAACCAAAGGCCGGTATTACAAGTTCCTGAAAGGGACTGACCGCCGTGTGCGCAAGGAGTCTTACGAATCTTTCCTGGGGACTTATGGAAAAATGAAGAACACCTTGGCTGCCAATATGGATGCCAACGTTAAGAACCATGTCTTCTTCGCCCGGGCCCGAAAGCACGAAGGCACTCTTGAGGCCAGCCTGCACCCTGATGGAGTGCCCACGGAGGTCTTCCACAGTCTTATTTCCACAGTTTCTGATAATGTCGATACCCTGCACCGTTACACTTCACTGAAAAAACGGGTTTTGGGTCTGGACGAATTACATGAGTACGATTTGGCAGTCCCTCTTTTTCCCAAAGGCAAATTCCGATTCGATTACGATGAGGCTTGTGAGGTGGTGCTGAAGGCCTTCGAGCCTTTGGGTCAAAAATATGTTTCTCAGGTGGAAAAAGGCATCAATGGTGGCTGGATCGACGTTCATGAGACCGCCGGAAAGCGTAGTGGCGGTTACAGTAACGGTGTTTACGACACCCAGCCGTACATTCTTCTGAACTGGGCCGACCAACTGGGCGATACTTTCACCTTCGCCCACGAATTGGGCCACTCCATGCACTCTTATTTGGCTGTTCAGAACCAGCCTTATGTGTATGGCAGCTACCCAATATTCACTGCTGAGGTGGCTTCAACCTTTAATGAGCTGTTGCTGATGGACCATCTTCTGAAGTCCAGCGACGATCACCAGCGCAAGCTCTTCCTGCTGGATCATCACCTTTCTCAAATCAACAACACCGTTTTCCGCCAAACCATGTTTGCTGAATTCGAATACCGTATGCACCAGATGGGGGAAAACGGGGAAACCCTCACTGCAGATGCCCTGGGAAGTCTTTATCAGGAAATTCTTGTCAAGTATTGGGGCCCCGAGGCTGTCTTTAATTCCGACCTCAGTCCCTTGACCTGGTCGCGAATTCCCCACTTCTTCTATAACTATTATGTATACCAATATGCCACAGCCTATTCCGCGGCGGTGGCTTTGTCGCGTAAGGTTCTCGAAGGAAAACAAAAAGATCGGGAACAGTACCTGGATATTTTGCGTTCAGGATGCAGTAAATATCCCGTCGAAACAGTTGCTCTCGGCGGTGTGAATATGGCCAGTAGCGGTCCCATGGAAAATGTGGTGGGGCTTTTTGCCTCGCTCATGGACCAGGTTGAAGAGCTTCTGGATAAAAAGGAGATTTGATGAAAGCCTCAAGATTGATGTTATTGATATTGTTGGCCCTGATGTCGTCCACGCTCTGCTGGGGGCAATACCAGGACCCGGAATTGTCCGGTTCTTCTGACAATGAACCGGTATTGAGTGACCGTCAGGTGTCTTTCTCATCCATCAGGGGTGAGTTCCAGGCGATTTTCCCATCCGGGTGTGGGAAAATGGTCACAAAAGTTCCCAGTGAAGAACCGTCCTCAGATGATGATTGGCCTGCGGTCAGAGTTTCACTTACTTTCTGTGACCGGTATGGTGAAAAAGGGGAAGGCTGCTCGGTTTCCTCCTTTTTTAATGTCCGGGGCAAAGAAAACAATATTGCCGGGGCAGATGAGGTTGTTGAGCGGGTCAGGCGCATTCTCGATACCATGAGCGTTTCGGTAGTGCGGGACGCTCCCTTGCGAAAGGAATTCCCCGACGGTTCCTTCATCGAAGGAATGGATGTTTTTGCCAGTGACTCCGCCGGAGCAGGCCAAGCCTGGGTTCGCGGGTTGCTTTATCAGGGAGACATTTACATAATGGCTGCCTGGAGCAGTGCAGGCAACTTATGGAAGAACCCTGACTACGTAACTTTTTTTAACTCCTTCAAGCCCGGTGCCGCCGACTGACTCGGGCCGGCTTCAAGACAGGAATACCAATGTTCAGAATTTTCTGGTCCGGACTTCTGTGTTCGGTGCTGATTGTAACAGCTGCAATGGCGTGGTCACAGAACGTGCCTTCCAATAACGCAGCTGCTGAGGCAAAAAACGAAACAGAAACCAAAACCCGGCAGGCTTTGGAAAACCGACAGCTGACCCAGGAGGAACTGGACCAGTGGTCAGCCGAAAAAGCCGAACTGGTGGGCCGTTTAAGGTCAGCTCGGGCCAACGTTGATTGGCTGCAGGAGCGAACCGTCGCCAAAGAGGCTCAGGTAGCCTCCCTTGAAGGTCGACTGAGTGAACTGAGTCGGCGGCTGGATGAAGCAGACCGTCTGGAAAGCAGCATCCAGGATTCCCTGTTGGTTATTCTGCAAAAAGTGGACGAATCAAAAGCCCAAAGTTTACCCTTCCTTCCCGACGAACGAGACCTGCGTCTCAAGATGGTGCGCTCTGAGTTGGCTCGACCCGATTTCACCGCGGCCGAAAAACTGCGCCGGGTTCTGGAAGTGCTGCAAATTGAAGCCGATTATGCCAACAGCGTTGAAGTTTATCAGGGCCACATAGAAGTTAATGGCCAGGAGTTGTACGCAGATATTTTGCGCTTGGGCCGGGTGGCATTGTTCTGGCAAACACCAGATAGAGAACGAGTGGGACTTTTTGATCAAGCTGCCAGCAAGTGGATTGAATTGCCGGCCAGTGAAAAACGCAACGTCGGCCTGGCCATTGAAATGGCCACCCGCATGCGTCCCGTCGAGCTAATCGACCTGCCCATTGGCCGCATCGCCGGGGGTGTGAAATGAAACTCAAATCTTCATACTACCTGGTCTTCCTGGTGGGCCTGCTGATTTATTCCGCTGTTGTTTCCGTGGCCCGGGCCGGGGACATTCGTCAGGCCGCACAAAAAGCTGAAGCCGACCGCGCGGCCTCGGTTCTGGAAGCGGAACAAGCTGAAGCGGGAGTTATTGCCGACAAAGACAAACTGCTGGCTGAAGTCCTGCGTTTGGAAAAACAACAGGCTGATTTGGAAGCCGGAATTCTTCATTTGGAACAACGCCTGGTTGATGGCAACATTGAACGGGAAATTCTGGAAAAAGAATGGTCTACCCGGGAATTGGGTTTCCGCGAGATAAGTGGCAACGTGAGGGTGGCCGCCCGGGATCTGGAGTCACTCCTGAAGGCCTCACCGCTAAGCGGCGGACAGGAATGGCGCTTCGAAACCATCAGTCCTTTGCTGGATACAGGATACTTCCCCGACATCGACGATATCACGGGAATGGCTCGTGTCTTCTTTGATGAAATTCATCGCGGGGGGCAGGTCACACTTCAGGAGGGTCTTTTTGTGGGCCGGGATGGCGAACCAGCCACAGGGAATATTTTCCACCTTGGAAAATTCACTACCATTTACCAAACCCCTGAAGAATCTGGATTTTTGAATTGGTCACCCGACGGTCGTCGCTTTTTTGCTTTGGGTGAGTTGCCACCAGGCCGGGTTGGGAAATCCATCAACAGTTATTTGTCCGGACAATCGGACCGGGCACCGGTAGACATGAGCCAGGGTGCGGCCCTGCGTCAGTTGACCCAGGGGGCCAGCTTTGTGGACCAAATTCGCGCCGGTGGTCCGGTGGTTTGGCCCATTATGTTTATTGCTCTGGCGGCCTTGTTGCTGGTTCTTTACAAAATTATTTATTTACACCGCCTTCACGGAAACACCGATCGCATTATGGGCGAAGTGACCAAGTTGGCTGGCCAGGGCGACTGGAACGCCTGCGAACAAATTGTGGATCGGCATAAAGGCCAGAATTGGCCGGTAATAATGGTTTTAAAAGCAGGAATGGCTGCCCGCAACAAGCCCCGTCAGGCGCTTGAAAGCGTTTTGCAGGAAGCCATTTTGCGGGAATTACCCCAGGTTCAACGGGGCATTGCCATTCTGGCTGTGCTGGGAGCGGTGGCTCCATTGCTGGGTCTGCTGGGAACAGTTACCGGAATGATCGATACTTTCCGGGTCATAACCCTGTTTGGAACCAGTGACCCCAAGCTCATGAGTGGGGGAATCAGCGAAGCTCTGGTGACCACTGAACTGGGCCTGATTGTAGCTATACCCATTATGCTCTTTCACACGGGTTTGTCCCGTCGCAGTGATCATCTCATTGGGGACATGGAAGAAAAAGCCGTTCAGTTGACGAACATCATTGAAGAACGGAAAATTTCACAGAGTTCCACCGGAGATCAGGAATGACCAATCTCTTCTGGAGCACTACCGACTACCTCAGCCAGGGCGGCTGGATCATGGGGCCTTTGATCATCGTTTCGGTGGTCATGTGGACTCTGATTGTAGAGCGACTGGCCGAGTACCGCCGGTTGTCGGGTAATGCACTGGGAGAAATTCTAACCTCACGATTTGAGTCCAGACACTCCGGTAATGCCAAACTGGACCAGGAAATTCTTCAGGAATTGGCTCTCTGTCTGCGCCGTAGTCTTGAAAACAGACTGGCAATAATAGGTGTTCTTGCTGCCGTGGCTCCCTTGTTGGGGCTGTTGGGAACTGTATTGGGAATGGTCGAAACTTTCGACGTGATTTCTCTCTTCGGAACTGGAAATGCCCGGGCTATGGCCGGTGGTATTTCCGTAGCTCTGATCACGACACAAACCGGCTTACTCGTGGCCATACCCGGTATGCTGATGAGCAACCGGCTGGCTCGAATTTCCCGGGATCTGAAAACCCGGTTGGATGAAACCGTGGCTCGAATGATTATTCAGGTGAGTGACGGCCTTCCGGTAACAGCCAGAGCGGTATCCGAATATATGGAAAATGCGGAAGGCAAAAAATGATAAACGTGCGCAACACACTTCGTGGTGGATCCGGCAATGTGGATATCAACATGGGCCCCTTGGTGGACATGGTTTTCCTGTTGCTCATTTTCTTTGTGGTGACCACCAGTTTTGTGAAAGAAACCGGTATCGATGTTCAGCGGTCCACAGCAGCCACTGCCGAGGTTAAGGACCGGGGTAACATCATGCTCGGTCTCAGCGCCGATGGTTTGGTTTATTACGAAGGCAAACGCATCGATGTGCGCAGTGTCCGTGCCCACATGGAGCGCGCGCTGGCCGAAGATCCGGAAAGCGGAGTGGTTCTGGTGGCAGATAAAGACTGCAATACCGGAGTGGTGGTGCAGGCCATGGATCAATGCCGCCTCGCGGGGGCCAAAAACGTGAGTTTGGCGGCAAAAAGGTTGGACGATTAATGGAAATTGCAGGAAGCATGGGGTGGAAATCTTTCCGTTTTGCCGGTGCCATAGTGGCGGCCGTTCTTTTGAACGCCGCTCTGCTGGTGGCCGCTGCCCAGATGACTTCCGACCGTCCCCTTCCGC
Organism: bacterium; assembly: GCA_024223715.1. GTDB lineage: Bacteria > Krumholzibacteriota > Krumholzibacteriia > LZORAL124-64-63 > LZORAL124-64-63 > LZORAL124-64-63. Next base: position 14,726 of record JAAEOA010000148.1, on the reverse strand, counting down.
AGGACATGAGCGAACCCCAGGCGGTAAGCCTGATCAAATTAAAAAAAGCAGCTCCACCACCGCCGGAACCAGAACAGGAAATTGTTGAGCCGGAAGAAAAACCCAAACTGGATTTTATGCCGGAACTGTCTGCTCCCAGTTTGGCAGGACCTGACCCTCTGGACATCCAAATCTCTCTGGACCCCAGCCTTTTTCAGGGCGGGCCCACTAAGGGCGATTTCATTTTTAATGGCGACGATCTGGATCAACCACCCCGTCAAATGATTCGCACCAATCCGGTTTATCCGTACCGGGCCAGGCAGCGGGGCATTGAAGGGGAAGTTAAAGTGAAGTTGCTGGTTAGGGCCGATGGAACGGTAGCCAATGTGGAAATTTTGGAATCGAGTCCCGCTGGCCTCTTCGATTCATCAGTGAAAAAAACAGTTCCCCAATGGAAGTTCACCCCGGGCAGAATTGATGGCAAGGCTGTGCCAAGCTGGGTGGTAACCAATGTTGTCTTTGTGCTCAATAACTGAGGTTTTCAAGGTGCGTATTATCAACACAAACATCAGACAAAATACGGCTCTGGCAGCCGGTCTGATAATCTGTTTGATGGTTTTGCTCCCGGGAAGTTTGCTGGCTGAAGATGATGAGCGTCAGATCCTTCAGGCACAAATAGAGTCCGGCAAAAATCTCAATTCAAGGGCTCAGAAAACTCTTTTTGCAAGCCGCAGCAAACAGGATCGTGGTGATCATGAAGCCGCTGCCGGGGTCATGGGTCGCTGGGTGGCCGATCATCCGGATCAACAACATCATCTGTTGAGTTTTAATTGGGCGGTCAGTCAAATGGCTTTGGGCCAACCGGAGTTGGCGTTAAAGAACCTGGAAACAGCGGTAACTCTTGAGCCCCGTTTTGCCCGGGCCTGGCTTCGCCTGGGAGAAGCAGCCTATGAGTTGGGAAAATACAGCCAGGCAGGTCAGGCCTTTGCCAGGGGTTATCAATACATGCCCAATGCTCAGCCGGAAATTCTGTACTATTCATCGGTTGCCTGGCTTTTGGCCGACAAACCAGAACAGGCTATTGAGGGTTTTGAAGTTCTTCTGAAGAACCACCGGGAAACCGCTACGGTAGATTGGTATCAGGCCATGGTTGCAGCAGCATCTGAAACCGAGCGTCCCGATGACGCCAAACCATGGCTGGAAAACTGTCTTTCTGATAATGCTTCAGACCCGGATGCCTGGTACTTGGCTTACCAGTTTGCTGCTTCGTCCATGGATTACGAACGGGCGTCGGTTTGTTTAACTGTGGTTGGTTTTTTGCGGCCCCTGGAACGCGACGAGTTCCTTCAATTGGGCGACCTTTTTGCCAACTGCGGTGTTCCGCTACAGGCGGCCAGGAATTATGAAAAGGCCGTGAAATATCCAAAATCGGTAGCCCCGGCCGATGACCTGATTCGTCTGGCATCAGCATGGATGGCCGCTCATAAAAACGAAAAGGCTCGCAAGGTTCTTCACTCTGCAGTGGCCAGAAATGAGACGGCGAAGTTATGGGCCCTGTTGGGCGACTTAAATTATTCAGAAGAAAATTACAAAGATGCCCGCGGTGCTTTTGAGCGTTGTGTGGAGCTGGACCCGCAATATGGCCGCGGCTGGCTGATGAGTGGGTACTGCAGTATGGAAATGGACGAACCGGCGATGGCCCGTCAGCATCTGGAAAAAGCGGCTGGGTTTTCTGATCAACGCCAAATGGCTCAAAATTTATTAAAGCGTATTGATTAATTCATGATATGATTTCGGCCGACCAGGATCCAATTCAGAGGCTGGGTACCAAACAGGGGGTCGCTTCATGAAAAAATCACTCATCTTTGTATTATTAATTCTTATGGCAAACCCGGCTTGGCTGTCAGCCAGTTCCAAACCGGTTTTTGATCATGCTTCCGTGGTCAAAATAAATGGTTGGACTTATAACGATGTTTCAGTGTCACTAAGTGATGATTCCGCATTTCTCAACATCATTCGTAACGACGGAGCTTCTTTGGAAATCCCGTTGAGCGAAATAACAACCATTACAAATTCCGATGGGGAAGATATTTCAATACTTGTGGCACCAGAGTACAATTTTCAACAAACTCCTGATCCCCACCCAGGCCGTTCGCGACAGATATTTGATGAGTTTGGCAGCGAAGGTGAACCTTTACCTGAAGAAAACCTTGGTTTTTATGATCAACCCAACCCTCCCCGATTATTTTCTTATATGCTGGCTGGTGGCCTGGGGTACGGTGGGGTTGAGGGCGATTTTTATTATGGTCTGGATTCAGGCCAGTTGTACTGGGCGGCCTTCAGGGTTCGCACCGCACCTGGAAAATATGTAAAATTGGGTTTTAGCAGCCAGAAAGCTTACGATACTCTGATCCCAATTTACGATGACAATGGCGATTTTTATGGTGAAGTCAGATTAACAGCCGATATTCAACAATACTCCGTTCAGGCCGGAGTGTTGTCCAGCCCGAGCCCCGACCACACCCTCCGGTTTTATTTTGAAGGGGGCTTCAGCCTAGCCAATCATGTGGCCAAAGCTGAAGGACATTCTGAAAGCGAAGGCCGAATTGTTTTGTTATTGGATGGAGGGATTTTTATTCCCTTTGGGTCCGGTATTGGCCTGGATGCCGGAATATCTCTGGCATCAAAGCTCTTTGGCGGAAACGAAAACGAAGGTACCGGTTTTGTATACAGTGCCAAAGTAGGCCTGATGGTGCCCCTGGGCTCTACCCACTAATATTATATGACAGAATATACTGGACATTCTTATCTTTTATAATAAATTTAGCCATAACAAACATTTTTAGCCTGGGTTGGTTTTGAGTCCGAGGTCAGAAAGGTTCCCCCATGAAAGCAGGACAATCAGTTGTCAGCGCCAGCTTAGAGGACTATCTCGAAGCTATTCACCATATTGCTGTTTCCAATGGAGCGGCCCGGGCCAAAGATATTGCCATGGCCCTGAATGTGAAAAATGCCTCTGTCACACAGGCTTTGCGTTCTCTCGCGGAAAAAAATCTGGTTAATTATGCCCCATATGAAGTGATTACTTTGACTCCGCAGGGCCAGTCAATTGCCGACGACGTCATTCAACGGCACGAAGTGCTCGAACAATTTTTGAGTCAGGTCCTGGGTTTTCCTGCAGATGAAGCCGATGAAAACGCCTGCATTATGGAGCATTCCATTAACCGGCCCATTTTGGATCGGCTGGCCCAATTCATGGAGTATTTTCAGACCTGCCCTTTGGGCGACATTCATTGGGACCAGGATCAGGGTTATTTCTGCGGCGGGCAAAATGGACACCAAAAAGACAATTGCGGCCGCGATGTCTGTGGTGATCAAAATATTCAAATCAGTCCGGATTTGGATTTTTCCAATGAGGATAGCCAAAAATAATGACTATTCCTCTTTCCAGTATCAGCGAAGGCCTGAAGGCAAAATTGCAGATCATTAATGGTGGTCGACAATTACGCACTCGTTTGGCCGCTCTCGGGTTATTGCCCGGGACCGAGGTTGAAGTGATTCAAAACTCAGGCAAAGGTCCTTTTGTTCTTTCAGTGCGGGGCAGCCGCATTGTTATTGGCCGGGGCATGGCTTCCCAGGTGGAAGTGGAACAGGCATAAAGTGAACCCCAAAAAAACATCTTCCATAACCGTGGCTGTTGCGGGAAACCCCAATGCCGGCAAAACCACAATTTTCAATAATCTGACCGGCGCCCGGCAGCACGTTGGAAACTATCCCGGTGTGACAGTGGAATGGAAAGAAGGTTTTTTCAAACGGGGTGGCCTGGATTTGGAAGTGGTCGACCTTCCCGGAACTTACAGCCTGACTCCCTACTCCGAAGAGGAGCTGGTGGCCCGGGACTACCTGCTGCACCATTCCCCCGATGTAGTACTCAATGTCGTTGACGCCTCCAACCTGGAGCGAAATCTTTTTCTGACTACGGAATTGCTGGAATTGGGACTGCCTGTTGTTTTGGTTTTAAACATGACCGATGTGGCCATCGACCATGGTATTGGGCTGGATCTGAAAAGTCTTTCCGACCAGCTGGGCGTATTGGTGGTGCCCGCGGTGGGACACCGCAACGAAGGTACCGATGATATTCTCGATGCCATTGCTCAGGTCATGGCAACCGATACGGATTTGCCTGTCTCTGCCCGTATTTGCAAGGTGCCAACACCAACCACTGGTGCAGTGACCTCGCCTTCCAGTGGGATGGGTCAGCCCACAGAGGGCCCTTCGGTGGTATATAGTGATTTGGTGGAAGAGGCCATTGGCAAAGTTTGTGAAAGACTTCCGGATACTCAGTATCAAAGATGGCTGGCCACCAAATTGCTCGATCACGACGACGAGGCCTTGAAAGAAATTTCCGACCCCGAGGCCCGGGCTTCTGTCCAGGCAACGGTAGCCCAGCTTTCGGATCAGGTCTGCGAAGAAGTAGACACCATTCTGGCCCAAAGCCGGTACGATTTTATCAATCGGATTTGTGAATCTGTTTGCCGAAAATCGGAAAAACAGAAATCTTCCCGCAGCGATCGTATTGACCGAATTGTCATGCACCCCGTTTTGGGTGTACCCATTTTCCTGGGACTTATGTACCTGGTTTTTACCGCCACTTTTACTCTGGGCAACCCGGGAATGAATCTTATTGAGGGCGGCTTTTCCTGGCTTGCTGAAACCATTGACAGCTTGTGGACCCGGTGGCCGGATCACCCACTGCGCTCTTTGGTAATCGATGGCATCATTGGGGGTGTGGGCGGAGTTCTGGTTTTTCTGCCCAACATTGTTTTGCTCTTTTTGGCCATCGCAATTTTGGAAGCTACCGGCTATATGGTTCGGGCTGCTTTTGTCATGGATCGGTTCATGTCAAAAGTGGGGCTTCATGGAAAAAGTTTCATTCCGCTGCTCATTGGTTTTGGTTGCACTGTGCCTGCCATTATGGCCACGCGCACTCTCGAAACCCGACGCGATCGTTTGATCACTATAATGGTTCTGCCGCTAATGAGTTGCGGAGCCCGTCTGCCCATTTATGCCCTCATGATTCCCGCATTTTTTGCATCCAAATGGCAAGGGCCAGTGCTTTGGGGATTGTATGTCACCGGTATTGTTCTGGCCCTGGTTATGGCCCGGTTGCTGAGGGCCACCGTTTTCAGGGGTGAAAATTCACCATTCCTGATGGAGCTTCCCCCTTATCGCGTGCCAACTCTTCGGGGTTTGCTGGTCCAAATGTGGACCCGGGCCTGGCTGTATGTTAAAAAAGCCGGAACGGTAATTTTGGCTGCCTCGGTACTTTTGTGGGTCTTGACTTTTTATCCCAAACCACCTGCCGATTATTCTCCGCCTGTTGGTTTTGATCAAACGGGTGAAGCTTCCGCAGCGGTGGTCAGTTATGGTGACCTGACGGACCCAGGCCTGATTCAATCGGCAGAGCTTTCATATAGCATTGCTGGTCGTGTGGGGCGCCTGCTGGAGCCAGTAATTGCTCCCCTGGGTTTTGATTGGCGCATTGGAACTTCCCTTATTGGTGCCACCGCAGCCAAGGAAGTTTTTGTGGCCCAAATGGGTGTTGTTTTTGCTGTTGGCGAGGCCAATGATGAGTCACAGGACTTGCGCTCTCAATTGCAATCCAGGTATTCCCCATTGGTTGGTTTGTGCATTATGCTCTTTGTTCTGATTTCCACACCCTGTATCGCCACCTTTGCCATTACCCGATCAGAAACCGGGTCAGTGTTGTGGGCCTTTTCTCAGACCTGGGGCCTGACTCTCCTTGCTTGGATTGTCACTTATGGTGTTTTCAAAATAGGAACACTGTTGCAACTTGGTACGCAATTGGTGGCAGGCTGATGTGGCTTCATGTGGAAACTATCATAGTGGTGGTTATTGTTGCCATCGCCGGATTTTTTGTTGGTCGGTCTGTTTGGAGGGCCGCACGACAAGGTGGAGTTTGTTCCGGATGCTCCGACGCACAGGATTGTCCCGCCTTGGGAAACCCTGAAAAACTAATTGAGCTGGGTAAAATCGATCAGTGTGGCCCAGCTTCTTTTGATTGTTTAGGGCCAGCATCAGGCCCTTCTCAGCCGAAAACCACTATAACCCCTGACGACTGAAGAATTCATCTATTAAGGATTTTTATCTCCCTGCCGATATATAACCAGGAATTATCAATTCAGAGATAGGGTGTGTATTCACACCACAATTTTGTTGAATATGAAGAACAGGGAGAGCCATGCGGGAAAACGCCCAAACACCCATCACTCCACTGGAGAAGCTAATTGCTTCGTTGGAAACTGCCCGTGGGGATGTTATTGAAAATTATGACCAATTAGTCGACCATCTCATTAACGCCAAAGGAGCCGACACCCTTTACGAAGGCGTTTTTTCCGGTTCACAAGATGCAATAATTATTGTCGAAGGTCAGCTTGGTACCATTAAACGAGTCAATTCCGCTACTTGCCGAATGATGGGAGCCAGTGAAAAAGAATTGATGGGAACGAATCCGAAAGACCTAATTCCGGAAGAAAACGCCACTGATTTTGAAGAAGCTTTGCATAGGGTGCGGAATGGGGAATCCTTGACCCGGTACCAGACGCAAATTCTTAACTCCAAAAAAGAAATTCTCGAAGTGAGCATTTCCGCTCACCGGGTGAAAAATGATGACCAGGATCTGGTGGTTGGCTTTGTAAGAGACATTTCAGAACAGGTCAAAGCCCAGGCCGAACTGAAAGAGTTAAACCATACTCTGGAAACCAAGGTGCAGGAACGCACCAAGGAAATCCACAGCTCTCAGGATGAGTTGCGTGAAGCGGTGAAGCAAGCAAACCGCAACGCTGAAGAAGCGTCCCGGGCCAATGAAGCCAAAAGTCATTTTGTGGCCAACATGAGCCACGAAATTCGCACTCCTTTGAATGCGGTCATCGGCATGATGGAATTGCTGGTGGACATGGACCTGGACGAAAAGCAATTGGACACCGCAAAAATTGCCCAGCGCAGTGCCAAGTCCCTTGTGGGTGTTGTTAATGACATTCTCGATTTTTCAAAGATCGAAGCAGGCAAACTGGAATTGGAAAAAATGGTTTTTGTTTTGCCAGGCCTGATCACAGAAGTAATAGAAACTTACCGCTTCCAGGCCAGGGAAAAAGGTTTGGAACTGGAATATAGTTTGGCTGACGACTTGCCCGAATTTGTCGTGGGCGACATGGGCCGTGTGCGTCAGATTTTGGTCAATTTAGTTGGCAACGCCATTAAGTTTACTGCCGAGGGCCATATTATGGTTGAGGTTCAGCAAATTGAGGACCCCGGACAACTGGCCAGTATTGAATTCAGAGTGAAGGATACGGGCCCAGGCATTGAACAGGCTAAGTTGGGAAAACTATTCGAAAGTTATTCTCAGGGCGATGCAAGTGTGAGCCGCGAATTTGGTGGATCTGGGTTGGGCCTGGTGATCAGTCGACAGCTGGCCGAAAAAATGGGCGGCCGTTTGACGGTAAGCAGTGAAGTTGGCATAGGGTCTGATTTTGGTTTTGTAGCCCGATTTGATTTAGCCAGCCTGGATCAGGTGACGGCAAATATTGAAGCGGAAGAGAAAGCCTCAAAGGTGGAAGCGGTGGTATTGGAAGTTCCGGAAATGGAATTGAAAATCCTTTTGGTTGAAGACAATATTGTTAATCAGAAAGTTGCCTTGGGAATGCTGCGCAAGCTGGGTTATTCGGCTCAGGCTGTTAGCGGAGGCCAAGAGGCTTTGGGCATAATGAGCGAAGCTGATTTTGATCTGGTATTCATGGATATCCAAATGCCTGGCCTTGGGGGCCTGGAGGCAACCAAGCAGATCCGGGAAGGGCAGGCCGGCGAAGGAAATGCCGAGGTTCCCATTATTGCCATGACCGCTCATGCCACACGTCAGGACCGCAAGAATTGTTTGGCCGCGGGAATGAACGATTATGTTCCCAAGCCCATAAGCACCGAGTTGATTCACGACGCCATGTGTCGGGTCATGGCCATGGAAGAACCCGACGGAAATGCCGACGAGCCTCAACCATTTTCCATGGCCTTCCTGCTGACCAAAATGGATGGCGATGTGGAATTGGCAGTGGAAATTGTGTCCTTGTTTATGGACGACTCCCGGACTCGGCTAAAAACAATTCAGGGTGCCATTGAAAACTACGATTTTGGTTTTGTGGCCCAGGAAGCCAAGGGTCTTGAGGGCGGAGCTTTGAATATTCATGCGGGAACCATTGTGGCTCTTTCGCAGGATTTGATTCAGGCCGCTCGTGCCAAGCAACAGGAATTTGCAACCTCTCTGGTGGCTGAGCTGATGCAGGAATTGGAAGCTATGGACTGTTTGGTCTGACCTGACAAAATAACTGAAAAGCGCCTTGTTGTGCCATAATGACATGACAGGGCGCTTTTGTTTGGGCCTTGTGCAGGGTGTATACTGTATACCAAAAGTGTTATATGTCTAAATTACACCAGGTTACTGGTGTTATTCCGTTTTGGCCCAATCTGTGCGTATTGGGAGGGTTAGAGAAAACAATTTTCTCCCGTGACGGAATCAACGCGCGGGTAAAAAATAAATGGAGGTCGAAAATGAAAAACTGGACAGTCAATGCATACGAAATTTTGGAGAAATCTCAGGCAAAAGCTTATGAGCTGGGGCATGCAGAATTAACACCCCTGCACTTGCTGTGGGCTTTGTTAAGTGAAACCGGATTGCCAACTCAAACCCTGCTCGCTCTGGAAAGAGACCCGGAACTAATTGCTCGAACAGCCGAGCAGGAGCTGAAAACTTTACCCCATGTACAGAGTAAAGAAGTTCCAACACCAAGTAGCGATTTGCAGAAGCTTTTTCTCGAAGCAGGCACTCTTGCCGGTGCAGGTGGAATGGTCGGAACCAGGGAATTGTTGCAAGCGGCAGCCACCGATTCAGGCCGGGCAGGGTCAGTGTTAAAAACATACGACGTAAAGGCAAAAGACCTGGCCAAAGCCCTGAAGCAAAATGGTAGTGATGCCAGTTACAACGGTCAAAGTGAAGATGACTTGCAATCCCAAAACGACTCAGCCCTTGAAAAATATGCCACTGATTTGTGTGCCATGGCTAGGGCGGGGAAAATTGATCCGATAATTGGTCGGGATGAAGAAATTCGTCGGGTGATTCAAATTTTAAGCCGGCGAACAAAAAACAACCCGGTACTCATTGGTTCCCCGGGTGTTGGTAAAACTGCCGTGGCCGAAGGTCTGGCTCAACGACTGGTGGCCGCAGATGTGCCCGAGGGCTTGCGCAACAAACAGTTGTTTGCCCTGGACATGGGAGCGCTTATTGCCGGCACCAAATACCGGGGTGAATTTGAAGACCGACTGAAAAACGTCATCAAAGAAGTCACCGAAAAAGAAGGCCAGGTCCTTTTGTTCATCGACGAAATGCACACCCTGGTGGGAGCCGGTGCTACAGGTGGTGCCATGGATGCGTCCAATATTTTGAAACCGGCTTTGGCACGTGGCGACCTGCATTGCGTGGGAGCAACAACCATTGATGAGTATCGTCAGCACATTGAAAAAGATCCTGCGCTGGAAAGACGCTTTCAGCCGGTGATGGTTGAAGAGCCGACCTGGGAACAGGCGGTGGCAATTTTACGTGGCCTCAAAGATAAATATGAAGTGCATCATGGCATTCAAATAAGCGATGGAGCTTTAGTGGCAGCGGTGAAAATGAGCCAGCGTTACATTCCGGATCGCATGCTGCCGGATAAGGCTATTGACCTTATGGACGAAGCGGCCAGCCGCCTGCGTATGGAAATCGATTCCGTGCCTACGGAAATGGATGACCTTCAACGCAGTGTCAACCAGCTGGAAATGGAAAAGCTGGCTCTGGAAAAAGAAACCGACCGTTCGGCGGTGGCCCGTCGTGAAACCATAGACCACCAGATTGCCGAACAACGCGATCAACTGGACAAGGTGAGCGCCCGTTGGAAGATGGAAAAAGATGCCATCGAAGAAATTCGTGCGGTGCAAAAGCGGCAGGACGAGTTGGTTTATGAAATGGAAACAGCCGAACGTCAGGGCGATTTGGCCCGGGCTTCGGAGCTGAAATACAGTGCAACGGCAACCCTGGAGGCGGAACTTTCTGCTGCCAGGGCGGAACTGGAACGCATTCAAGGCGTTCATGCACTGCTAAGAGAGCATGTCGAGGAAGATGATATTGCTCAGCTGGTCGCAAAATGGACCGGCATTCCAGCCCAGAGGTTGGTCGAGGATGAGATGGCGAAACTGCGCGATTTGGAAAACAGGATTTCCGCTCGGGTGGTTGGTCAGAACGAAGCCGTGGAAAAAGTGGCCAAAACCATTCGCCGGTCTCGCGCGGGACTGACGGATCGGAATCAGCCTTCCGGATCGTTCCTCTTCCTGGGCCCAACCGGGGTGGGAAAAACTGAACTGGCCAAAGCGCTGACCGAGCAAATGTTCGGCGACGATACGCAACTGGTGCGCCTGGACATGAGCGAGTATATGGAACGACACGCTGTCAGTCGCATGATCGGTTCGCCTCCCGGTTACGTGGGACACGAAGCGGGAGGACAGTTGACCGAAGCAGTGCGCCGTCATCCCTACAGCATTGTACTGTTGGATGAAGTGGAGAAAGCTCACCCCGAAGTAATGAACGTGCTGTTACAGCTGCTGGACGACGGTCGGCTGACCGACGGCAAAGGCCGGGTGGTTGACTTCAGCAATACCGTGGTTATTCTGACCAGTAATTTGTGCCAGGATGAGCGTTTTGAAGACGCCGATGAAAGCACGGTTTTGCAGGGACTGGCCGGTCATTTCAGGCCGGAGTTTTTGAATCGTCTGGATGCAATTGTACGGTTTAACAGCTTAAGTGCTTCGTTTATTGCGGGCATTGTCAGGTTGGAGCTGGCTAAGGTTAGCCGCGATTTGCAAGAGCAGGAACTTAAGCTTGAAGTAAGTGACGCTGCGGTGGCCCGATTGGCAACCGAGGGTTTTGACCCTGCGTTTGGCGCCCGGCCTGTTAAGCGGGTGATTCAGCGCGAGGTTCAGGACCGGTTGGCGGATCTGATTTTGGGTGGTGAGTTGAGGCCTGGAAATACCGTGGTTTTGGATGCAAGAGAAAGCGGATTTGTGGTGAAGGTTGGCTCGGCGCTGGAGAGTGTTGGCTGATCTGAGCGGCGGAACTGTTAAAGATAAATGAGAACGAGCCTCCATCTTTTGAGTATGGCGTTGATTCAGCCCTGGGTCATACTTTTGGTGGGGGCTTGTTGTTATTAGGCGAACCAAATTATTCTATTTTATTGATACGGCACAAGTCGTGGTAACAGCTTACCTGAATGTTCTTGCAAATCAGAAATTAATTCCTGATTTGCTGGGTTTTAACAAACTTCTGCATATCAAAACTCTCACCCCGGGCTTCGGTATGGTTTTTCAGCAGTTCTTCAAGTTTGAAACCATGTCGGATCAGGACTTTTTCCGAGGCAGTGTTTCCCGGTACCACCAGCCCGTAAATGGAATTCAGGCCCAATAGTTCAAAGCCAAAACGAACAATTTCTTCGACAATTTCCGTTATGTACCCCTGCCCCCAAAATTCGGGCACCATACCGTAGCCAATTTCAGCGGAATTCTGATCTTCATTAAAATCGAACAAACCAATACAACCCATGGACTGGCCGGTTTCACGAAGGCGGAAAATCCACCAGATGGCGGTTTTGTTTTCTATGCCGGCCATAAACTCGCCCACTTTGTCCCGGGCTTCCTGTTGAGTTTTGTAAGGAACGCGGGCAACATAGCGCAGGGCTTCAGAGTCGGCGTTGAAGGCGAAAATTATGTCTACGTCCTTTTCACAGACTTGCTTTAATTCCAGGCGTGCGGTTTTAAGAACCGGGGGCTTGTCGAAGTTCATTTCTGACATTGTGTTTTTGTGTCCTGGTGGTTGGATTACCGGTAAAAGGCCTTCAATTGATCCCAGGTGGATGACTCGGTGCTGACGGGGCCATCGCACGCACAGCTGGAACATCCCAAGCCATAGGCTCCGACCAGTTGATCGCATCCCCAGGGGTGGTTTGCGGGCAGGCAATAACTGTCGGCACAAAGAAGGTAATCGTTGTCATCGGGATTGCAAAAACAGGGGTTGGCGGAGAAGTTGCCGTTCAGGTCGACCTGGTCGGCAAAGCTTTCGGTCCAGTCGCCACCCGCATTGCCGTACAGGTCGCTGCAGGAAATTTCCAGGATCACATTGTCGGCAGCCCAGATGCCGGCTCCTTCGGTGCTGTTGGCGATGACGGTATTGATCAGGGTGACTGGTGATCCATAGTTGGCATAGGCATAAATGGCGCCACCGAGAGGAGCGCCGTTTTCACTGTAGGTGCAGTTTTCAGAGTATTCTTCGTTGTATCCGTTGCCCCAGATGGCGCCACCTTCGTTGGCAGTGTTGCGGGCGAAAAGGCATTGGGTTTTGCGAGTGCTGTTTCCCCAAATGGCTCCGCCGCGTCCGGCCTGGTTGTCCAGGAAACGGCAGTGGCTGAAAGTGGCGGAGGAAAAATGATTCACACCCACGGCTCCACCAAAGTAGGCGCTGTTGTCGATGAACTCGCATTCTTCGAAAGTGCCGGTTGAGTGATAATCTACATAAACGGCGCCACCGGCGTGGTCCCAGGTCATACCAACGTGGTTATTTTCGAAGACGCAACGGCGTACGGTTGTGTGGCTGTTTGTGCCAATGAAAATGGCACCGGCGGAATGGATCGTGGTTGGGTAGCCATATCCGTTGATGACGGTTATTCCTTCGATTAGTGTACCGGAGCTTTGGCTGCCGGTGACCATGAGGGCGCGGTGTGGATCGCTTGGGCCGGCCTGACAGTTGATGGTGACCTGGGTTGGGTCGCCCATTTGTGAGCGAAGGGTGAGAGATTTGTTGGTGATGCTGACATCGGTATTGCCGGGGCCGGAGTAGGTGCCGGAGGTCAGTTCAATGGTGTCACCGTTGGTGGCGGCTTGCACGGCCGATTGGATGGTTGGGTAGTCGCCGGTGCCGTCGGGGTGGAGGGTTATGGTGGCGGCTTGGCAGGGGAGAGTCAGAAAGGTGGCTGCGAGCAGGAGGCATAGGGCGTTTGGAAAAATATGGGAGCTGGCATTGGGGGATTGCATTTTGAGCCTCGCTGATGGTTTGGTGGGGCGATTTTTTATTGGAGTGTATCATAGGATGGTTGGGTTTTGGGGGAATTTGGAGGAGGGGGGGGTGGGATTTGATCGACACTCAATAAAGCAACCACTCAAATAAGCCACCAAGCCAAACCTCAACTGAGAAAAACCAATAACAAAGCACCAATTGTGCTATTATCAACACTTAAAAAATACCAAACCCCTCAAAAACCCGGGACTCAAAATGCCAAAACTCCACCTCGCCATAGCAGCCGCCTGCCTGCTCATCGCATCTGAGTCCTCAGCCCAATTAGCGGACCCCCTTCAGGCCCACCAGGTCTGCAGCAACTGGTTATCTTACACCGTAGAAACAGAAGGAAACTGGGCTGGCACCGAAAACCCCAAAATCACCAAAACCGATGAAGTATTTTACAACAACACCCTCCTCGGTTACTGCTTCCAAATAGAACCCTCAGGCTACGTTCTGGTCCCTACATTCATGCAACTTGCTCCCATAAAAGCCACATCCTGCACCAGCAGCTTTGATGTCCAGGCTGAAGGCGGCTTCTCTCTGCTCGTTCGCGAAAATCTCTATGATCGGTATAACCGTTTTTCGACCCAATACGGTGATCCGGCTGCAGTCCCGTCCTCAACAAATCTGATCCTTCCCCTGGCGTTTGAAAACCGTCAGGCCTGGGAAAAGCTGCTTGTGAATGATACCGGGTTTCAGTCAAACTTAAGCACATGGAACAAAAACGAAGGCTCAAAAACAGGACCCTTGCTGAGCACAGCCTGGCACCAGGGAACTCCTTACAACGACTTCTGCCCAATGGGAGATGATGGCGACCTGTGCATTGTTGGTTGTGTGGCCACGGCCATTGCTCAGGTTCTTGTTTACCACGGCAGCCCCAATACAGGCACCGGACATCATCAATACTTATGGTCAGGGGACGGCACTTGCGGAGGCATGCCCAGGTCGTCCACTCTGGTCGCCGATTTCAGTGATTCTTATGAGTTTGACCTCATGCCCGAGGAATGTTCTGTAAATGACCAGCCGCGAGTAAAAGATGCCGTGGCTGAGTTGTGCTACGAAGTTGGTGTGTCAGTAAATATGAACTACGGCGTTTGCTGGTCAGGATCCAATACCAACCTGGCCCAAACAGTTCTGCCGCAATACTTCCGATACCAGGACGAGATTCAATTGGCAGACCGCAGTCACTTCGACAACCGCAGCTGGTTTTTTCTCATCCAAACCGATATTGATCGTTCCCAACCCTTACTGTATTCGTTTACCCTTGACAGTGGTGGTGGACACGCTGTGGTCTGCGATGGATGGCGAAACGAATCAGGAATCGATCAAATTCATTTGAATTATGGGTGGGGCGGGTCACACACCGCCTGGTATGCTTTAGACGATATTTACGAGTCCGCCGATCCTGGCCAGGAATCAATTGTGTACAATATTCAACCAGGCCCTCCCGAGTCTTCGGGAACTGACGATGTTAATATTCCCTCGCAACAAGTGGCCATTAGTTCAAGTCCCAATCCGTTCAATCCCCGCACAACCATCCAGT
>JAAEOA010000147.1 GCA_024223715.1 bacterium | reverse complement strand
CCCCACCACCTTTGAAAAGGAAGTTCACAGTGACCTCACGGGAGAACGCGGCGTCTTGTTGGGTTGCCTGTCGGGGGTGATGGAGGCGCAGTACAATCTTTTACGAAAACACGGACACAGCCCGAGTGAAGCTTTCAACGAAACCGTCGAAGAACTGACCCAGAGCCTGATCAGGCTTGTCGCCGAAAATGGCATGGACTGGATGTTCCGCAATTGTTCGACAACAGCTCAACGCGGTGCCTTAGACTGGGCCCCGAAATTCAAGGATGCAGTGGCGCCTGTATTTGATACCCTCTATGAAAAAGTCGTTTCCGGTGAAGAAACCCGGCGTGTTCTTGAGACTAACAGCGCACCAGACTACCGCGAAAAACTGGATAAGGAATTAGACGCACTGAAAAATTCAGAAATGTGGCGTACCGGAGCCACCGTCCGCTCTTTACGACCGGAAAACAGGAAGAAATTATAATGGAACCAATTCTACTGTACGATACCACCTTGAGAGATGGAACCCAGGGAGAGAACATCACCTTCTCGGCCGATGAAAAAGTCAAGATTGCATTGCGGTTGGATGATAGGTTTGGCCTGGTTTGGCCTGGTTTGGCCTGGTTGGCCTGGTTTGGCCTGGTTTGGCCTGGTTTGGCCTGGCTGG
>JAAEOA010000146.1 GCA_024223715.1 bacterium | reverse complement strand
GTTTGCGCAGTTTTGCACCAACTTTTTCCAGTTGATGATCCTTGTCTTTTGCAACAAGCGCATTGAACATTGGGCGACCGGCTTTGTTTTCCAGAATCCATTCCTTAGCAAATTTGCCGTCCTGAATTTCAGAAAGTATTTTCTTCATCTCTTTCTTTGTCTCTTCAGTTACTATTCTCGGTCCTCTTGTTACATCTCCAAACTCAGCAGTATTACTGATAGAGTGTCTCATGTATGTCAGGCCTCCCTGGTAGAAGAGGTCGACGATGAGTTTCAGCTCATGCATACATTCAAAGTATGCCAGTTCCGGTTGGTATCCTGCTTCGACAAGCGTTTCGAACCCGGCCTTAACCAGAGCAGCGGCTCCGCCGCACAAAACTGCCTGCTCGCCAAAGAGATCCGTCTCTGTCTCTTCTGCAAAAGTTGTTGTCAGGATGCCACCTCTGCCACCTCCAATACCCCCGGCGTATGCCAGGGCGATCTTGTCTGCTTTCTTTGAATGGTTTTGGTGGATGGCCATTAAGCACGGCACACCGCCGCCTTTTTCATATTCACTTCTTACCAGATGTCCGGGCCCCTTTGGCGCTACCATGATTACGTCAACATCTTTCGGTGGAACAACCTGACCAAAATGGATGTTGAATCCATGTGAGAATAGAAGCGTTTTACCTTTTTTCAAATGAGGTTCAACCT
>JAAEOA010000145.1 GCA_024223715.1 bacterium | reverse complement strand
TGACAAACTGACGGTCTTTTCATCGATTTGCACCCACTTAAGCTGCAACGTAATCTGGCAGGAAGAAGCTAAGGTTTTCGAATGCCCCTGCCATTCCGGCAAATTTGATGCGAATGGCCAACCCATCGCCGGTCCACCAAAGAAGCCATTGACTGTTCTGGAGCACAAGGTTGAGGATGGCCAACTATTGGCCTTGCTGACCTTATAATATCACTGTGTAAGAATAATGGGGGACCTTATGATCGGACGAGTTGTAATCTTTGTGACTCTTATTCTGGGTTTGGGTTTTATCGGACTTTTTCTGGAGTTGGAAAAAGCAGGAGGAGCCGCTAAACTGACACTCGTGGCTACAAAAACCAAAAGGGCTCCAACCGGATTGGATGATCCAATCTGGCAAAAAACCAAGGGAATTCATGTTCCCCTCGAGGGTAAAGCCAAGTTCGCCGAGAAAAAATTGATTGTAACCACCAAAGCTCTTTACACATACGAAGATATTTATTTTCTATTTGCATGGAAAGACGCGACCAGAAGCGTGACCAAGGCAGCCTGGCATTTTAACGGCCAGAAGTGGAGCCACCAAAAAGGCGACGAGGACCGGCTGGCTCTTTTATTTGAGATTACCCGCGTCAAGAATTTCAGTTCCCAGGGTTGTACCGCAACTTGCCACGGTCCTTATCGTCGTCTCCCAAGCGATTATAAATTCTCAACGGGCACTGCCGCCGAAAAAGGCGATTTGTGGCACTGGAAAGCGGCCCGCACCGATCCATACAACCATGCGGACGATCAGTGGCTGACCGTGCCAAACGAACAAACCGGACGCAGGAATGACGGCGGCAAAGGCGGAGATGTAAGGAACGAGACCGAAGATAAATCCAAACCGCTTTACATGCAAGATCCGGCCCAAAACCCCTCAAAAGAAGGATTCCTCTTCATGGATGAAGCTGTTAAAATTACCAATTATGCCATGTTTAAGGCCGGAGACACAGTTCCCTATCGCTTACCCAAGAACCTGATCGGCTCTCGGGGCGATATCAAGGCGCTTAGCCGTCACGCCGAGGGTGGTTGGACCCTGATGCTCCACCGATCGCTCGACACCGATCACGAAGACGATGTCATTTTTGATTCCAGAAAAAAGTATAGTTTTGCCATGGCTGTCTTTGATGATTCAGGCATCGAGGACTCCTATGACCTGGAGACAACCATTACCTTGAAATTCAAGCGCTAAAATCTAACCCTAAGGATTCCATTGTGAATAATTCAAGTCGGAAACTTTCTGAAAAGCTGCTTGAAAAGTTGGCATTGAACAGCATCATTGACCGGCTGCGGGGTTTGGAAATCCACAGTGACGGGTTAACCTGGAATCGATTCAGTGGCTCCCTGGCCCTGGTTCTGGTGATCCTGCTGTTTTTAAGCGGGGCCTTTATGACATTTTACTATTCACCGGCACCGGGTGCGGCTTACGACCGTGCTGATTATGCCCTCTTCACGGTCCCTTTTGGTGAAATGACCAGCCGGGTGCACTTTTACGCCTGGACTCTGCTCCTGGCCGTC
>JAAEOA010000144.1 GCA_024223715.1 bacterium | reverse complement strand
GCTGACGGGCTTGTGCTGATTGACCAGCATGCCGCACATGAACGGGTCCTTTTTGAAAAGCTTAAAGATAAGTCGTCATCTGCAAGCAAGTCAGCCCAGAAACTCCTTATTCCCGAAACAATCGATCTTGGCTATAGAGAAGCGGATATCCTGACAAAACTGATCCCTGATCTTGAAGAACTGGGCCTTGCAATAGAGCCATTCGGGGGAAATACTTTTGTGGTAAAGGCTGTGCCTGCCCTTCTTGCAAACAGGGAGGTTAAGCCCCTTGTTATCGAAATCGTGGAAAAAATGGCCCAGATCGGTTTTACGCCCGGCCTGGAAAAAGCAATTGACCAGTGCCTGTTGCTGATGGCCTGTCACGGGGCCATAAGGGCCAACCAGCATCTTTCCGACAGGCAGATCAAGGAGCTGCTGGATCAGCTCGACAAATGCGACAATCCATCCCACTGCCCACACGGCCGTCCCACCTGGATCAGCTGGACCACAAGGTCGCTGGAAAAATCATTCGGCAGGATTGTTTGATAGCTGTCAAACAAAAAAAGGCAGGGTTAAGCCCGGCCTTCTTCTATTCTTGTGGTCTTTTAACCTCTGTATTATGTTAGAACCTATCTCACACATACCATTAGCGTTAAGGGTAAGGCGCCAAACCGTGAAAAAGCGGG
>JAAEOA010000143.1 GCA_024223715.1 bacterium | reverse complement strand
TTGGCACTAATGAGGTAATTTAATAAGTCCAACATGCTGAAAATTCACCAATTTTCAACCCCAGTACGATCTGTTGGATTAAACAATCTTCCAGACCTACGGGGCAGGCCCACGATTCATCGTTTCAACCCAAATTTTGACCAATTTTACGGTCAAATCGCACCCACCAAATTATTTCCACTTTTTTTCATTTTGGGCTGGCGTCCCCGCGCTCTTTCTGTTATACAATGGGTATGTTGCCCATTATCATCAGAAAAAGGACCATCAGCGACGCTGATATTGTTCAAATTCAGGCCACGGTTGATGCGCTTTGGAGTCAAGGCCGAAAGCATATATCCAAGGTCCTTTGCAGACAGTGGAATTGGTTCCAACCAAACGGCCGCCTAAAGGACATGGCATGTCGCGAGCTGCTGTTGACCCTGAGCCGAAAAGCTCTAATCACTCTTCCGCCAAGACTCAGCAGTGCCAACAATGAAAAACGCAATCGGACCATCCCCGTCGTTAATATCGATCAATCCCATTTACACGATAAATTGGCCAATCTTGGCTTTGTTGATCTCAAACCGGTCAGAAACACAAAGTTCGAACCACTCTACAATTCGTTGATCCACCAGCACCATTATCTGGGCTATCGCCAGATCGTGGGCAATCATCTTAAGTACATCGCTTTTATCACTGAGCGGCCCGTGGCCTGCCTAGGCTGGGGTTCGGCCGCATGGAAGCTCAAATCCAGAGACGATTTCATTGGCTGGGATGCGAAAACCAGAGAAAACAATCTGCATTTTGTCGCC
>JAAEOA010000142.1 GCA_024223715.1 bacterium | reverse complement strand
GCTTGCCCCATGATAACAAGGGAAGAAATGCTTAAGGCGACAAACCAACCGCAGATGACCATTGATTTGGTTGAAGAGTTGGAAGGCAAGATCATGAAGTTTTTTGAGATGGAATGGGGAACAGGCAAAGCCCAAATTGTCTGGATCACGAGTGGCCAAGGGAGCGATTATCCCAGTACTGTTGAAGCGCGCTGGCCAGGAATCTCCCATCAAGAAATGGCACGGCTTGATTTTTATCGCGGTGCCCTTGCCGATGATCCGGGCAATGCTTGCTTAGCCATTGTGTTTCGGCTCATGAAAACCTTTGCCGGTTGGATAAATTACGGCAAAGATTTGAATGTGGTGCAGGCGGCTAATGTGATGGAGGCACTTTTGGGTGCGTCTTATGCTGCCGTGAAGGGGAATCGCAATTTGCACCCCCAACATGGCTACATTTACACCGATCCTCCGTCTTACTGGTTGCGCTTAAAGGAAATTTGGTGGGCTTTTCAAAAGTTGGGCTTCGGTCCAAAAGTTCAAGAGGAACTCGAAAATGTTGCCTATC
>JAAEOA010000141.1 GCA_024223715.1 bacterium | reverse complement strand
TCAGTGATGCTTTCTCATGAATTTTTCGGGTTAGGAGCTGGACCAATTGTTTCCTCGACCAGCTTCACTTTTCTCGTATTTTTTTCAATTCGATTGTTCCAGAACGCTGTCATATGGCTCCGCGGTGGCATTTTCCAGCGAATAGCCAACATCAGCTACTGCGGTTCCGATCGATTTGGCCCGAAGAACCCCGGTCAACCAGACGGGCTGATAAAGTCGTTCTTCCACCAACCCTACAGCCTTTGAAACATAAACAATCTGATTACCTGGCGGTGGCGGATAGTGGACGCATGCACCGTGGTAGGGTACCAGCAGGAATTCACCCAGTTTTTCGCCGGTAAAACTTAATGGCGTAACATATCCTGGAATCCGTACGGTTTTGCCATCCAGTTCCGGTTTGATAAAGGCCCCCTGGGGCTGCTGGTAACGTAGTGTTTCAAGGCTTTCGAGCAAAAAGGCATAATCATCATCATTGCCATCAAAAGTCTTGCGATCAGGCAAGCCAAAGATTTCTTGCTCTGGCGCAATATAGACAGGTATTCCGCGACCCACCTCAGGCACCAGATCCTCCCAGGCCAGCGTCAGGGGTGCAGCCGGGACAATT
>JAAEOA010000140.1 GCA_024223715.1 bacterium | reverse complement strand
TCGTATTCAGAATAGATAGCCCCGCCAAGATGAGCCTGGTTCCCGGAAAAAATACATCCCTCAAAAACCGGTGAACTTACATTTTGAGCAAAGACAGCCCCGCCCAGTCCGTAATAATCGGCACTGTTGTCCTGGAAAATACAATTCAAAAATGAAGGTGATGACTCATCCACGGCATAAACCGCGCCGCCAAAATTCCACGCGGTATTATTGGAAAAAATACAATTTTCCACTGTAATGTGAGCGTTCCAGAGGCGCAAGGCCCCACCGTGTTCAGGGCCATAGCCATTGGTAATGGTAATGCCACGCAAAATAGTGCTGGCCTCAAGTGCCGAGTATTCAATACCAAAGTGGGGATCGGCAGAAGATCCTTGGCAGTCGATTACGCACAAGGAAGGATCGCCGCTCAGGGACTCAATGGTGACCATGGTTTCGTTGGTATCCAGGTCGCGGTTTCCGGGTCCGGTATAAGTACCGTCCAGAAGTTTGATCACATCTCCATCGGCCGAGTCGTTCAAAGCCAGCTGAATGGTTGCAAAATCACCGCTGCCATCAGCAGCAATAATCCATTCGGCCGCCTGGGTCTGTGCTGAAAACAATGAGCCAAATATTAATAGAGTCGTAACCAATACCCATGAACGCATGGTGTCACACCTTCCTTGATTCGCCGGAGTTTATGGCGGGAATAATTTCCCGCCCATTAACAAACACGGATGAACCATCAAGAAAAGTTGTAACTATTTTCCTGGGTTTTGAATATCGCGTCCTTTTGCGTCAGATTTTCTCACTTCACCAGATTCATGAAACGCACTTCAACCTGATCGCCCGCCAGAAGTCGATACGAATAGATCCCACTTGCGACCATCGCTTGCAATCTAGTCAAATCAGCAGTTGGATTTGTTGTGACATTGAAATGAAATATTTTCCGGCGATCAAGCGACAGGATTACGAAGACGTAGAGTGTTCTAAATGTCGCAGTGTGAACGGTGAAGAAATCGACGGCGACCATTTCCGACATGTGATTCCGGATGAATGTACGCCATGTTTGTCCAGATGGTCCAGGATGCCGGGCCATGTACTTGGCGATAGTGGTTTCGCAGATATCGTATCCGAAATTGAACAGCTCTCCGTGAATACGAGGTGCACCCCAGAGACAGTTCTCGGACGACATCGTTTGAATGAGGGTGCGAATCTCAACAGATACTTTGGGCCTTCCTCGAACTGACCGACACCGCCATCTCCAGTACAACCGCCAGCCAGACCGATGCCAGCGTATGACGGTATCTGGTTGGACAATGGTCAGGTGCTTACGCCAGTTTGGCAGGAAACGGGATAACAAAGCCCAGAGGGCCCGGTCATCTTGTTTTAGTTTAGGTCGTTTGGCATTTCGCTGCAGAACTTCGAGTTGATGGCGTAGAGCTATATTCTCAAGTATTAACAGTTTGCGTGACTGCAGAGCGGAGAAAACGGCAGAAATTATGATTTTGAACATCCAAACATGCTATACTCGGCCAGCCGTAACCACAAGGGAGACAAGGCGGACGGAATAAATGGTATGCACAGATATTTTGTTGAATTAACCATCGAAACATTCACACTCACTAACTAAAATTTCACATCCTTTACTGAGAACTGGCTGA
>JAAEOA010000139.1 GCA_024223715.1 bacterium | reverse complement strand
GATTGTTGTCAATTTTCGAATAGTAATTTATTGTGCCATTGGGCGTTTAGGACGGAATCATGAAAGCAGGAATACAAGGACGAATTTTAGCAAAATGATCGATATTCGGCGATTTATTTTTAAAACAAGGGTTGCGGAGTATTTTTTCTTTCCTAATCTTTAAACAAGATCATTCCCGTCCCTTTTTCCCTTTTCCCTTCCAAGGAAGAACCAAAATTATGAAACTGAAAAAGATACCAACATATCTGGCCCTGGTGGCCTTGCTGGCTACAGGCGGCAACGCCCTGGCCGCCAGCGGCGATGTGGGCACCCCCGCCCCTGATTTCACTCTTCCTGTCCTCAATGGTGACACCTACACCCTCAGCAACCAGATTGGCCAAGTGGCCATCATGTTTGTTGTGGGCTACGCCTGAGGCTCCTGCATTTCATATGCCCCCAGTTTGGAGGCAATCGCAAATTCCTACGATCCCAGTGTTATCGAACTGTTCGCCATCGATGCGTGGGATGGTTCCCCCGCTCAAGTCCAAATCTTCCTGAACAACAGCGGATTCAGTTATCCGATGCTAATGCTGGGCAACCAGAACGGTATCCTTTCGGATTACAATTGCGGCATAGATTATGTTTTCATCATCGACGGTGAAGGCATCATTCAATGGCGTGGATATCCAAACTCCAGTGGTCTGGAAGCGGCTGTTTCCGATGCTGTTGACGCCCTGGCCACCAGCGCGGCTCCAGTTCCCCTTGCAGGAAACAAGCTACTGCCCTGTTACCCAAATCCTTTCAACCCCATGACCAACATTCCTTTTGAAATAGCCGGAGATTCCGGAAATGTGAATGTGAAACTGGAAATCCTGGACGTACGCGGTCGTGTGGTGCAAACCATTGCCAGCGGTTCTTTCGCCCGGGGAGAGCGTCATCAGGCTACCTGGAATGGTACCGACCGATCCGGTCGACGGGTTCCCAGTGGAACCTACATGTCTCGACTGCGCGTTGAAGGTGCTGAACCTCAGTCTAGGTTGTTAACTTTGGTTAAGTAGGTTTTTGGAATATTCTGACGATTATTTATCCCCCGGTCATTCTGGCTGGGGGATTATTTTAATACTGATTACCGTTGCTCCCGAATCGAATAATTTACCGAGTGCGTCATTAAAAGCAGCATCCACCTGAAACTTCAAAGTCTGTGGCCCATTGGCCATAGCGCCCATTTCCTGAGTAAAACCAGCCACCCAGGTTGCCAGGAGCTGGTTGGATGCGTAATCGTACAGGCTGATGTTATCGGGTTCGCAACGCAAACCGTAATGTTCTCCGAGATATTCTTTTCCAGGGAAATGATCGGCAAAAATCTGACTGGAAAATCCAGGATTCTGAGTAGGCGGCGATAATAGAAAAACCAGTCTTTCCCTGGAATTTACTTCTATGGTTTTGGCGACCTCTCCAGAAAACAGCCGTGCGCTTCCCGTGTCAGAAACTATCTCCATTTCAAATTCCTGATGATTGGCCTCAGTTGCGGGTTCAATACCACATCGCCGGTACCCAGCCCATAGGGAATCAATTTTTTTCTGCAGCTTTGCAGCACTGTCCCCATTCTCCCAACCACAAATTCCGGCTATAATTTCCAATATTTGGCTTTTGGACAATGACCGAATAATTTCCGGACTCCCCGACAACTGCCGGTTCAACTCCAGCACCCCGGACCACCCCACTTCCCGTCTCACCAGATCACACAAAACAGCGCCCAAAGGATAGGCCACATCGGTACCTTGAGGATTTGAATGAAACCCCTCATAAGTCAGCACATCTTCCAAATCACCCATGCTGAAATTATGTTGAACCCAGGCCGTGAATAAAATTGTATCTGGAGATCTCCCCCAGCGCCCACCCAGCAAACAGGCACTTCCCTCCTGAACCACTGGCAAAATCTGTTGAGGACGTTCGCTCATCAACAGGTCGATCAGCAGGTGGGCCAATTCGTGAAAGTGAGGAAAGTGGGAACTGATGACTGCCCTACCGGACAAGTCGGCCATGCCTTTGGTTGGGTATCCGGTCAACTTCTGAACCATCAGGTCTGTGCACAGGTAGTATTCCAGCTTGTCGGTTTCAAGTTGCGGCTGCAAAGACTCACTTGGATCCAGTTTGCAAAGAGTATCGACCACGAAAGCGTCGAGTTGCGCCCGGGCCAATTCTTCTGGTGGAGTCTCTGGATGATAATGAATTTTGAAAAATTGGGTTTCCACAATGGGCCAGGATTTGGCACCATCCAGAATTTGTTGGGTTTGGCGTTCGGCTTCCCGCTGCATCTCTGTGTTAATATCACCCAGGGCATAGCTTTGGCCTGCAAAAAGAAAAAGGGTGGTAATGATAATTTTTTGTAACACGATTCCCCATGACTGCCTGAATGAAAATTGTTTTTGGTCATAGGTTAAAATCCAGAAAAAGTTCCTGAAATCAGGTGTATTGGCACCACATAACTAGAATGTCGTTCCCAAATAGTAACTCTGATAACAGTTGTTTTTGACCCAAATTTCGACTAACATGGTCCTGTATCGTCCAGCTATTGCGTTATCGTGTCGAAAGGGAATTGTATGTCTCGCCGGTTCAACCGTTTTTTGGCAGTGGCAATGGTCACAACCTGCCTGCTGGTCTTACTACCAGCCTGTTCCTCTGATGACACAACTACCCCCGAACCCGCAATTCCGGCACAAGTTTCCGGCACCATTGGCACCGGCGGTGGCACCCTGACTTCCAGTGACAACAGACTGTCAATCACCATTCCAGCAGGCGCGCTGACTGCTGATACGGAAATTGTCGTTACCGAAATGGACACTCCTCCGACTGACCTGCGCCTGGGCCCATTCGTGGCCCAAGCTGGCTTGACGTTCGAACCTGCGGGCCTGCACCTCTTACAATCAGCCGAGGTAAGTTTTGAATTGCCACTGTCCAACACCAGCAGCAAAGCCTCCCCACTCAAGACTGGCACCGAAGGGGAGTTTGATCTACTAATTGGTCTCCTATTGGACGATGATTCGTCAAGCATGCCCGAACAAGAGCTGGAAATTGATTTGAGAGACTTCAGAAAGCAGATATTCGTCCATATCGACAAACTGGACCCTATGGTTTTGGGCTCACCCGTTGCCCCAGACAACCCGCAACAAGGTAGTGTCATGTCTGAGCTGCAAATACAGTACGGATTGCCTGAAGGTGGAATAATTCTCGGTGATGTGCTCGAAGCCGAGATAGAAATTGACTCAGCCGGCCCAGACTTCTGGACTTATCACAGTTATGGCTTTGATATGACGCAACCGCCCCTGGAATATGTATATGAACCCGTGGAACCGGTGATCGAGGATCTGGATCTTGGTCGAATCGGCTTCACTTTTTTCCCCCATTATGCCAGTACGGATTTTGGTGATTTGGATCTAAATATCGATTTCCATTTCAATCTCAGCTTCACCGATCCAGACGTACTGGATTTGCCTGATGATTTCGAACTCCCGCTCTATGATGTGTATTTCAAAATAAAGTCACCGACATTTTCCATTGATGTTGCTGAATGCGCCGACCCTCCTTGTATTGGCTTTGACGGCACCTTCCAAACTAACATGACCGCCCTCGAAGGCATGGCCTCCCGCTATACACTATCAGATGCAGAGGAAGTCAATCCCGACGGGGAAGATGAACCCTGGCTCTACGTTGCCGGCTCCGATGGTGTGCAATACTGGACTTTGGCCCGCGATGTCAGCGGTACCATTACCGGCGCCACCAAACGTGGCGAAGTATTATCACTTTTTTCCAGGGGCGCAGTGCCTGTGGAGCATACCCCGGAAAATAGGTCTGCCGTACGTGTCTTGTTATCTCACGGCTTCACCGGCGCCTTCCGCAACCACTGGAACCCGGACCCGGCGGTCAATGACTACGGAGCTGGTGCGGTCGTAGCCGGACGAGTCACCGACGCAGAATCCTATGGCAGTAAAGACTACACAAATGGCTTCTGCTGGGTCGGTAATGGCGCCGTGCACTTCCAGGAATACGATCAAGGCTCTGGCCTCTTTCTCGAACCGTTGGACAGCGCTCTGCTCTCCGGCCTGGCCTTTATAGATATGATCGGTTCGCCGTACACCGCGGTTGTCGACCCATATTCCGGAGCGGCACTGGTGGGGATGGACGGCTCGCCGGGACAACTCTGGTACCACGACCGAGACGATGTGCACGAAGTGGGATCCCTGGTAGCTATCGTAGGCAATGGAGTGCGCCAGATTCGAGGCGATACGGGGCTCTACGGCGTCCTCAATTCCGATTCAAACTCCATCTCCATCATTACCTGGTTTGGCCTGCCTGTTGTTCACAACCACGGTCAAGCTTCCGTCGGGACAGCCCCCGAGTCATTGGATGTTATCCCCCTGAATGAAACCTCGGCCGCAATGGTTTCCGCCAGTGCCACCGACAACACTTATACTATTCTGGTTGTCGATTTTAGCGGTGAGGTCCTCAGCAACACAACATTTGACATCCCGGCTGGATGCCCCGGCGCCAAACACGCGATATTTGTACCGGGACCGAAAGTTTATGTAGCACTCTCATGTGGCGACTCTGGTATTGTAACGTTGGTCGAAACCACACTTGTGCAAGATTTGGACGGGAAACAACCTCGAACAAATTATCGCTAATGTTTCGAACAGTTGCTCCGGGCTTTTACCATTGACTCAGATCTACGATTTTTGATTCGAGATCGAGATGGAATTTTTGGTCTGGATGTTACCGATGCAAAGTGCATGATGTTGTTGAAGTGAGCCATGCCGGCCATTGCGGCCATGCCCCCAGTGCCCGTATATTAAATGCCCCGACAATATTCTGGTATAGGAGCCTCCATGTCTCGGTTTTTTTGTTTGCTTATTGCCTTCGTCATTGTTGCGTCCCCTGTAATCGCCGGATCTGTCCAGGTTAGCCCACCAACCGACAATGTTGCCAGCCACACTCGCGTCCTGCACTCGAAGGTTCTGGATCAGGCTCGCAATTTCACCGTGCACTTGCCGTTTGGTTATGAGCAGCAACCAGACCGCCGCTACCCGGTGCTCGTTGTTCTGGATGGCGACGCATACACCGGCTTGATTGCCGAAACTGCCCA
This sequence comes from bacterium, assembly GCA_024223715.1. Lineage (GTDB taxonomy): Bacteria > Krumholzibacteriota > Krumholzibacteriia > LZORAL124-64-63 > LZORAL124-64-63 > LZORAL124-64-63. The sequence continues at coordinate 5,941 of JAAEOA010000139.1, read as the reverse complement.
TCTATTCTGGATCAACGGCGAAGCCCCACCTCTGATTGTTGTTGGCATTTCCAATATCGACCGCACTTACGACTTCACCCCTTTTCCCTTGGACGCGGAAACGGTCAGCGGCGGCGGCACAAACTTTTTGCGTTTTCTTGACGAGGAGTTGCTGGCATTCATGGATCAGGAGTACCGCACCAACGGCTACCGTGTTATTTTTGGCCATAGCTTTGGTGGTTTGATCGGTGTTTATGCCCTGATCTGCCAGCCTGATATCTTCAACGCCTGTATTGCCGCCAGCCCGGCCCTCTATTCTGATCGTGGCCGCACTTTACGCACTATCGAAAAAACACTGGCAGACCAAACACCGGATGGCCCCAAATTCCTATACCTCTCCATGGCCGACGAATTGGGTTATGCTGAATCACTGGATTTCCTAAAAGAAAAACTGGAACCCAACGACGACCAATGGCTGCGCTGGCAGGAGCGACGCCATCCCGGGGAAACTCATGGGTCGGTGGTTCTGCGGGTCATTCCTGACGGATTGCGCGGACTATTCGAGAACTGGCAACTGCCACCAGGGGCCATGGCCGCTGGTTGGGAGCCGGTCCGCGATCATTACGAGCGTCTCTCCAAACAGATGGGTTATTATGTGATGGTACCCGAAGGCCGGCTCAATTTGCTGGGCTATAACGCCCTCGGCAACGGCGATACCGCTGAAGCGATCCGGTTGTTCAGACTCAACACCAGGTTCTACCCGACCTCGGCCAATACCTGGGACAGTCTGGCAGAAGGATTGATGAAAAACGGAGATTTAGCCGCCGCAACAACCAACTATCGCAAATCATTGCAATTGAATCCGGAAAACGAAAATGCAACCCGGATGTTGATGATCCTTGGCAAAAAGAAAAAAGACTGAGTTCCCGGAAAAGAGATCTGATGCTGGATGAAAAATTTTTGATACTGTTCCTGTTTTTGTCGATACCCCTTGCGATACGGATTCGGCGGGAACTGGGTTTCCAGAATGCCTCCTCACGGCGAATTCTGGTCCGCAGAATAGGCCTGCCCATCCTGGCGCTGTTTCTGACTTTGTTATTGGGCGGACGTGAGCCTGTTCTGGCAGTTTTGACCTGGGCTATCAGTATCTCCTTGACCAGCCTTTCCCTGCGAATAACCACTTTTGACCGTCGCCCGGACGGAATGTGGTTTCGCGCCAATCCCTGGATCGGTGGCTCCCTGGCTGCACTATTGGTCGGGCGCATTGCCTACCGCGTTTATTATGGGATGTCTTTGGGCGACCTGACCTCGATGCAGGATGGGACTGGGCTAGAGTCCATTTGTCGATCTCCAATTTCGCTTATGATTGCGTTACTGCTCTTTTCCTATTTCGGGTTGTATTATAACCTTATTGTACGAAAGGCAGCTGGTTTTCCCGACGGACCAATGGATTCATTTTTATAACGATTTCCAAATCTCTATCGAACCCAGTGCTTATTGAAAATCCATCAGAAAGAAATTTTCACTTGGTTGCCGGTCACCGAAGTGATGACCGATGAGGCCTCCAACTGGAAGTTAGCTACGTCAAGTCCTTCTGATTTTCCGATAGTGAAATCGCTGGCAGAAGCCACGGTGACGAAAGAAACCGTGCTGTTTCCAGTGTCCACTAGAACCGGGCGTACTTCTTTCAGGGCCAGCAGTTTGTCCTCACCGAAAAGGACCTGCAGTGGCACCATATCGTAGATGGTCCGGTCAGCGTCAACCCGAGTTACTCCAAACGGTGTATAGCCCATTCCGGCGATTTCAAAGCCGGAGAAATTTAGGATCACCAAGGTATTGTCTGTATTGACAATAGCATTCACTTTGGCCTGGATGAATACCTGGCCCTCGGTTTGAAACTCTTCCTTGGCAGCAAAAAGATCAGTGTAACCGTATTCGGCCTGAGCGCGTTTTAGTGCTGCGTTCATCTCGTCCGGGTCCAAATCCAGAGCTTTCCTGAGCAGGTCGCAAAGGAATACACCATCATCGAAAATCACTTTTTTCCATGAGGGATCGAAGCTATCCAGGAGCAGTGCCTGGGCGGCACCCAGCACATAGAGTTTGAACCTCAGCGGGCCGCCACCAAAACGATTTCCGAACCGGTTGTCGGTAACCCCGACAATACGCACCATGTCATCCAGTTCCTGCTTAAAAATTTCTGGAAGAACCGAGTAACCGTGGAACCCGTGTGCGAAATACATTTCCGGTGAAGCCTGAAGTTTTGTTTCGGTGGAAAGAAGTTTGAATTCAATGTACTTGGCAGTGCCTTCAGTGAATTCATTTAGGTTTTCGTACGTTGCAAACTCTTCGGGAAGCAACGATTGCCGGTGTGTTCGCACGGCGACGAACTCTGCGGTTTTGCGTGACCGGGTTTTCTGATCCTCGGCCAGAAGTGCATCCTTCAGGATGAGGCCTTCAAGCTGAGACAGGGCATTGTTGGTGGGGTCAAGCAGGGGGTATTTGGACACCGAGCCTTCATCAGCTCCCTTTTCAGGGGCCTTGTGGTTCTGGTAAGCATGGAAAGCTTCGTGCAAAATCACGCGAATATTGTCGTAGGGACTGGCTACGAAATCCCAGTTATCCAGCCAGGTTTGGATTGCCGCGTCGCCCTGATTGGCAATCGTTCCGCGAATCTGATTGCGCTGACTGGAATGAGGGTCAGCCACCACCAGAGTGATTACTCCGTCGATTTCCCGCGTAGTATTCTGGTCGTCCCATTCGATAAAAGTTTCCCCGTCACGCACAAAAATTGTCTCGTCACCAAGCGGATTGAAACCCTTATATGGGCGGAACCCCTCAGGCTGGTGGGGGAAATTAATTAGTACGTCCTGAACACCTGGCTTGTAAAAGAGAACGGGCAGGGAAGCAAAATCCCAGCCTGGATAAAACCCGTCCGGTACCTGGGTTACGATGCTGCGGCATTCGGCCAAAGCTGTCAGCAACAGAGGGTCGATCATGAGTCGGTCGGTTTCAGTTGCTGAAACTCGTGAAGTGAGGAGAAAAATTGTAGATATTATTGCAGCCAGAATTAGGCTGGTGGTGACAATTGAAAAGGGGTGGCCCGCGCCACCGATACGGAACTTAATCATTTGCAGAGCTCCTTGGATTCCAGATTATTAAAACAAGATTCCCACAAGTGTACGGAGCCCGACCGATTTGGTGACATTGTTGCTGATTTTCCAGCTAACGTTCCCTCGTTCTCCAAACAGTGGGTTGTACCCCGGTTCCAGTACAAAATGCCGATAGATACCCGGCCCTGAGCAATGGCGATTTCTTTATTGCATCAAAAATGACTCCTTCAGTTTGTCATGAAGTTTTAGCAGGCAATCTGATAGTCTTCAAAAATTATTGAAACACTTATGAAAACCCAACGTATGTCAACTTAACATTGACACGTCAACAACAAACGTCATCCTTTAGTCGCTAAACAAAAGGTTATTAATTATGAGTAATTCAAAAGAAGCACCACGACCAAGTTTGGATTCAACCGAACGGGAAGCATTACGCCATTCCATCGGGGCAACAATCCTCTCCCCCGGGCGTTTGCGTGATGGTTTAGATGACGATCCCATGGCATATCTGCAATTAATACAGTCGGCTGACATTGCCCACCAGGAATGCGCCTGCCTGTTGCAGGATGCTGTGCACCAGGCCCGCCGGCTCAACCACTCATGGCAATCAATTGGGGAAGTCCTTGGGGTCAGCAGACAAGCAGCTCAACAACGGTTCAAGCCCTTACCGGAATCAAACGATTTGGATGAAAACAAATGTCGCCACATTACCGGAGCTACGGCATTCAACGAAATGGAAACACTGAGAATTGAGGGAAAAGCCGGATTCCACCTGGTTGGCTTTGGGCCGTTATATTTAAAGGTTCAGGAATCAGACCAGCAATGGGAACATAAAAGGATCATTGCTTTTGCAAACTCGCAAATCGCAGGGCATGGATTGCTTTCAAAAGGATGGATTTATGTTGGGTCCTGGATGTTTTTTCAATACTATAAGAGGGTAAAAAATTAATTTATCGTCAGTCCCAAAACCGCTTGAAAGGCAAATCATGCCCAATTGGAAAGCAAAAGTGACCATTTGCCAGGGAGATATTACCGATGAAGATTGCCACGTTATTGTCAACGCAGCCAATGAAGACCTGAGACGCGGTGGTGGTGTTTGCGGTGCCATTCACATGGTTGCTGGCCCTGAGCTTGAAGAGGCCTGCGACGATATTGGGGGCTGTCCCACAGGTGAAGCAGTCATGACCGATGCTTTCGACCTGCCCTGCAAAAAAGTGATCCACGCCGTGGGGCCAATTTACGGTGGAGGGGCTGGTCAGGAAGAAGCAAGTCTGCTGGAATCGTGCTATTTGGAAAGCATGAACCTTTGTGCGGCTGAAGGATTTTCCAGCATCGCATTTCCTGGTATCAGCACCGGCACATATGGATATCCATTGGAAGAAGCCTGCCAAATCGCCTTGGAATCAGTGAAACTGGGTTTGGAAGAAAATCCGGAAATTACCGATGTGCGAATGGTTTGTTTCACCCTTGGGGATCTTGACCAATACGAGCGAATTTTTGGGGAAATGGAGTGATGGATTTGAAGCAAGAGATGAATCTGGTATTGTTTGGTAATATTGGGTTTAGACGGGAAAAATGAATTCCTCAACTAGCCCAACCTTGAGGTACAAAAGTATCCCCGGGGATACTTTTGTTGAAAGTCAAACACGTGTGACTCCCGAAACCAAAAAGGGCTTCATCGCCCCGCTTTCCTCCTTGCAGAATTCTCTTTATTAGTTCGATAAAGCGGCACAACTTTCTTAATGCAAGACGAAGGAAGATGCTCCGAAACCAACACCTGGAGATCGCACCCCCACAGCACGCCACCAGACTTCGAAAAAGTATTGATTAGGTTTCCGAGAGGACCACTTTGCTCAACCTTTAAATTAAAGCCCAAATTACCAATTGGATTATCCAGATACTCTATAAACAATTTCCGATCCTTGGGATCCAGCAGCGAAACCCCGGATCCCTTACTCTCAACTAATTCCCATATTGCCTCAACAGTTTTCAGATAGCCTTCACCCAGAGAAATAACTCTCATTTGAACGGGGTAGAAACGCTTTGGAAGATCAATAACAATCGCCGCAACTCGCTCAGGTTTCCCACCCAAAGAGCAACTGCGTGCCCTTGCCCAGTTTTTCCATTCTCTACTGGTTGAAATTGGTACCGAAACTTTCGTTACCTCACCATTTTCACCCAGATAAGGCAACAGAACAAGTGGCGTCAGGTACACGCCTTTTCCCAAAAGACCGTCACCCATTCGAATACCATTTTTTACAACTCGGCTTATGTTTTTTTGCGGGGTAAGATGAACAAATTTCATTTCAAATGGCCTCCAAAACCATTGAGATATTTTAAATGCATGGAACAGGATATGCAAAACTTGGTCCAATACTTGGTCCCAATACTTGCTTTTTCGCCATCTCTTCGCTACTGTTCCCGTTAAACAACCACCTGATTTCAAACCCACCAGCTGAAAAAGTATCCCCGGGGATAGATTTTTTCGAAAGTCGAAGTCATGGCTCCCAAAACAGAGAAAAAGCTCTTCAAAGATGAAATAGACCAAAAAGCCATTCAGACTCTGGGCCATTTTCTGCATTCCGCCTGGCCCAGATTTCCTTTGGACGATTTTGTGGCCGACGGCATGACCGGACTCCAAAAAATGGAACTGAAAACCCGGGTCAGGCACCTCATCGAAGTCATGAACCAACACTTGCCAACTCCCTATCCTGAGGCCCTTGAAGTGGTCACCAAAGCAGGCATTCAATGGAAGAACGAAAAGAGCGAACGGCTCATGGATGGCTTTGCCGCCTGGCCTCTGATCGACTGGGTGGGAGAACATGGACTGGAATACCCCACCGAATCATTGG
>JAAEOA010000138.1 GCA_024223715.1 bacterium | reverse complement strand
ATCTTACAGAGTACTCTTTGAAGAAGTAATCCTTATGGAAAATGTTCGTCAAAATTATCCTGCTGACGAAATAAAACCACCTATAACCCAAGTGGGGGTCGTGGGTTGGATTAGAACCAATCTATTCAAGGGTTGGCTAAATTCCATCTTGACCGTGATAACGATTTATTTTTTGTGGGTAACTGTCCCCCCGCTGATTCGCTGGGCATTTATTGACAGCCTTTGGGTCTCATCCGGGGCACAATGCCAGCAGATCGATGGTGCCTGCTGGTCGATCATTCCCGCCAATATAAGATTTATCACTTTTGGTTTTTTCCCCTATGATCAGCAGTGGCGTCCGTTCGTGGCGATGGGTCTATTGGTGGCGTTGCTGTTTTACAGTCGCAACAGAAATCATTGGAAGAAACATTTGGTTTATGCCTGGATTTTGGGCCTTTTTCTGATGGGCTTGTTGCTGAAAGGTGGCATTTTAGGCCTGACCTCCGTGGAAAGTACCGAGTGGGGCGGGCTTCCATTAACCCT
>JAAEOA010000137.1 GCA_024223715.1 bacterium | reverse complement strand
CCCACCACGAGAAGCCCTAACCATCGCGGACCGAGCTCATGGCATGTATTTGAAACAACTCTGCACGCTTCGCATCTATGGTGCTGGTTCGCTTTTCTCTTTGCTTGCCCGCGCGACGGCATGCACTGAGACAGCCAGTGCTCCGCCCCACGATGAAAAGTGTCTCCATGATGCGTGCCACGCGCGTCCGTTTGTACTGCGTTCTGCATCCGTTGTTTCCCTGCGACACAGACTGGACAATGCTGCCAGATTTTTCGCCAATACTCCGAAAAACCACCGGAATGGTACAAAAGCAAAGAAAAACTGCAGGCTGCGGGTCGAAATCTGGAACACCCTGCGAATATAGTTCATTGTCGGGGATTTATTGTCGTGCATTTTCCAAGAAAGTGTCCGAAATGGTACAAAAACAAACAATTTCGCTGTTCCCGCCAAGCCCAACGCAGGGTTTTGGTGCAGTCCGAGATCTTTTTGCCCAGCTCGACGTGTAGAAGCCCACGTGAAGCGGTGAATCAACCTCTGCCGCTCGAGTTTTCCAGCCCACGACGAAAAAGTGGAACCCTCGCTGGGGAATTTCCATAAGACAATTATAAGACAATTAAATTCCTTGGGAAATCCCCATAAGACAATCATAGGACAATTCCATAAGACAATTCGAATCCCTTGGTTTTCTGTGTATTTTTGCGACTCTGGTTTCATTTTTCAAAAAAAAAGAATCATGTTATTATTATTATTGTTTTTATTTTCTCAAAGCATGGAGGTGAATTTTTAGTAAGAATTCCTGTAT
>JAAEOA010000136.1 GCA_024223715.1 bacterium | reverse complement strand
TGAACTCAGAACCCTTGAACCCTAACATTATATGGAGGTTAGCATGACAGCAGAAGCTGTACTGTACAGCAAGAATCAAAACGTGGGGATTATCACTCTGAACAGGCCTGAGCGGCTGAATGCCATAAATAAAGATCTTCTCAAGGGCCTGATCGAAAAACTTGAGACGGCAAGGCAGGATAAGGACATTGTCTCGGTCATTCTAACCGGTGCCGGAAGGGCTTTTTGTGCCGGGGAAGATTTGAAAGAGACTTCCGCCGGAAAAAGTTTTGAAGACTGGATTGAAGAAACAGAAGGGCTTCAGCAAGTACAGCGTGTGATCATGGCTCTGGGAAAGCCATTGATCGCAGCGGTTTCAGGCTATGCACTGGGAGGCGGTTGCGAGTTTGCAATGAGCTGTGATATAAGAATCGCAGCTGAAAGTGCTAAATTCGGATTTCCGGAGACTGATGTCGGTCTCACCATCACCACCGCCGGAACAAAGCTTCTGGCCCAAATTGTCGGGCTGGGCAAGGCTAAAGAATTGGTCTTTACCGGTGACTTTATTGATGCCCGGGAGGCCCTGGTCATCGGATTGGCAAACAAGGTCGTTCCAGCTGAAAGTCTCGTAGATGAATCAATGGCCATGGCCTGCAGAATCGGAGAAAAATCTCCGTTGG
>JAAEOA010000135.1 GCA_024223715.1 bacterium | reverse complement strand
TTCGACCACCTCAACTTCTGGCATATCACCCAAATAAAGAGGCAAATACACCTTTGTGGTGGTTCCCAGTCCCCGTTCGCTATAAATATTTATATTGCCACCATTTTGCTTGATAATTCCGTAGACTGTCGACATTCCCAAACCCGAACCTTCACTACTGGGCTTTGTGCTAAAGAAGGGCTCAAAAATTCGTGCCAAAACATCTGGTTCCATGCCCACGCCATCGTCACTGAAAGACAATTGAATGTACTGCCCCTGCCGGTATTCGGGATGATTTTGGCAATAGTCCTCGTCAAAATCAACCACTGATGTCTCAATAATCACCGTGCCGGTACTCTCAATAGCATCTCTGGAATTAACACATAAATTAGTCAGTACCTGATCTATTTGGGCAGGGTCCATTTTTATTTTTTCAGAATTGGCATTGGGCAACCATTGCAATTCAATGTTTTCCCCAATTAGCCTCTTTAGCATTTCCAAGGTCTGCCCGATGGCCTCATCAAAGTTGAGAACCCTGGGAGATATCGTTTGTTTCCGGGCGAAAGCCAGTAACTGTCGGGTAAAATCGGCAGATCGCTGTCCTGCATTTTCAATTCCCTCCAAGAGGTCCTGTATCGGATCATCTTTGGATACCAGTGCCATCGCCAATTCAGCATTTCCCAGAATTACAGCCAACATGTTATTAAAATCGTGAGCCACACCTCCGGCCAGCAACCCCACGGACTCCATTTTTTGAGCCTGACGGAACTGGTCTTCCAGCCGGACAATTTCAGTTGTATCGAAGGTTGCCATAAGAGCAATACCAGTTCCCAAACTCCTGGGACTAATGATCAGCTTGAGGAATATGTTTTTTGTCTCACCCTTAAGAGTTTTCACCTCGGCCTTGGACTCAAAAGTGGTCTCCCCTTTGGCCAAAGCAATCAGTTCCTGTTTAAAAACTGAAAAATATTTTTTAGTGAAAATTTTATCCAACTGCGATAACAACTCGTCCTGACTGCTCGCCTCGTGTAAAGCAACGGATGATTTATTAACCCTGACAACTTTAATTTTCTTGTAGCAAAAGGCAACGGCCTCATCATTAGTTTCCAGATAAGCCGCCATATCTTCCACTCCGGATTCTTTCAATTCAGCGAAATATTCCAGGACTTCACTGAAATCTTCAATCCAAAGAGGAATGGGAGCCTCTTCAAATAACATCTCATAATTTTCAATACTTTCGCTCAATAATTTTTCTGACGCTTTTCGCTCGGAAATATTCCGAACCGCCGCCAGAATCATGGGAATTCCATCGAGGAAAATAACGGTGGAATTAATTTCCACAGGAAAATGTTCTCCGCATTTTGTTTTGTGAATGGATTCAAAGATATGGGTTCCCTGGTCAAACAGGATTTTCCGGTGTTCTGCCTTGGCATGCTTTGCGGCATTACTTTTTTTAGAAATATTTAAAGCAGTAAGGGTTGAAAATTCCTCTTTCGTGTAACCATACACATCGCAGGCCGTCTGATTGACTTCCACAAAGGGAGCAAATCCTTCTTCGAGAAGTGGGTGCAGGAAAACAGCGTCATTCAACACATTAAAAATTGTCTTGGTTTTATGTTCGCTAAGGGAAAGGGCCAAATTAAGGGAAGCTTGATTGTTATCGTACCGTCGCTGTACCAAACCAGCTAAAAGGGAGATCCCCAAAACCAGGCCAATCATGGCTCCCTGCATGATTTGAAATTCTTTCAAGTCCTTGGATCGAGCTTTGTTTATTGCAGTTTCCACTAAAGCTGTCTGAAAAAGAACCTGATCAAAAATCTCATCAAATTCCTGATCAATTTCAAAATTGATTTCGGATGATTGTCGAATTTCCAACCTCTGGGTAATTAGTGCCCGGAGGGTTTGCAGGCTGAGGAAAATTTTATGTACCTCATCTTGTAAAATATCATCTTTAATAAAGAGAAGAACAGAGTCGCCCGAATTTTCCAAAAGTCGCATTTCTTCTGCGTATTGCTCTGCTTTCTCGAAGTGATTATAAGTTGTTAAGACATCTGTTTCTGGGTCACCTAATAAATATTCTTCAAACCACAAATGGCCCAACGCCAATTCAAGTTGAAGCTTTGCGGAGGCTTCGACGAAAGGATCATATTTGGCAGCCAAACGGTGAGTATTTATAAGAAAATAGAACAGAGTCAAGACCACTCCGATGGTCATGACTATTTGCCAGAACAAGGGTGTTCTGAAAAAAAATTGGCTGTGGCGGCTTGAGTGAAACTTCTCTTTAGACTTTATCATTAAGGCCCCCATGCAAATGCGAACTCTTCAAACTGCGGAAATAAATTACAGTATATCTTAAGTCCTGAAATAAAGAAAGCCCTAACCCGGTCTACAGTTACCAGATGAAATCACTCTTCAGAATCATCCTGCATTCCCAACAACTTTAAACGGGAATATAAAGTCCGCCGCGTAATCCCCAGCATCTGTGCGGCCTGGCTTTTATTTCCCCCGGCTCTGTCCAAAGCAGTTTCTATCAACATGCGCATGTGATTGTCCAACGACAAATCGCCAGTTAAATCAAATTCAGTCAATGTTTTTGCAGTCCCGGGAGAAACATTCAGCTGAATGTGTTCATCCGTTATTTCCTGGAGACCAGCCAGAATGTGGGCCCGTTCAATGAGATTGCGGAGTTCGCGAATGTTGCCGGGCCAACCATAAGCACGCAAACGAGCAAGAGTTTTGGCGGGAAGTTTTTTCTGCTTTCTGCCCAAACTGGACATGAAATGAGTCACCAAGGGAGCAACGTCATCGGTTCGATCCCGCAAAGGAGGAACATCAAGAGGGAATACCAGTAACCGAAAATATAAATCTTCCCTAAATGATTTTTCCGCAATGGAATCTTCAAGAGGCCGGTTGGTAGCCGCGATGATGCGTGCATCCACATCGGTTTCTCGAGGATCGCCCACACGGTTAATTTTTTTCTCTTCCAGAACCCGTAGCAATTTGGCCTGCACGGCCAAAGGGGCTTCACCAATTTCATCAAGAAAAAGAGTTCCCCCGCGAGCCGCTTCGAAAAGGCCATCCCGGTCGGTATCCGCTCCGGTAAAAGCACCCTTTCGATAACCAAAAAGTTCGCTTTCGAGCAATGTTTCAGCAATGGCGGCACAATTAACCGCCACAAAAGGACCCTCGGCACGCTTGCTGGCGTTGTGCACTGACCGGGCACAAACTTCCTTACCCACACCACTTTCGCCACGAATGAGAACCGTGGCATCACTGGGAGCCACCCGGCCAATTAGGTCTTTCAGTTTTTCTGTTGCCTGAGCCTGGCCCACCATTTCCTGTCCGGCATTATTCACAGCCACAGCCAACTTCAGACTACGGTTTTCCCGGGACAACTCCCCGGCTCGGGCAAATTTTTCCACCATGGCAGCCACGTTTTGGAAATTGATGGGTTTGGTCATGTAGTGGCAAGCACCGGCCTGCATGGCCGATACGGCGGAGTCAACATCACCAAAGGCCGTCAATATAATGACTTCTGTGTCAGGACTTGTTTCTTTTATTCCCTTTACAACAGCCATGCCATCAACCGGCTCCATACGCAAGTCAGTCAGGACCACATCGAATTCCTCAGCAGAAACCAGGTCAAGAGCCTCCTTTCCGCCGTGAACACCCTGAACCTCATGACCCCGAACAACAAGGGCCGATTTCAAAAGAGTGACCATTTTGACTTCGTCATCGACTACCAGAATTTTTGCCACGAAAGAATCCTTTCAGAAATTAATCAATAAGGGGCAGGGAGATTTTCACCACCGCACCAGCCGCATCGTTACGATCCGACAATTCAATGGTACCATCCATGTCGTCCACAATTTTTCGAGACATGGCCAGACCCAGGCCACTGCCTTTCTCCTTTTGGGTCCAGAAAGGTTCAAAAAGTTTGTCTCGGTCAATGCCAGCCAAACCGCAACCTTCATCAGAAATAAATACCAAGGCCTGCCCACTCCTGCTTTCCAGGGAAATAGTAATATTGCCACCATTGGGCATTGCGTCCCGGGCATTGAGAAAAAGATTTAATAGAACCTGTTGAAAGCGCAATGAATCGCCCATCACATTCGACTGCTGAACATGTGCAGGAAGCACGATGGAAATATTGGCCTGTTCCATTTCCTGTTTCAATAACCCTGCGCCACGCCGCAGGCATTGGTCCAGAGAAATGGGCTCGTGATTCGTTTTCTTGTCGGAACCAAAAGCCAGGTAACCACTCAGAATATGGTTCAGACGATCCACTTCTTCAGGAATAAAATCAGCGATGGGATCTTCAATTCCCGCCTCGGTCAAAACCCGCTGCAAGTGTTCACCAGCTCCACGAATAATCCCCAGAGGATTTCGGATTTCGTGGGCAATACCCGCAGTCATGCGCCCCATCGAGGCCAGGTTTTCCTGACGCTGAATGGACTCCTGATATCGGGTAAAACTCAGGTTAATGCGGTAAAGGAAAACACCCATCAGAACAAGAGCCACAAAAACAATGAACCCTGTGACCAGGGCGCCTTTTTTCAGTTGAGCCAGGGAATCAAAAAAATCGGCGTTGCCACTGACAATGAGAACCGCCACCACTTCACGGGTATCAAATTCAGGGTCCACATCCCAAATGGGAACCAGGGCACTTTTTTGCAAAGTCCCGGCCTGATCGTATAGATCGGTAATGGTTGTCTGACCCACGAGAGCCAAATCCAATTCAGTTCGGTACAAGGAAATAAAATCGTTCGCAGAGCCGGCCACCAAACTGGGGCTTCCTGATACGAGGACTTTACCCAAGGCCGAAGTCAGGCAGATTTCCGAAAGTCGCTGGTCTTCCCGCAGAAGTTGAAAATCGAGAGAAAGAAGTTCCAGTTCTGCCGTATGGTTGGCCAGTCCCATGGACGCACCACTGACCATGCGGCCTTCAATTTTTGGAGCCAGGGTGGTCGCCACGGCACTGAGCCGTTCTCCCAAAGCCTGATCCAATCGGTCGCGGGAAGCACTGTACAAACTGACCAGCCCAAACCAAACCACGGCAATGATGGCCGCATAGACCATCACCGCCCAAGCAAACCAATGCCGGCGTCGAGTCACGGCGTACCCGCACGGTCAGAATTTTTGGAAGAATTGGCAGGGGCTGAAGCGCCTTGCTCCAAAGTCTCACTCTGCTCACGGGCATGATAACTGGAACGAACCAAAGGGCCGGATTCCACCCAGCCAATTCCAAGCTCCCGACCGATAGCCCCCAGTTCGTCAAAATCCGCGGGCTCAACATAACGAATCACCGGATGATGTTTTTGACTTGGCTGAAGGTATTGGCCAATGGTAAGAATCTGGGTACCGTGCTCGGCAGCATCCTTCAGCAATTGAATCACTTCATGGCGTTTTTCACCAACACCGAGCATAATGCCTGTTTTGACTTTCATATCCAACCCAAAAGCATCGACCCACTGCCGGGTTCTTTTTAGAACCGCCAGCGAGCGACCATAGTTGGCTTGGGGACGCATGGCCTGGTACAAGCGGGGAACAGTTTCCAGATTGTGGTTTAGCACCTCCGGTTGGGCACGAAAAACTGTTTCCAGATCGGCAGGTCGGCCCAGGAAATCAGGAATCAGAACCTCCACGCCACAATTGGCATTCAAGCGGCGAATGTGTCGAATTGTAGATGAAAAATGAGCAGCACCGCCATCGGGCAGATCGTCCCGGGTGACCGAAGTAACCACTGCAAATTTTAAACCAAGGGCAGCAACGGTTTCGGCAATACGTTTTGGTTCACCGGCATCCAGGGAGGCAACCTGACCACCGGGGATGTTGCAGAATGTGCAATGACGAGTGCAGACATCGCCCATGAGCAGGAAAGTTGCCGTCCGGCTGCCAAAACACTCAGCCCGATTGGGACAGTTCGCTGTTTCGCAAACGGTGCTTAAGGAGGCCGACCGAAGCAGGCGCCGAACCTCGTTGAAGTCTTCGCTGCCCCGACGTTTCATGCGCAACCATTCAGGTTTGCGGCGACTGGAGGGTTGAGAGTCCCGGCTCCTGGGTTGCAAATCTGGAATAAGCCCGTCACTATTCATTTCAATTTTGCCCGTCTTTAAAACCCGGAGTCGTCCAGGGTGAAAGTTCTCAAGGGTCGGAATTTCCCATCCCTAAATTCCACAGTGGCGGCTTCGTTCTCCAGGTCGTGTTCGAAAACCAGGATAAATTCTTCTTCAGCTGCCCGGCTCAAAAACTGATTTTTTTCCGTAACCGTAAGCATGGGATTCAAATCGAACCCCATTATCCAAGGGACATGAATCTGGCTGAGAAAAGGAATCAGGTCGCCACAGAAAACAACGGTTTTTTTGCCCGTATTAAACTCAACGATTTGTTGTCCCGGAGTATGGCCGTTGACCGGCATGACAGTGACACCAGGAAGGATCTCCTGACGATCATCGCAAAGCTTTAGTTTTCCGGCTTCCAGCAGGTTGTCAAAATCTTCAATACGGAAGCTGGCACGATCACGTTGCGAAGGATTGTGAGCCCAGTCCCATTGGCGCTGTTGCACCCAGAAAGTGGCGTTGGGAAAAACAGCCTCAAGACCATTTTCGCCCTCACGGAAAACGCCACCTGCGTGGTCGAAATGAAGGTGAGTGAGAACCACATCGGTAATGGACTCGCGAATCAGGCCGGCCTCGGCAAGTTCGGCCACCAGATGGTTAGGTCGGCGTTTGAGGCCAAAAACGCCGGTCATTTTTTCATCCCAGCGATCACCCATACCGGTGTCGACCAGAATGCGGTGGTCCTGATGGTCAACCAGTAAACAGCGCAGATCCAAATCAATGCGGTTCAGATCATCGGCAGGATGGTGTTTTTCCCACATGACCTTGGGCACTACACCAAACATGGCCCCACCGTCGAGTTTGAATTGTCCATCGTGAAAAGTGCGGAATTGCCAATCGCCCAGTTTCATGTCAACCTCTTGAAAGATGGTTATTGGGATACAACTTTTGACAAGCATAACGCCACCTACGGATCGGCACAACCCGGGAGATGTCTTGGAATTCCCCACACCCCTGACAAAAGCCCTTTTCATAAGCCGCGAAAAGCGATTTTTTATTCATGCAGTGCTCGAAAATGGTCAAAAAGTTATTGCTCATACCAATAATACCGGCAGCATGCGCGGTTTGCTGGCTCCCGGGGCGGAAATATGGCTGAGTCCGGCCAACAATCCGGCTCGCAAACTGAAATGGACCCTGGAACTGATAAAAACGGTTAAGGATACCGAAAATGGGATTCAGGGAGGGGTTTTGGTTGGTGTAAATACCATCCTGGCAAACACTCTGGTGCGCGAAGCTCTGGAAAATGGCCTCCTAAACCTGTTACCCAAGCATGCCTCCCTGCGTTCGGAAGTGAAATACGGTCAGAACTCACGCGCCGATTTCCTCATTTCTGAAACCATGGATGATAATTATTCTCGCCAGACCTGGGTTGAAGTCAAAAATGTATCTCTGGTGGAAAACAACCACGCCCGATTTCCCGATTCCCCCACCGAGAGAGGGCGCAAACATTTACTGGAGCTGGAAAACCGGGTTTTGGCTGGAGATAAAGCCGTTCTAATTTTCTGCATCCAACGAAATGATGCACAATCCGTGGGGCCAGCCGATGATATCGATCCTTTGTACGGGAAAATATTGCGGCAGGTCATCAGCACAGGGGTTAAGGCCCATGCCATCCTTTGCGATGCAACGCCAAAAGAAATTTTCCCCAAAAAAAACCTGAAATTATGGTATGATACATCGTGAATCTATTCATTTTTTCATGGGGGGATACCATGCTTCGCCACCCAAATAATTTTTTCTGTTTCAGCAATCAGCTACTTTTACTTTTCTCCATTATCTGTTTTTTGCTATTGCCATCACTTGCCGCCGCTGAAGCTCGCGTTGGTATCTTTTTTGATGAAAATTACCAGCTGGATGTGCTTGAAGATATTCCAGTCAACTCTGTGGTTCCCGGTTATCTGGTCCTTGATGCTTCCGAAACTCCCGAAGGTATTGCCGGCTGGGAAATGTGCGTGGAAATGGAGGGCCCGGGAGTTCTCTTCAACTGGGAATTGCAGGGCCAAAGCCTAAACATCCTGGAAGCTCCCTGTTTTATGGTAGGTGTGGGAACGCCGCCCCTGCCAGGCAGCAATCCCTATTTACTGGCCACTTTTGAGGTGGTTGTTCAAGAATTTCAGCCCATCATTTTTTCCATCGGCCCCACTCTGGAACCGACCATCCCCGGCCAAATGAGTTATCTGGCCAATACCGATCCTTTTGAAGAATTGCCCATGTATTCAGCCAACGGAATCCCTCAGGTTGCCTATATTAATCCTGGAGTCCCTGGTTGTGTGGTATCTCCAGGTAGCTTGGGTTTTCCTGAAATTCCGGTCACTCAATTCCGGGTCATGAATGTTACCGTTTCCAATCCCGGTGGTGGCGTTCTGGTCATGGATATCAACCTTGAAGATGGAGACGGAGCTTTCACATTACCCTCCGTTTTCGGTCTTCATTCGTTGAATCCCGGTGAGGACCTTGTCATCCCGGTTCGATTTGATCCTCAGCAGGTTGGATCCTTCACGGCCACCTTGAACCTTGGTCACGAAATTGCCCCTCTGATTCCTGTTTCCGGTTCTGCCCGTGAACCGCTAATGGGGTGGGCAGTACCCAGCAGTCTGGTTTTTGAAAGGGTTTACGTTGGCAGTACCGTCACCCAATCATTTATTGTAGAAAATACTGGAGAAATTGAATTTGCTCTGGATGCGAATTTGCCAGCCAACTGCATTGATTTCTCCCTCCCTCATCCAGCAACCCAAATCCTTTTCCCAGGTCAAACGGCAGTTATTTATGTGGAGTTTTCACCCCAGACAGACGGTCTTCTCGAGTGTGAGTTGAGCCTCGGTAATACCCTGCCTTCAGTTACTCTCCTAGGCGAGGGATATATTCCCGTTGAAAACCTCATTATTCAACATGGGTCCCTTGAGTTTGGCGAACTTGCTGTTGGCAACGCCCTTTATCGGCCAGTGAGTATCTTTAATAGCGGAGAAGCCCCTCTTTATTTGGAAATAAGTATTGTTGGTGCGCCTTCTGCATTCACCACCCTGATGCCTCCTTTGCCTCAGCCGTTGAATCCCGGTGTATATTATTCCTTCGAGGTTGGATTTATTCCCAATGAAACAGGTGCGTTTTCAGACTTTTTGCGAGTCACCACCTCGGGCTATTTCACGACACCTGATATTCCCCTTTCCGGTATTGGGGTTGCGCCTGTTCCCGGATGTCAAATTTCTCCCGTCGAATTAAATTTTGGTCAAGTGGTACAGTATTCCCAACGGCATCAATACTTCACCGTTACCAATACTGGAAATTCCAACCTGGTCCTTTCCCCGGAGTCTCTTTGTGATGAAATCTACATCAATTCCGCTGAGGTAATCATTCCTCCCGGATCCAACTATCATTTCACAGCGACTTTGCAGAGCCAAACAGTAGGGCCAGTGAATTGTCTCATTTCCCTTGGAGAAGAGGCCTGTGCTGACCTTCTCTGTTACGGGGAAATCATTGAAGGGCCCGACCCATACGAAAATATGATCGGCCTATATTTTGATACTGGTTATAATCAGTTCGAAACCGAGGCTCAGAATATCGGAACCCTTTTGGATGCTTATCTTGTCATAAAAAATCTTTCAGATCAGAGCGGGATCAACGGCTGGGAATGCCAGTTTGAAATTGAAGGCTTCAATGCCTTACTCATCAATTCCATTTTTGATGGTCAGGCTTTAAATATTCTGGAATCACCCAATTTCATGGTTGGCCTGGGAGAACCTCTGCCCTGGGCTCCAGCTGTTCGGCTGGCCACCCTGAAAATACTGATCCTTTCCATTGATGAAGAGATATACCTGCACCTGCACCCCTTGAATAATGCTTCCATTGAAGGCGAAATGGCCTGGATCAATGGTAATTATGATGAAATTGTTATGCGGCCTCATACTGGTATGTCCATGGTGGCAGTTATTAACAGTTCACCTCTTGCGGTCGATATTCCAGCTCCTGTGGTGCAAGGCAACAGAGGGCAAATCAATCTGAGTTGGAATGTGGATGCTACTTCCTCTGATCAGTATCTGGTTTATAGGCGCATTGGTAACAGCCTAACTGAACCCCTGTTTGAAGAGGCTCGCAGTGCTGAAAACGGTGAGTTCAATTATTTGGACCAACCCAATGGTATTAATGCAGGAACCGTACTGTATTACAGCTACGCCATAATCCGCAACGATGTTGAAGTGGCCCGCAGTCCGGAAACAGAAATTGTTTTCAGCGGTATGCCAACCCTGGCCACCCGTCTGCTTCCCAATGTTCCCAACCCATTCAATCCCATTACCGAAATTCGGTTTGAGGTACAAAAGCCCGGTCAAGTGTGCATAGCTATTTACGATGTTTCCGGAAAGTTGATCCGGCATCTGATGAATGAACAACTGGCTGCCGGACCGCACTCTCGCCAGTGGCAAGGATACGATTCCAGTGGTCGGCAGGTGCCCAGTGGGGCTTATTATGTGCGATTAGAAACTCAGTCGTGTGTGGATCATCGAAAAATTTTGTTATTAAAATAACTAATAATGTCATGAAGAATGGGGCTGGCCAATATTTGGTAATTCTTCACCGATGACCTATTTAAGTACTCCCTAAATGGGTGACAAGCACCGGGTTAGTGTTTATCACTCGGAGGCAATTTTTTTTTAATCGACATACCTCCAACAATAATCTCCAGCCTTCCAAAAAAAAAAGCTAAAGGTTCCCCCTAGATCCTACGAAAACATTATTGGAATTAGCCTATCTTTACTCTATTTGATTTAGGGTAAAAATCCAGGGGTAGATCAGGGTGTTTCAAAAAATGAGGTTTGTGATGTTAGGATTCAACAAATTAGGACTCAGGGCAAAAATGATAAGTGGCAGCATTATGCCTCTATTTTTAGTAGTAGGGTTGGCTGTTGTCTGCCTAACGAGTATCTCCTCCCTTTTGGATAGTAACCATTGGGTAAACCATACTCATGAAGTTGTCCAACAGGCTATGAACATTGAAGCTTCGGCCGTGGATATGGAAACAGGAATGCGCGGCTACCTCCTGGCAGGGAAAGAAGACTTTCTTTCGCCCTATACGGGCGGAGGAGATCGATTTTCCAGCTTAATCGGTGAATTGAAACAAACGGTGAGTGACAATCCCGCCCAGGTTCAATTGTTGGGTGAGATAGAAAGTACCATTGGTGAATGGAAAACGAATGTCACTGAACCGGCAATCGATTTGCGGACCCAGATTGGCCAATCCAAAAATATGGATGACATGGCGGATCTGGTGGGAGAAGGCCGGGGTAAGGTCTATTTCGATAAATTCCGCGGTCAAATTGTTACCTTCATTGGCCGTGAACAAAAGTTACTCGACGAACGAGTGGCATTGGCTGAGTCCGCCAATGAAGTAGCTGTTCTGCGTGATGCCAGTAAATGGATCAATCATACTCATGAAGTTATTAGAGCTGCCATGGAAATTGAAGCGGCCGGGGTGGATATGGAAACCGGAATGCGCGGTTACCTGCTTGCTGGTGATGAAAACTTCCTGGATCCCTACAAAAATGGAAAAACGAATTTTGTTAGTAAAGTCTCAGAATTGAAGACTATTGTAAACGACAATCCCGATCAGGTTCAGTTGCTGACGCAAATAGAAAAGACAATTTCCGAATGGGAAAGCAACGTAACCGAGCCCACAATCGAACTTCGTCGAACAATTGGCGATGCTGAAACCATGAATGACATGGCAGATTTAATAGGCGAGGCACATGGAAAAGTATATTTCGATAAATTCCGGAACCAGATTAGTACTTTCCAGGATCGTGAGCTATCCCTGATGGTCGAGCGTCAGGCTGCTGCAAAGAAGACTGCGGAAAAAGCCAATGTGATGATTCTCGGTGGTGTGTCGTTAACTTTAGTATTTTCGTTGATTATTTCTCTCCTTTTGGCTTCCTCAATAATTAAGAAATTCAGAGAAATTTTTGGTGGCCTTAAGTCATTCTCTGAATCGGAGCTCACCGAGTTAGGCAATAGATTTAATACTATAATTTCCTCTCTGGACAACGGGGCTTCAAATATTACTTCTGCCAGCAATGAAATTGCCCGCGGTGCTTCGACCCAGGCAGCGGCTATTGAAGAAACATCGGCAACTCTTGGTGTTCTTGCTTCCTCGACCAAAGAAAATGCCAAATCAGGCAATGAAGCCGACCGTGCCATGAAAGAAGTCAGTAAAATTGTCAGCGATGCGAACGGAACCATGCAGGATCTGACAACCTCCATGGGTGAAATATCGCAATCGAGCGAAGACATCTCAAAGATCATTAAAACAATTGACGAAATTGCTTTCCAAACCAATTTGCTAGCCCTGAATGCTGCCGTAGAAGCGGCAAGGGCCGGAGATGCAGGCAAAGGCTTTGCCGTGGTCGCTGAAGAAGTTAGGAATCTTGCTCAACGTAGCGCTGAGGCAGCCAAAGACACTTCTTCCTTAATCGAACAAACAGTGAGCCGGGTTAATGAGGGCTCCAAACTGGTCGCTGAAACTGATATGGCCTTCAAAAAAATAACCAAAAACTCCGAATCTGTGAGCGCGGTTGTAAATGTTGTATCCAGCTCCAGCACTGAGCAGGCTTCAGGTATTGAACAGGTAAATCAGGCCAATTCCGAAATGGAAAATGTTACCCAGACCAATTCTGCTAGTACGGAAGAATTGGCTGCTCAGGCTGAAGAGTTACTGCTCATTGTCAAAGACCTGAAAAGGATTTCGAGTAGTGAAGATTACGTTGATCAAGTAGATTCCATGCCGACTTTTACGGACAATGAACCTGAAACGCAACCTATGCCACCGAGAAATGTCTCAACCCAGGATGTGGTAATACCTCTTGATGAGGATCAATTTTTAGAAATCTGATGAGGACGAGATAATATTCCCTCCTGCGCCGATCTAAATAATCGGCAAAGGAGGGATTTTTTTTGATACCTGAGGCCCGATGATCGTCCACCAAGGAACGGACCAGTCACCGTCCAGGTCCTTGACCAGGAGCTTGGTCCATCGGCTTTCAACTTTAATTTTATTACTATGCTTTGATTGAATGGATTGGGATGATTCTGGCTGAGCAGGCCACTGACAACTTCCGGCTTACATTTCATAAATATTCAGGGAAGCCGGGTATTTTTGGGAGCCGGAAATTCTGACTCCCTGTCAAACACTTTCTGCCGCGCCAATACCCGTAACTTTACCAATTTGGGTGACCACCGAATTATATCCATCACAATAATTTCGATGGTCTGAGCGACCTATTTCGTGATTGGCAGTCATGAAATTATCACCGGGAATTTTGTCAGCTTCACTGGGCACATGCACAACAACCACATCGTTGCCAACAATGCCATCGCATGCTCCCCAATAAAGAGGCCCTGCCAGCACAGACTCACCTTCCAAATCAGTACCGCGGTGTCTTTGCCCCAGGAAATCTAGCTGAAACAACCAGTTATAGTACCAGACTTGGCGGTTGCTGAAATCACGCCCTTCACGTCTAAGAATGTTTTGACTGCAACCGGAGGTCTTGATAAATCCCTCATCAGCCTCTATGCTCAGTGGACAATTCCAAAAACAGAAACCCTTACCGGGATACTATTTTGAAAAAACCGAATTCCCTTTTTGTGGCCATTGTTTTCCTCTTGTTGAATCTGGTTCTGAGTTCCGGAACCAGCCAAGCAGTGCAACCCCTTCCCTTAGACTGGCCACTGCGCCCAGCCAATGTGGACACCTCCGGCTTCGCTTTGGTCCTTGGCGGCGGCGGCGCCCGTGGAATTGCACACATTGCCATACTCGAAGTGCTGGAAGAACTGAACATGCGCCCCAGCCTGATTGTCGGCACCAGCATGGGCTCGGTAGTGGGTTCGCTATACGCCTCGGGAACAAGTACTTCCGAACTGAGAGCCCTGGCGGTAGATCCAGATTTGCGCCATCTATTGGTGGAAGTCAAAACACCTCTGGCCGATATGCAGGGACATTGGTGGGGACAATCGCCCCATCAACTCAGTCTTCAAATTTCCCAATGGCCCCCCATTCCAGACACCGGTTTTACTTACGGCCAGGGTTTTGAATCACTTATAGGCACCAAAACCGCCGACGCTCTTTTTAAGGCCGACAATAATTTCGATCACCTGCCCATACCTTTCCGCTGCACCAGCACCAACCTTCTGCAATACTCTCTGGTCATTCACGACGAGGGCCCTCTGCCTTTGGCTGTGAAAGCCAGTAGTACCATTCCCTTGGTCTTCATGCCCGTGGAACTGGACGGCCGCCTGCTGGTTGATGGAGGCTTCATGGATAACCTGCCAGTACAGGTGGCTCACCGTTTGGGATTCAAAAGAGTCGTAATGGTCGACGTCAGTAATGTCCACTTGCCGGATAAAAAAGTTCCTGAGAATCTCTATGAAATGTGGATAAAAGTAGCCGAACTCTATACTGTTTTTCCCAATGATTTTAAAGTGGGCGAAAATGATGTCCTGCTTCAAGTACCTCTCGAACCCTACCGCAGCATGAGCCTCGACTCTTCTCAGGAAATTCTGAACGTGGGTCGACAAACCGCCCTGCAGCAGCGTGAACAACTTCTGGCCCTTCGGGATGCCTGTGGACCTGCAGCTTTAGGTTCGCCACCCCAAAAAGTCGCCTCAGCCAATGTTACTTTTCGGAACATCGAAGTTGTCGGTTTGCTGCGCATGAGTGAAGACCGCCTTTTGAATCGTCTTCAAATGCACGAAGGAGATACCCAGTCCCTGAGGCAACCGTGGGAAAAAGCCGCCTGGCTCACAAAAGAAGGCAGCTTTCATTCCATCGGATTTGAATATATTCCCGTTTCAAACGATACCACCGACGTCATTATTCATGCCCGCGATGAAACCGAACCCCGGCTGGAATTGGCAGCCAGTATTGTTACCGATGAGGGTGCTGCAGGCCTGGCCAGGTTGCGATTTGAGAACATGCTAGGGCGTGCCGGCACCAGTTTAGTGAGCTTCCAATACAGTGATCGCCTTACACGTGCCAAAGCAATGGTGACCCAATCTTTAAATGGTGCTGGTTGGTTAGGGCTGAACACGGCCTTCCAATGGCAACGCGAAAAACCCGGACTTTACGAAAATGGTCATGAAATTGATAACTACGTTTTCCGGCACACTCAATTCACCATTGATCTGGTTCTGCGTTCTTTCCGGTACAATTGGAGTTTGTATGCAGGGGCCAATGCCGGCCAAAGCAATGCATATCTTGAAAGCAGAAGCATTGCCGGTACCGGAACGCAGCCAGTTCAAACCTGGCACCTTAATCTGGAAAGTCATGGTCGAGATTTGCCCGTTGCCAGACATCGGCAGGGAGTAAAAATCCGCTTTTTGAAATCATTTGGCGACACCGGTAACAGCCCTGCCTGGTGGCGAGGTGAGGTCGGATTTGTTCAGCCGTGGGAAAGGTGGAAATCGTGGCGACCTGTTTTGGCAGCAGGTGCTGTTTTCAGTTCTGACGATATTCCCGTCATTCACCAGGGGCGCGCGGGTGGCCCCCGCGGTTGGGCCGGTTTGCATAAGGATGAAATCATAGCACCGCAACTGGCCTGGTCCCGACTGGCTTTGCAGTACCTTTTTTCCGGTGCGATACATTTGGAGGTGGCCGGATCTGCAGGCTGGCATGGACAGGAAAAACTTACAGAATCAAAGCCACTTTTTGGCGGGAGCATTGAAATGGGAGCAGAGAGTTTGCTGGGGCCCGTCCGCCTTGGGTATTCCCTGGCCCAGCAAAGAGTGGGCTTTGTTTATGTTCAGATTGGGAGCAGGTTCTAGCTCACTTTCACAAAAAATCGGCCGCCAGGATTTACCCAGCGGCCGGCATCATCTTAACAAAAAAAATCTTACTTAACTTCCCAGGAATCGGGAGTATAAATCAGATCTTTAATATCCCCCACGCCACGTTTTTCCGTAACATCGGAGATCTGTTCGGCAACCATGCCATCCAAAGTCGGTTGGCTTACGGCACGGAAAACACCGAAGGGCCGGGGCATGTTGGGGTCTTTATCCAGCTGTGACATCATGAAAGCAGGACCTGGTGAATCAGGGCTGTTATCCCAGATGGACGCTTCGCTGGCGGGCACGATTTTGATCTCGAAACCCTCCACTTTAAGACCCTTGTCTTTTTCGGCCCCGTAAACCATGGGTTCGCCATGAACAAGGTCGATAGTTTGCTCATCGCGAACCTTTTTATCGGTCCATTCCTTGTAGCAACCATCGTTGAAAATGACACAGTTCTGCCAGACTTCCACAAAAGCAGCACCTTTGTGATCGGCTGCCTCTTTCAGGATGGCTTTCATGTGCTTGGGCCGAACATCCATGGTGCGGGCCACAAAAGTGGAACCTGCGCCAAGAGCCAGCTGCAGCGGGTTGAAAGGCGCATCGACCGAGCCAAAGGGAGACGTTTTAGTCTTCTGTCCCAAAGGTGTGGTCGGTGAGTATTGGCCTTTGGTCAGGCCGTAAATCTCATTATTGAAGAGAATGATTTTCATGTCCACGTTGCGACGCAGAGAGTGGATCATGTGGTTACCACCGATGGAGAGACCATCGCCGTCACCGGTAATCACCCAAACACTCAGGTCAGGATTGGCCACCTTAACACCCGTGGCAATGGCGTTAGCCCTGCCGTGAATGCTGTGAAATCCGAAGGTATCCATGTAGTAGGGGAAACGGCTGGAACAGCCGATACCCGAAACACAAACCATGTTCTCTTTGGGTATTCCCATTCCGGCCAACGTTGCCTGCACCGAGTTGATGATGGAATAATCACCGCAACCGGGACACCAGCGAACTTCCTGGTCGGACTTTAAGTCCTTGGCTTTCAGCTGTTGCACGTCACTCATGACTTGTCCTCCAAAATCTCTTCAAAGTGGGCCTTCAACTGGAAGGCCTGGAAAGGCTTGCCTTGGACCTTGTGATAGGTCTCGAACTTGAATTCCTGGTACTCGGCAGTCAGAACGTGAGCCAATTGACCGAAATTCATTTCCGGAACAACAATGCGCTCGAAGTTTGCGAAAATCTCAGCCAAACCTTTGGGGAATGGGAAGAGATGCCGCAAATGCAAGTGTGAAACAGTGTGTCCCTCATTTTGCATACGCTCGCAGGCTGCACGAGTGGCTCCGTAAGTTGAACCCCAGGCAATAACCAGCAACTCACCTTTATCCGGACCATTCAACTTGGGAGTTTCGATGGTTTCGCGGATGTTCATGACTTTGTCCAGACGAGTCTGGCACATGATCTGGTGGTTTTTAGGCTCGTGGCTGACATTACCGGTAACAGCGTCTTTTTCCAGACCACCGATGCGGTGTTCCATGCCTTTGGTACCAGGACGTGCCCAGTTGCGAGCCAACTTTTCATCGCGAGTATAAGGACTGAATCCTTCGGGCTCAGTGGTGAATTCCACTTTGAACTCAGGCAGGTCTTCCATTTTGGGAAGCTTCCAGGGTTCAGCACCGTTGGCAATGTAGTTATCGCTCAGCAGAATGACCGGAGTCATGAACTCAGTGGCAATCCGGCAGGCTTCCACAGCACAATCGAAAGCGTCAGCAGGACAGCTGGCGGCAACCACAGGAATGGGAGCTTCACCGTTGCGGCCGTAAAGGCTTTGCAACAGATCAGATTGCTCCACCTTGGTGGGCAATCCGGTGGAAGGACCAGCACGCTGCACGTTCACCACGACCAGAGGTAACTCAGTAATAACAGCCAAACCAAGAGCTTCACTCTTGAGAGCCAAACCAGGTCCTGAGGTTGTCGTAATGCCCAGACGACCGGCAAAACTACCACCAATGGCAGTACAGATACCGGCAATTTCGTCTTCCATCTGACAGGTAATTACATCGTAATTTTTCATTACCGACATGTACTGCAGAATATCAGTCGCCGGTGTAATGGGGTACGAACCCAGGAAAGCCTTCAGGCCTGCCTGATGTGCACCCACGGCCAAACCAATAGCCACAGCTTCGTTACCCATGATGTTCCGGTAAGTCCCGGTTTCCACATTTTCAACCTTGGGAACTTCATACTGTCCCTGGAACAGACGCAGCAATTGCCCATGATTGAAACCTGCTTTCAAAGCCTTGGAGTTGGCTTCGGCAACAGCGGGCAACTTGGCAAACTTTTTAGTCAACCATTCCAGAGTGGGCTCGCAGGGACGACTGAATAGCCAGTACATCATACCCAGGGTGTAGAAGTTCTTGCAACGCAGAGCATCTTTTTTGCTCAGCTCGGTACCTTCGAGGGCTTCGAGGGTGCGCTGGTTGATATCTTCCTGAATAACCCTGAACCCGGCAAGGGTACCATCCTCAAGGGGGTTGGTCTCAAGCTTGGCTTTTTCCAGATCTTTTTTGGTGAAGGCACCGGTATTGACCAGAATGATCCCACCAGGACGAAGGTCCTCGTAGTTGGTAATCAAAGCTGCCGGATTCATGGCCACCAGAACGCTCGGAGCGTCGCCGGGAGTGTAGATATCGCGGGAGCTAAAGTGGATTTGGAAACCTGACACACCTGCACGGGTGCCGGCCGGGGCCCGGATTTCAGAAGGGAAATCGGGGAATGTGGCCAAATCGTTTCCGACCTTGGCTGTAGTATCGGTAAACTGAGTACCGGTCAACTGCATCCCATCGCCGGAATCGCCAGCGAAACGGATGGTGACGTCGTCTTGCCTGATGAGTTCAGAAGACATGACTTTTGGGTCGCCTCCTTGCCCTCCAAGCCTGCTTTTTACAGGAGAGGGAACTAGGGGTCCAGGGTCGTCCCGGTACCGGAAATGGGCCCGGGCGAAAAATATTATCCCCGACAAGAATCGGGAACCTGCACCATGCTGATGCAGATACTGGAAAATGTATACCAGCATTTTGTAAAAGCCAGAAATTGCACAGCTTTGCAACAAATAATTTTCGGTTTAAATCCTTCTGTTTATAAAGGACTTTTAGTAGAAACACCAAAAATCAGAGGCTCAACCATTTCCCAATCAAAAACCAGGTTGCAAATGCTGTTCCATCTGTAACAAAGACCTTTTCAAATGAAACAATTCTTATTTTTTTGTGATTAATTGCCAAATTGGTTCCATTTACACCCAAAATGGATTAAAATGGTAGACTACCAAGTAAAGTGTCCTGGGCTCTAAGGTAAAACTGGGGAAATGATGAAAACTATTCGTAAATATCGTGCTGCAATGCTGGCTTTATGTTTGCTCCTGCTGTCCTCCGCAGGGTTGGCTGATCATGCCATGGCCAACCCAATAGAAAATTCCGTGCAAACAAGCACTATTGGTTTTTCAGATGAGTCCTCTCCCAAGGCCCCAAAATGGAAGCTTTTGGACTATTCGGTAGATTCCATGACTTTTGATTTTTCACTGAATTCCCTGGACCTAAAACAACAAAGAGCCACCGGACAGCAATGGCACAGCATTGAAATTGAAGGTGCCGTGGAACACGGTCAACCAGGTCGGGCCGGCCTGCCTGTGCTCAGCAAGCTTATCGCGGTTCCTGCTGGACACACATTATCAGTTGAAATCCTGGAATCATCTTCGTCGATCATTTCAGACCTGCACATTTTTCCCGTTCAAAATCCCGATGCGGAAGATTTCTCCTTCCTGAAAACAGCCTATCAGGTTGCAACACCTTTCTCTACGGACAAACCCGAGATTGTAGTCGGCAGCCCGGTAAGCCTTGCAGGCCAATCAGTCGCAGCGCTAAACATTCACCTGGCAGACTACAACGCCCCCGCCCAGGAAGCCCGAATCTGGACCGACCTGAAACTGAGATTCACTTTCTTACCTGATGCCAAGGCAGGCGCCCAAGCAGCCACCCCTCGAAAAATGCCCCATTCCTTTGCCAGGGAAATGAATACTACCGTCCTGGGTTTCCAGGAACTTCAATCTTCTTCTGCCGTTCTTTCAGAAAATACTCCGGCACCCTTTGGCACTTATCTGGCTATTTACTTTGGCGTATCCGGCATTGAGTCTGGTATTTCCCCCTTGCTGCAATGGCGACGGGAGCAGGGTTATCATGTGGAACTCATTAATACCTCTCAGACGGGAAACTCCACGTCCTCCATTAAAGCGGCAATTCAGAATGTTTATGACGATTCAACCATTCCACCCTTGGAATTTGTCACCATTTTTGGCGATGCCGATGGCAATTATTCCGTGCCCACCTGGTTTGAAAGTCTCTCCGGATACCATGGCGGAGGCGACCACTATTACTCCATGCTCGATGGCGACGATATTCTCTCCGATGTACACATTGGCCGAATTTCATTTTCGACCCAGGTCCAATTGAACACAATTGTCGGGAAAATTTTGGGTTATGAAAAAACACCCCCTATGGATAATACCGATTGGTACGGCCGGGCTCTGCTGCAAGGCGATCCCGCCTCATCCGGAATCACCACCATTTACACTAATCAGTGGGTCAAGGGTCAGCTGCAGGGATTGGGCTGGGCACAAATTGATACCACGTGGAGCGGCAACTTCGTTAACCCCATGATGGCTCACGTCGGCCAAGGCGTAACAGCTTACGGTTACCGGGGCTTTCTTGGCACCAGTGGAATAAGTAATGGCCATGTCAACAACTTGAATAATGGTGGACGCTTGGCTATTGCCATTCTTCCCACTTGTGCTTCCGGATCCTTCACCTACACAACAGGGCGCAGTGAAGCTTGGTTGCGAGCTCCCAATGGTGGCGCGGTTGCAGCAGTGGGCACCGCCACCACCGGCACGCACACACGCTACAACAACTGCTATTATCTTGGAATATGGGATGGATTGCTCAATAGCCATGATCACCGAATTGGCTCGGCACACACTCAGGGCAAAATGGATTTGTATGCGGGCTATTTTCTGGCAGAACCCGACCGTGCAGAAATCTGGGCTGTCTGGAATAACATTATGGGCGACCCCGCCACCGAAATGTGGACCAGTGTGCCCCGCACTCTGGACGTGACCTACCCCAGCCAGATTTCCATCGGTCAGCAGGCTGTTAGTTTCCAGGTCAGTTATCAGGGACAACCAGTATCCGGTGCCCGAATTTGCCTTTATCAATCAGCTGGTGCCAGCCCGTCAGGCACCCGGGTTGTCGGCATTGCCGATGCCAATGGCCAGGTTGTTCTCGATGTTCCTGCGCAGACTTCCCAATCGTTTAATGTTACTGTAACCAACCACAATTTCCTGCCACACATTGGTGGCTTGAGCGTCGGCACTGTAGATGTATTCTGTGCCCAGACCCAACAAACTATTAATGATGGCGGCGACGGAAATTTTAATCCCGGTGAAACTGCTGACCTGAATTTGCACCTGACCAACCACGGTACCAGCGATGCCTTTGCTGTCACCGCCGAGCTCACCGTTCTCGATGGTCCGGCCACCATCGACAGTGGCAGCCTGAGTTTTGGCAACATCGCCTCCGGTTCTGAAGTGGCCGCTGCTGCTGCCGCCGTCATTGTCATTAACAGCGACGCCACGGAAGGCGACATCGTACGACTTCTGCTGACAGCCACCGACGGCAACCAAATTTGGACCTCACTGGTCGAAGAAACCGTTCGAGGCGCATCGTTCAGTGTTTCGGCTGTGAATCTGGAAGACTTTGGCGGCAGCATGGATCCCAGTGAAAGCGGTCGTTTCAGCGTAACCCTGCACAATCTGGGTAGCCTGACTGCTGAGTCAGTGAGTGCCACCCTGACCACAGACAGCCCCTGGGTAACGATTACGGACGCAACCAGTTCTTTTGGCCATATTGGCGCTAATGCCTCAGCCGAAGATTTGCTCTCCCCTTTCCAGGTGAGCGTATCCACCGATTGTTTTGGTGGTCACCTGGCGAACTTCGAACTAACCATTAATTACGCCGACGGCCTGCAAGCCATAGCCTACACCGTCGCAACGGTTGGCACAGCCTCTTCCGACCAACCCACCGGTCCCGATGCCTACGGCTACTACGCCTTCGACAATACCGACACGGTCAGCGAACTAGCCCCGGAATACAACTGGGTGGGCATTGACCCGGACCACGGCGCCCAGGGCACGGACCTGGAACTTTCAGACTTTGGCTGGGAACAGGACGATACCAAAACTATCGACCTGCCTTTCGATTTTAATTTTTATGGCGAAAAGTTCGACCGCATCAGCATTTGCTCCAACGGTTGGCTGGCCATGGGTGAAACCCCGGTCAATTTCTATCGCAATTTCCCGTTGCCCGCTTCCCACAGTGCCGGTGCTTTAATTGCCCCCTTCTGGGACAACCTGAACCAGACCGGTAATAAAAAAGTCTATACCTGGTACGACGAAAGCGAACACCGGTTCATTGTTCAGTGGTACGAAATGCCAAACCACTTCTCCGGCAGTATCCAGAATTTTGAAGTCATTCTGATGGATCCCGCATTCCATGCCACGTCCACGGGCGACGGCATGATTATTTTCCAGTACGCCGAGGTGCACAATACCGACTCTCGCGATGGTTATGCCACGGTTGGCATCCAGAATCTGGACCGCACCGATGGAATCGATTACAGCTACTGGAATCAGTATGCCCCTGGTGGCGCACCATTGCAGGCCGGTCGGGCCATTCTCTTTGTGCCCATGGGCAGCATTGCTCAACCGGCAGCAAGCATTTCTCCTGCCTCCATGGCCAATACCGTTGTTCCGGATGATCAGGTTACCGAATACCTGCACATAACCAACAACGGCGAGGAAAACTCAGTGCTGAACTTCACGGTGGATAAAGTGGATCCCGCAACGATAGCCGGAAATAAGTCAGCCGGGTCTTCTTCCGGCGATGAATTTCCTGTTGAACCGGCCAGTCTGCAAAACAGTGAAGTAACCAGTACCACGGACGACTATGAACCCGGCAGCACCATTGATCTGCCCTTGCATGTGGTCGGCCACAGTCCTGATGATGAATGGCTGATGAAAGTTGATCTTGAACTGCCTGCCGGCGTTACGGTTAACTCTGCCGATGACCTGAGCACACCTCACGAAACCATGGACTGGAATGGACAAACCGGTAATGGGGTGACCACCACCTGGGGTGCTGTGGGTTGGGGATCAGGTGCCTTCTTTGCAGATGGTGAATCGGGAAACACTTCAGTAAATCTTACTTTCGATGAATCACTAACCGGAGCTGTGGTCATTGGCTGGACTGTTTATGGTGACCAATACGGTGGCGACCCGCATCAGGTATCCGGCCAGATTGTTCTGGATCTGCTGGGCCCGACCATTAACGTGAGCACTCCCGTCAACAACCAAGTCGCGGTTATTGGCGAACAAGTTGAAGTAAACTTCCAGGCAGCCAACGGGCCGGAAATGGTTATCATTGATCTGCAACGGGAAATGAATGGCAGCTGGGAAATTCTGGCCCTGGGCATCGATGCCGAAAATTCCCCCTGGACCTGGCTAGTCACCGGAGAGCCCACTTCTTATGCTCAAATCCGGGTCCGTGATGCCTCTGATGGCAGCGTGTTCGGACTCAGCAGTCAGTTTGTCATCGGTCGCAATCTGGACTGGATCCAACCTGCTACCAGTGAAGGATCGATCATGCAGGGTGAGACTTTGGATCTGGCCATCACCATGGATTCCACCGGGCTTTCCCACGGCGAACATGTGGCCAACATTGTTATTTCCGGAAACGGCGGCGCTCCTTTTACTCTCTCGGTAACCCTGACCGTTTCTGATGCCTCGGCAGTGGGCGACTTGCCTGGTGCAGTGACTCTTCTGGGCAATCACCCAAATCCGTTCAATCCACAAACGAGCATCAATTTCTCGTTGCCGTCTGACCAGAACATTACTCTAAAAATATACTCCACACGAGGGCGCTTGGTGCGCTCACTGCTAAGTGGAGACCAGCCTGCCGGATTGCATCATGCGGTTTGGGATGGACGGGACAAGAGCGGTCGGACAGCAGCCTCGGGAGTCTATTTTTATCGCCTGGAAACCGATGAAGGCAATTTCACCGGAAAAATGGTTCTTACCAAATAAGCGTTTTTGATCTTGGTCTTCTTTTCTGCAACCAGGCCCGAGATGGGCTTGGTTGCTTTTTTATGCCCCTGCTGTATTATGTTTTTGTGTGCGGTGCGGAGGAAAAACTGACATCCTTTCCAGGAGAATACCATGTCCGAATTTCAAGAGACCACTGCCCCCAAAACCCCCTGGCACCTGTGGGCCGTAGGCACAGTCGCTTTTTTGTGGAGCGCCATGGGTTGCTTCGACTTCATCATGACCCAAACAAAAAATGAAGCATACATGAGTAAGTTCACTCCCGAGTTGCTGGACTACTTTTATAATTACCCCGAATGGCTGGTCGCTCTGTGGGCGGTAGGAGTTTTTGGTGGAGCCCTCGGCGGTATTCTATTATTGCTGCGCCGCAAATGGTCCCTTGGTTTTCTGGCCGCCTCTTTGGCCGGCGCACTGATTTCGACCATCAAAAACTATGTATTTTCAAACTCGATGGAAATTACCGGCACCTTCGGTCTGGTCATGACTTTATTAATTCTGGTCCTCGGAATTGCTTTTCTTTTTTATGCGCAAGCCATGAACCGGCAGGGAATACTTAAGTAGGTACGAAAAACGGAGCCGGCAACCAGGGAAGATCTATTCCCCAGTGTCGGCTCCGTTTTTTTATTATTTTACCGCAAGACTAATCTTCGTCCAGCCCTTCAAGACCCAACTCAATATCTACAGCCAAGTCTTCGGCCAAAGCTTCAAGGGCCGTTTGCAGGCCTTCCATGTCCACTGTATCGGGCACTTCAAACTCAGCCACACCACGGAACAATTCATCTCCCGAGTTTGGGGCCGGTTCGGTCCAGGATGCAAACTGCAGTAAATTGACTCCCTTGGCAGTCAAAACTTCGGTCAACTGACGCACAATGCCGGGATGGTCCACACCCACCACTTCCAGCTCGGCCATTGGCAGGCCGCTCAATTCCGTGGATTGATCACCAATGACCGAGTGAACCTGCAAGCCTTCAATGGCTCCCAGGGCCTCGGCCAGGGCTTCGCGGTGGTCATCATCAACAGCCACTTCAATAATTCCTGCGAATTGTCCGGCAAGATTGCTCATGCTGCTTGAAAGCCAGTTTCCACCGTTTTCAGCTACGGCAATGGAAAGGGACTCAACAATTCCGGGGTGGTCTTTGCCAACGATCGTGATCACTAACTGGTTCATTTTTGCTCCTGATGGGGAATAAATTTTTTTGTTCTTCTCGGTCCAATAATAGACTGAAAGTGGGGGTTGTCCTAATTATCAGAGATATTTCCCCCTATCAGCCAATTTATTTACCGATATTTCAATTAAAAAAGACTTGTTATTCGTGTTTTTTTCGCCTACAATGTTCGCTACTTGTTCGCTGCGTTTCACTACTTGGGAAACACGCAGTTGAAGAAATAATTTGCCTGAACACAATCAAGACGGAGCCCTTTTGATTCACCTGCATACCCACAGCCATTATTCCCTGCTCAGCGGCGCTTCTTCACCAGCCGAATTGATTGCCCAGGCCGCCAAATACAATTTCCCGGCTCTGGCCCAAACCGACCTGAACAACCTTCACGGTACTGTGGAATTTCAAAAAGAATGCGATAAAGCCGGTCTGCGTTCCATTCACGGCGTAGAGCTGACAGACGACCGCCCCCGTGACATCAACCCCGTGCGCCTGGTTCCCCGCTCCCTGGTTCCGGCCCGTCCCCGAGTGGTTTTATTGGCCCGCGATCAGGCCGGTTACGCGGCTATCTGCCGATTGACCACTTTGCGCATGGTGCGCCCCGACTTCCGTCTGCAAAACGAATTGCCCGGTTTCCTGACAGCCGAAGGCAATGGTGTGTTCTGTTTGACGGATTCGCCTCAGGTGCTGGCAGGACTGCTCGAACAGGCCCGGAAACTGGGCCCCGACGACCTGTCCGCCTTCACCCGGGGAAGTTTACGAGTAATGCTGACCACCAGTGGCGGCCTTATGGGACCTCTGGCCAGACGCTTGCGCCAGTTGGCCCAATGGGCCGCCCAACACCACATTCCCACCGTGGCCAGCGGTGATGTATTCGCCGCCTGCCGGCAGGATCTGGAACGCCAGAAACTGCTCTCGGCTATCCGCACCCTCAGTACGGTCGCCTCAGTAAAAGAAGAAGTCTGTGCCCCTGCTGAATCATGGTTAAAATCCGCCGAAATGATGAGCAATCTGCTGGGAGAATTTCCCGAAGCCCTGCTCGAAAGTGAAGCCATTGCCGACCAATGCCGTTTCCAGCACAAACTTGGTGTCTGGCGTTATCCTCAGTTTCCCCTGCCACCGGGTGAAACCACAGAATCGCACCTGTGGAAATTATGTTTCGACGGACTGCAGAAGCGATACCGCCAGGTCACAGGCCAGGCCATGGCTCGCCTGCAGGAAGAAATCAACGTCGTGGAGAAGTTGGGGTTTGCCGGCTACTTCCTCATTGTGTGGGATATTGTTCGCTACGCTTCGGACCACGGCATGCCCACTCTTGGCCGGGGCTCAGCTGCCAATTCACTTATTTCCTACCTGCTGGGTATCACCCACGTAGACCCTTTGAAACACGACCTCTACTTCCAACGCTTTTTGAACCCGGAAAGACTCTCCCCTCCAGATATTGATTTAGATTTCGGCTGGAAAGACAGGGACCAGGTGCTGGAATACGTTTACGACCGTTACGGCCGCGACCACACCGCCATGATCTGCAACATCAACCGTTTCAGCACTCGATCAGGATTTCGCGAAGCCGCCAAAGCACGCGGATACGCCGACAGCCAACTCAGCAAAATCACCAGGCGTCTGCCCTGGAAAGTTTTTGACGATGCGGAAAAAGCCCTGGCCCGCCGTCCCGAATCAGCCGGTCTTCCCCTCAACAGGGAACCGTATCGTTCATTGCTGCTACAGGCCCAAAGTCTGGATCGCCGCCCCCGCCATCTGGGCATTCATGCCGGTGGTGTGGTCATCGCCAGCAAACCTTTGACCGAACTTTTTCCCCTGCAATGGGCGCGTAAGGGTTTGCTCATCAGCCAGCTGGACATGTATTCAGTGGAAGACCTTGGCCTGGTGAAAATTGACCTGCTGGCCCAGCGGGGCATTGCCGTGGTTGCCGATGCCGCTCGTCAGGTCAGTAAAAACAACAACATCAGTGTCGATTTGAGCAAAGTTCCCGACGAAGACCCAGCCACCCGTCGGCTCATGAGCAAGGGCCAAACCATGGGCTGTTTTTATATTGAATCGCCTGGTATGCGGGCCCTGTTAAAAAAGCTCAAAGCCGATACCTTTAACGTGGTGGTAGCCGCCAGCAGTGTCATCCGGCCCGGGCCTTCGGACAGCGGAATGTCCCGCAGTTTTGTTCTCCGTCATTTGGGCAAAGAAGCTCCAGTGCTTCCCCATCCTGCATTAAAATTTCTGAACGAAACCTACGGCGTGATGATTTACCAGGAAGATGTCATGCGAACTTTGCATGCGGTCGCAGGCATGTCATTGGCCGAAGCGGATGTCATGCGCCGGGCCATGAGTTTCAAAGGCGATCCTCAAAAATTTCTCGACATGAAAGACCGGTTTTTAAGCGGCGCGCGCACCGCCATCGATGAAGGCAAAACACCTCCGGTAAAAGAGGACGTTCTGGAAGAGTTATGGCGACAAGTGAGCAGCTTTGCCGGTTATGCCTTCTGCAAGGCTCACTCAGCCAGTTATGCCGTGCTCTCATTCCAGGCAGCCTGGCTGAAGACGCACCATCCGGCAGAGTTCATGGCCGCGGTAATGAGCAACGGTGGCGGCTTCTACAGTGTTTCAGCTTATCTGGAAGAAACCCGTAGGCTGGGCATGGCCATTAAACTGCCCGATGTGAACCACAGTCTGGATGTTTTCACCGGCCGGGAACGCGAGGTTCGCATCGGCCTGCAACAAGTCCATGGCATGAGCCAGCGATCCATGAACGCGCTTCTGGATGAGCGCCAGGCCAACGGCTATTTTGTTTCTCTGGGAGATCTTTTGCAAAGGGTTCCGCAACTGGCGGAAAACGAAATCGAAAACCTGATTCGGTGCGGGGCCTGCGATGGGTTTGAATTGACCCGGCCGGAGTTGCTGTGGCGGCATGCACTGGTCCGCAAACAGCGGCGGCAAAAGAATCATCTGAACCAACGGCGCAACGACAAAACCAGAGGCCGATTATCGGGGGAACGACAGTATCCCTCCGACTCCGCCGTGCGCACGTCAGTTCAAACTGCAACTCTGTTTCCGGTGGAGTCCACAGCTCCAACGGCTGGTTCGGCCATCTCTTTAATACCAGCCATCCCGGATTTTTCACCCACAGAAAAACTTCAACAGGAAATGGAAGTCCTGCACCTGACTGCCAGTGGTCATCCCATTGCCATGTTACGGCCCTGGTTGCAACAGCAGGGCGCGGTTTGCGCCTGCGATCTGGCCGGTTTTGCCGGGCGTCGGGTTTCCGTGGCAGGGAAACTGATTACCGCCAAAAGCGCCAATGTCAAGACCACCGGCCAACCCATGAAGTTCCTCACCCTCGAAGACGAAACCGATCTGGTTGAAGTCACTCTTTTTCCAGAAATCTACGCCCGTTACGGCTCCAGACTTCTCAGCCGGGGACCCTATATTGTCAGCGGCCTGGTGGAAGACGATCACGGGTCCATTACCCTCACTGCCGATAGTCTGAAGGTCATTTAGCGAATTTTTTCAGGTCTGCCACCAAGACCCTGACCTCCAACCTAAATCTAACCTTCAGCAGACTTGGCCGTCGCCTGGTGTACAACAGTTTGCGGGAAGGGAATTTCAATTCCGGCATGATCCAGAGCTTCTTTTACTTTTTGAGTAAAAGAAAACTTCACAGCCCAGTAATCTTCTTTGTTCACCCAGGGCCGGACCACCAGATTCACACTGCAGTCGGCCAGTTCAGCCACTTCAATCTGCGGAGCGGGATCTTTCAAAACCCGGGAATCGGAAATGAGCAATCTTGAAATTATCTCTTTTGCAGCCGGAATGGATGAGCCATAACCAATACCCACAACCATGTCCACACGCCGGGTGCTTTCTGCACTGATGTTTTTAATGGTATCACCAAAGATTTTTCCATTGGGAACAATGATGCGAATGTTGTCCGGTGTATTAATTACCGTAGTGAATAGCGTCATATTTTTTACAGTTCCGGTAGCTCCTCCAGCTTCAACAAAATCACCCAAACGATAGGGACGGAAAACAAGCAACATAACGCCTGCGGCAAAGTTGGCCAGGGAACCCTGCATGGCAAAACCGATGGCAAAACCTGTTGCTCCAAGAACAGCAACAATGGAGGCGGTCTGCACACCAAAATTTCCCATGGCACCCAAAATGGTGAAGGTCATTACCAAATAATAACCCAAGTTTTCCAGGAAGTTACCCACAGTGGAATCAACACCGGTTCGGGTATTAATCTTACGAATCAGGGTGCGAACCAGCCCCGCAATAATCCGTCCAACAATCAGCACCACAATGGCGCCCAGAATTTTCAATCCGTAAACGGGGAGAATTTCTCCCATAGTATTGAGGATATTGTCGATGTTCATAATTATGAAACCTTTCCATCAAAATTTGGGCCATATTCTTTCACTCGTCTCTCGAAGCAAAAAACAAGGCCAGGGACGTCCAACAGAACTCCAGACTCACAATTCTCTGTAAAGTCACATCTAATTGTGTATAATTTCGAGACATGAAAACACTCCTGAAAAATATTCCAAGTGACTTTATCTTTAAGCTTGGTGTCTCTACTGGTAAGGAGAATCAATGACAGACGAGAAACTGGTAGAAGAAGCCATTGCCGCCTTGCCCGGTGACTTCCGCGCCTTCGATAAACTGGTGATAAAACACCAGAGTATGGTGCGTACAAATTGCCGATACATCAGCGGAAGTGAAGACGATGCCCAGGATCTGGCTCAAGAGGTTTTTGTGAAAGCCTATTTCAACCTGGCCGGTTTTCAGGGTAAAAGCCAATTTTCCACCTGGGTTAAACGCATCAAGGTGAACCATTGCCTGAATCACCTTCGTCGCCAAAAGGGTAAAATCCAGATAGATATTGAAACCCCGGGACTATCTTCAGATGTCAGACTTCAGAATAAAAAAACAGCGGCTTTCCAGGCCGAAGCCACGGAAAAAAATCAACTTATCAGCACGACTCTTGACGGTTTGAATGAGAACCTGCGTGTCCCCCTGATCATGCGCGACATGGATGGCATCAGTTATCAGGAAATTGCAGATCACCTGAATCTTGGACTGTCAGCGGTTAAAATGCGCATCAACCGAGCCAGACGGGAATTTCGCACTTGTTATTTGGCCATGGGAGGTGACCTGACTCATGAGTGATCCTCAATTCAATGAAGACGAAAATGAAAAACCCATTGCCGAGTTGAAAGATTTCACACTGAGCGATGATCAGGAATTACCCGGCCGGGTCAACCGCAGCTTAAATCGACACCTGCTGGTCGGCGACTCCCTTCATTTCTCTTTGGATATTTTCCAGAAAATCATTTGGGAATATACCAAAAACCTTGTGGAAATTTGGCCCACTTCAAACAAAGACAAAACGGAGTAGAACCATGGACAGTACGTTCTCCCTGCAAACCGCCTTTACCGATGTCTTGCAATCATTGAGCGAATCGTTTTCTTCCTTCATGCCCCGGGCGTTAACCGCATTGGTGGTTTTCCTGGTCGGGCTGCTGCTTGCGAAAGTTATTTCCAAGATTATCAGGACCGCCTTTGAGCGATTAAAAATTGACGACCTTCTGGTTAATGTTGGCCTTACTGACATTTTAAAAAAACTGGGGTTGCACGAAAAACCAGGCTTCATGCTTTCCCGGCTGGTTTATTATCTGCTGATCTTGTTGTTCACCCAGAGTGCCGCCAATGCTGTCGGCTTAAATGCGATCTCGGGTTCCATCACTGCATTTTTCAACTACCTCCCTCATTTTGTTGCCGCCAGCATTGTATTGATCATTGGCATGCTCATCGCTCAGTTTGCTGGAGGCGCAGTTTCACGCTCCGCCAAAGATTCCGGAATTGAGTTTGGCCCCATCCTGGGACGAATAGTTTCTTCACTTATTGTTTTTCTCGCTGGCTTGATGGCCGTTACTCAGCTACGAATAGACACTGAAATCATCCATTCCGTGGTTCTCATTCTCCTGGCCGGCGCAGCTCTGGCTCTCGCGCTGACTTTTGGCCTGGGAACTCGGGAAATTACCCGCAATCTGGTCGCCGGCTTCTACATCCGAAAGTTGTTTGAAGTAGGTGAAGAGCTTGAAATTGGCGCGGCAAAGGGACATTTGGCGGGAATTTCCCCTCTTCACACCCTAATGGAAAATGACGGAAAAATAATTTCCATCCCCAATAGCGATTTCCTGGAAAAAACGGCCCGGCAATAGCTTTCCTGGCCCGGATGAAAAATATTCAAAAAATCATTTGATTTCCCCAATTTCGGCTACCACCTTGCCGGAAATCCCGCAAAACGGCGCCTTCAAAAGGCGTCGTTTTGCAAACCAGCAAGTAGCCCAAGAGCTGTTTGCAACTTAACCGTTTCCCTACTTTTTCGGAGGTGAATCATGGACATCACTGCCTTCATTTTATTGGCATTCTCATCTCTCTTTGCGGTCATTGACCCCCTTGGAGCTATCCCTTTTTTCAGCGGCTTAACCGCTCACATGGACCAGGCCAAAAAGCGAAAGACGCTCTTTAGGGCCCTGGCCGTTGCTTTTGGTGTTCTGGTTGTCTTTATTTTGGCGGGACATCAGTTGCTGGAAGTGTTTGGCATCACTCTGGATGCCTTCCGCATTGCCGGTGGCATCATATTTTTTGGCATCGGCCTGGACATGCTTCAATCAAAACCCCGGCGCTGGCAAACAGGTATTAAACGAGCCTATGCCGCTGACCAGGTGAATCTCGAAGAAGAAGAAATTGATGACCCGTCCATCACGCCACTGGGCATCCCCCTGATGGCAGGGCCAGGTTCCATCACTTCGGTCATGATTCTGACCCCTCAGGCTCCCACCGATTTTGGCCCCGGTTTATTGATTATCGCAGTCCTGGGAATTCTCCTGCTCACCGGGGGAATTCTGATGGCAGCAGATGTGGTCCTTAAACGGCTTGGCAGAACTGGTCTGAAAATTATTGAGAAGCTGATGGGTTTGCTGGTGACAGTCATTGCCGTTCAGCTGGTTCTCGATGGTCTGACTCCAGTTATCAAAAAACTGGCATCGTAAATCAGGCCTGTTTGTTTGCCTCGATGGGTCCTTGGTGTTCAATATTCCCGCCAAGGGCCCGCAAATACACGGCCTCTGTTTCCTTCAGCATCCGGTTCCTGGTAAACACGTTCAGCATTCTCTGTTTGCCCCGCCGCCCCATTTCCTCACGAAGGCCCGGCGATTCAAATAATGATTCCAGTTTTCGAGCCAACCCGGCAACGTCACCTGGTTGAAAAAGAAATCCCTCCACCCCATCTCGAACCAATTCAGGGCTGCCGCCACTATGAGAAACCACAACCGGAATTCCTGCCCTCATAGCTTCCAAAGTGACTAATCCGAAAGGCTCGGCCACCGATGGGACCACCTGCACATCAAAAGCGGTACTGAACTGAGCTGCATCATTCTGGTATCCAACAAAATGAACCTGATGATCCAGCTCCAATTCCTTAACCATTTTCAGCAAGTGCTCCTGATAACGATCCGTTCCACCACTGTCTCCCACAAAACAAACCTTCACCCGAGGCCAGCGATTTTTCAATTCTTTCATCGCTGACAATAACAATCCCTGGCCTTTTGTAGGGCAAATTCGTCCCACACAGCCAACAAGCAAATCGTCTCCCACAACTCCCATTTGCAATCGTTTTTGGGTTCGTATCTTTTCGGAAACTGAAAATGGGTCCAGCCCATGCCAAACCACACTAATATTTTGTTCCGGCACAGCTTCAATGGAAACAAGGCCCTGCCTGACCGCTTCGCTGACACCAATAAACTGTGAAAACCGACGTAAAAATGGACGTTTCAAAAATGCATGGGATAGAGGCCACAACTGATGCCGGGTGCCAACATTTACAATCTCAGTATTAACCGAAGCCACCGCTGCGAGGAAATAATCACGCGGCACATGGGAGTGAAGGATCTCGCATTGCCACTCCTGAAGAAAGTTCCGCAGACGGATCACCGAGGCCCAATCATACCAATCAACAAGCGGCAAAGGCTGTGTTCTGATTCCCATTTCCGGAAGGACGGTCGCCATGGCACTATCCGGCCTGACAATACAAACCAACTCATGCCCCAGGCCCTGCATTCCGTCAGCAAGACTGGCCAAATGAACCTCTCCACCATAATAAGCGTTCATGGTGCTCAATTGAACAATTCGCATAGTGGGGCCTAACTCCCTGCCACTAAAAGAAAAAGGTTAAAGAAAAGCCTTATTACTGCCGACCATTCGTTGACAACTTTACCATGCTACCCTACGATCCGTCCGGTTCCAATATGAACTTCACTTGATTTCTGGAGGCGCCACAATGGCACAAGTCCTTTTTTTGCGATCCCGGCCAGTTTTACTGACTCTGGCATTTCTGGGTTTTCTGGCCTGCTGTTCTCTGGTAGGCGGCGTTTCCGGCCCCACCAGTGCTCTGGCTCAGGATCACACGGAACAACCGGCCAATGCCGATCACGGTGAGTCAGCCCAGGCGGAAGGCGCTCACGGTGACGATCACGGTGGCGGACATAGTGGCGAGCACGGAGACCACGGTGGCGGCCACGGCCCCAGCCCCACTGGCCTTCTGCCTTTATGGACAGCCATTCCCTTCGTTTGTATTTTGCTTTCCATTGCTCTTGGCCCTTTGGTGGCACCCCACTTCTGGCATCATCATTTCCCAAAAATTTCTGCCATGTGGGCACTGATTTTTGCTGTTCCTTTTATCATCTGGAACCCCAGCGAAGCCTTCGGTGAAATCCTCCATATTTACCTGCTGGATTATTTTCCTTTCATCATTCTGCTTTGGGGACTTTTCACCGTCTCGGGTGGCATTTATGTGGGTGGTGCCTTACGTGGCAAGCCCATCGTCAATGCTATTCTCCTGATTATTGGTACCTTCCTGGCATCCCTTATCGGGACCACCGGTGCAGCCATGGTCCTGATTCGTCCTTTGCTGCGGGCCAACGACTGGCGCCGGAACAAAGTTCACCTGGTAATTTTCTTCATTTTCCTGGTAGCCAATATTGGTGGCAGCTTGACACCTCTGGGCGATCCTCCTCTCTTCCTGGGCTTCCTTCACGGCGTCCCCTTCTTTTGGGTCACGACAGCCCTTCTGAACGAGATGCTACTGACTGCCGCTTTGGTTTTGCTGGTTTTCTTTGCCATGGACACCTACTTCTACAAAAAAGAAGATCCCGCCAACATTCCAGAAATTGATCCCAATGAAGGTGGCATCAAGATTGAAGGTTTGCACAACCTGATATTCCTGCTTGGTATTATGGGCGCGGTCATTATGTCCGGCTCAGTCACTATGCCCGGCGTCCCGGTTTACGATGGTGCCAGCCATCCGGTCGTGGTTCCCTGGCAAAATTGGGTCAAAGACATCATCATCATTCTGATGGGTTTTCTTTCCCTTAAATTCACTTCTCAGGAAATCCGCAAAAAGAACGGTTTCTCCTGGTTCCCCATCCAGGAAGTGGCTTACCTTTTTGCCGGAATTTTCATGACCATCATTCCTGCTCTGGCCATTTTGAAAGCCGGTGGCGATGGTGCCCTGGCTGGATTGACCAATGCCGTTCATGGTCCGGTCCGGTTCTTCTGGGCCACTGGTGTTTTGTCGTCATTCCTGGATAACGCACCAACGTATCTTACCTTCTTCAACGCAGCCCTCGGTGACCTGGGTTATGTTGAAGCACAGGTACCGGGTCTGTTGGGTTATACTTCGGATCTGGCTTCGGAAAATGCCGAGTTCATTTCCGACCTTACCGCCATCAGCGCCGGTGCGGTGTTTATGGGTGCAGTAACTTACATTGGAAACGCACCGAACTTCATG
The DNA here is from genome assembly GCA_024223715.1 of bacterium. Classification (GTDB taxonomy): domain Bacteria; phylum Krumholzibacteriota; class Krumholzibacteriia; order LZORAL124-64-63; family LZORAL124-64-63; genus LZORAL124-64-63. Next base: position 12,375 of record JAAEOA010000135.1, on the reverse strand, counting down.
GTCAAGGCTATTGCCGAAGAAATGGGTATACCCATGCCCAGCTTCTTCGGCTACCTGATCAAATGGTCAGTGCCCATTCTGATGCCAATTTTTGTCATCATCACTTTTGTGTTTTTCTGGTAGGGGAGAATTAGAAATGGCTAAGAAAACCAACACCGATAAAAAGTCCTTCTACGAAGTCGTCTTCCAGGGCAAGCCCAAAGTTGTGCGTGCCTATTTGGCTGGCCTGGCAGCCGGTTCGGACAAAGACGCCACTGTGTTTTTCAGTTTCCAGGATGGCGTTTTTCATGAAGGAAAAGTGGAACGTTTGAGTGAGTTGCTCCACGTTCGAGCCCTCGATTGTCACGTCATTGTCGATAGCGACACCAGTACCAGGTTAAAGAAACTCGCAAAAACTTTGCCTGAAACAACAGGCATGAAAATCACTGATCACAGGCACATTCGTTCGGCCAGCCTCAAATTTGAATTTGAAGCTTTTGCCAAAAAATACAACGATGAAATCGTTGAGGTTTTCAAGAACCTTCCCAGTGGTCTTCGCCTCAACGGATACAGCCACGATGTAAAACTGGATCCCTCCGCTGAAGGTATTGAGGCGTATGCCGCAACACACGACTACGAAGCCAAAGGCTCCGGTACGGTCATCGGCAGGGTAGATCTGATGATTGAATTGAAGCGCAGTTTTTACAATCTGCCTTTAATTAAATCAGATGACATTGAACTGAAACTGGCTTAGAGGGATATTAAAGGCCCCGGTTTTCTTGCCTATTTGGCAGAAACCGGGGACTTTTTTTAAAACAATTACCGATACAAAGACTTCAAAGCACCAAAACTGCACTCTTCAGTGGCTACAGGAAAAAGAAAACCACAATCCTGAGCATTAATGGATGCCATTACCGAACCATTGGGAAAAATCATTTCCGTCGGGTGCCAGGTGCCGTCGGCCCATTGAACTTCCGGCGTACCACCATGAGGAGCTCCAAAGGATCCAAGAAAAAAGTCCACTTGATCATCATCAACACTCATATACAAGACCGAAAGAACTGACAGAACCATAGCCTCACTGGTGGATTCAGGGCCATTGAAATTACCCCCAAGATTTCCAGGGTCGGGAATAATGATCGGATTGCCAGGCAAAACAGTGGACAACACCATTGCATTGCCGTCCAGGTCGTATCCTGCATTAACTGCCAAAATAGCCCCGGGTGTTGGATTGGTGTAAATCAAATAGACATTGTGTGTCGAATAAGGACCGGCTCCCTGCAAACAAACTTCGTCAGCCTGGACATCGAAATACAGCCCCAACTGATCTGGCTCTGGACTCAAAATGGCACTGGCCTGAAGAGCCATCAACATAGCAAATACGGTCATCAACGTTGACATTGTTTTCATATCATAAATCCCCTCAAAATATAAAGAAACCAATTGTAATATCCGACTCTTCTCTTGAAACTATCATTTTAAATAAAAACTGTCAATACCCGTAAAAAAACCGCCGGCCCTCAAAAGAGCCGACGGTTTTACCAATTAATGCTGAGTCAGATTTACTTCATCAGCAACATCTTGCCCACAACGCTTTTGCCTTCACTTTGCAAGCGGTAGAAGTAAGTTCCACTGGCCACGGTGCGACCGGAGTCGTCACGGCCCATCCAGTTAACCGAGTGATGCCCGGCGGCCATGGTTTCGTGAATCAGGGTGCGAACTTTCACACCACGCACATCGTAAACAGCCAGTTTAATGTCCTGAGCCGAAGGCACAGAGAACTTGATGGCGGTCATGGGGTTGAACGGGTTCGGATAGTTTCCGTCCAGAGCCAGGACCTGAGGCAGGTTCTCATCGTCGGCAGCCGACAGAGCCGATTGCTCGTAAGTGAGAATTACACACCAGCTGTTGATGTGACCAAAATCGTAAGAGCCAATATCGGTAACGTGCAACTGCCAGTCGCCTTGAATGTCTTCACCCAGCAAGGCGTCCAGGTTTTGGTATGGAGTCATATCTGAAGGATAGAAACCAACCAAATCATCTGAATCGCCACCCTGGTTGCTGTGCAGGCGAACCACGGTTCCAGCTGGACTGATCAGTTCAACAATCATGTCCGCAACATAGGTATGTGTAATGTCCACATAAACGCTAATGGCACTCAAGGTGCTTGAATCTGTAACCGGAATGGTACAATAAACACCACCGTTGGGGTCATTGTCAGGAATTTCCACATCGGCTTCGTCACAGAAGGTATTCGTAACAATGGCGTTCAAGGTGAAGTTCTGTTCCACCGTGGCGTTATCGCCAACTGTCACATCGGCAACGTCGGTACTGTATCCGGGTTTGCTGGCAACCAAGTGATAGCTTCCTTCGAAAATGCCATTAAAGGCATAGTTTCCACTGCCATCGGTCAATTGAACCATGTCACCTGGATTCAGGGTCACGCTAACACCACTGTTATTTCCACCAGGCACACTAACATGACCGGTGATGTTGGAGTTTCCAACTTCCGAAGTGGTCAGGTAAGTCACGGCGTTCTGCAAAAGATTGCCGCGTTCGTTTGCCCCAAGAGAGCTGTAACTGAAGGTGAAGAAGACAATCTGTCCACCCTGAGGAGCAGTGTTAGGATCGAAGCAGATAACACTACCGGCACTGGAAGCACCAGTCCAGCTGCCAGGCCATTCGGCATCAGGGGCTGGTACAACACTGTCACTATCGCCATAACCACTGTAAGACAGGGAAATAGGACCGGCAACAGCATTCGGAGTATTCATTATGTAGTGGTTGGCATCACGCACGGAAAGGTCCCCTACGCTGTCACTGCCCCAGTCAAGAATATGCAAAACGCCAGCACAGAAAGCAGAGTCGTTCTGATGATTGTAAGCGATTTCGCCGCCTTCAATCAGCAGTTTTCCTCCGGCAGCAGCAAAGGTGCTCATGTCTGCCCGCAAGTCTGCATTCAGATCCTGAGTTTTGGAACCGGCGGATACCAGAACCATGTCGTAGTTCACCCAGTCGACATAATCGTATGCTGAGCTGTGAACCAGTTCAGTAGCATAACCGAGAGCAATCAAATCGGTGTTAATGTCGGCAGCAGAACGGGATCCTGGAGCCGTGTAACCATCGGCGAGCACCACACCATTTTTACCCAGCTTGGGCTCGTAAGTAACCAGCTCTTCCCGGGCAGCGGAAGAATCATCAATGATCAGGATGTTTCCATCGGTACCATCAAGAATGAAGTTCTTCACCACTGAAGGAGCATTGATTCCCACCAGCACGGTCTGAGGAATGAAGTGATAGGCAGCAACCGAAACGTTGTAATCGAAGTAGGTCAGGCCACTGACGCTGAACTGACCCGAAGCATCGGTGGTCGCTCCGGCAACATAGGAGTTGTCGTCACTGCGACGGATGGAAATGCTGGCGTTTTCAATAGCTGCGCCATCTCCGGAAGCAGTAACAATACCACTGAGTTCGCCTGCAGGAGCAGAATCCATGACGATTTCATGGTCGTTGGCACCAAACATCAGGAAGTAAACTTCCTCGTGGTTCAGGTAACCAAATTTGCTGGCGTACAAGTCATAGTTAGCTACGGCCATTTCATCGGCAACAGTGAAAGCACCAGCGCCGTTGGTTGTCAGATCAAACAAGGGAGTGCCGTTAGGGTCGTCACCTTCATTAAAACCGTAAACACGAACACCGGAAACGGCAGCGCCATCGGAGTCGACCACGGTACCGGCCAGGGTGCCAAAGGCAGTAACAACATCAATTTCAGCCAGGTATACATTATGACCGGTTTTAACTATGGCAGCGGTAACGATGCCACTGCTGGAAGGTGTGACATTCTGAACCAGGGAATTACCGGAACCGGCAACATTCAGGTCCAAGCCAGCACCCATGAGAATCAAATCAAAGTCAGCAACATCGCTGGTTGCCGTTACGGTACCTTCAATGTGCGGAGTAAGAGTTCCAACCATGCCAATGGAGGCCACTTCGGCAGCAATGGCAGAGTTGGGCATGTCGGCAGCGCCGGTAACAGGAAGGTCGTTGGCAAACATGTCATAACCAGCGCCATCTTCAACACCGCGCACAGTCAGGGTTTCACCAAATTCAGGCGTGACGGAGAAAACAGCCACACCGTTTTCATCGGTAACAGCTTCCAGTCCGGATACTCCGTAACCTTCAATGGTCACCGTTACGTTGGAAGTTGCTTTGGCAGAAGGAGGATCGGTCAGAGTCACTGTAACTTCAGTGGTGGCTCCTACCGGAATGCTGGCTGGTTGAATATCAACAACTACAGGAACAACGGCCTGCAGGGTGATTACCTGAGTCAACAGGTTGTAACCAGTAACGGTCAAAGTCACTTCACCGGCAACCACAACGGGGTTGTCCAGTTGAACATCTACATGACCGGAGGCGTCGGCAATGCCAACACCGTGCAATTGGCCATCACTGTAAAGAGCAACTTTGGCACCGGCAATACCAGTGTCAACAGGATACACAGTGGAACCAAGAGCAATAGCGGAAACATAATCCATGGTCGGAGCCACGGGAGTATCGGTACGAATCATCAAGGAGCAATCGCCAAAGATGTTGTACTGCTCAACTAATTGAGAGTTGCCAGGATACTCATCCATAACCTTCATAATACCATGGTAATAAAGTGAACCAATTACGTTAGCCTGGTCGGCAACCATCAAGTCCACAGCTTCGGCTTGCATCACACAGGGAGGAACCCAGGGAGTACTGGTGGAAGCACTGTACATGGCAACAGCACCATCGGGCTGGGCAGCATCGCCAGCGCGCATCCACGCTTCAGCAAAACATTCCCCCATGGAGAAGTCACCGTTGGAGCAACTGACATCCAGAATCCAAGGGTTTTTATAGCCGTTGCTCAGAGAATGTACATTGGAAATGGTATAACCGGGGTTACTCCAGGAAGTACCCGAACCATGACCAATGTAGTTCACCAGGCTGACACCATTATTAACGGCGGCGGAAATGTGAGAGGCGTTTCCGCTGGGCTGATAAATTTCAGCCACTTCGTCGAAAGTGTAACCGAGCATATCCTGACGCAACCATTCGGCGCGAGTATAATCCGGAGGAGAACCTTCACTGGAAGCCAGGCCTGCACCACGTTTGTACCAGGTGCCATCGGCGTCGGGGTTACGTTCGTAGCGGATAAATTTGTTGATCTGAGACTGAATGTCTGAAGGATTGGTACCGGAAATACGGGAAACAAAAAGGTCAGGATAGAGATCGCTGCCTTCCTGGTTTGCGTAACGAGTATCATCGTCGGCACCTTCGTAAGTTCCGGAATAACTGGGAACCTGAGCCTGGTCGCCCACCAGAACCACATAAGTCAATCCGGCAGGTTCGGCATATCGGGCATCAATAGCACCCTGAATGCCAGAAGTGTTTCCACCCACACTACCGGTGGAGATCAATTCAACATCCAGACCGGTTGAGCGTTTCCACTCAACAAAAGGCTGAATGGTGCCCATGAAGGCATCGTTGCAGACAACCAGCAGGCGACCATCGGTGGAAACCATGTTGTATTTGGCTGCAGAGACGTAGTTATCGAAACCCAGGCTGTAGAGGTTGGCAAACTGAGCATCAATGCCATCGCTCATGCGTCCCTGTTTCATGTTGATGCCACCGGTACCGGTAGTTTCAACTTCCAGAGTCATGCTTTCGAGGGCCAACAGTTGGCCGCTGGCCGCATCCCAGCGCACAGCATTAATACGTAAGCTGACACCGCGATAATCACGCATGATGAAAGGGTCGGCCAGTTTTGCTTCAGCGGCAGGATAAATGCCATTGCTGGAATAAGCAGAACCAAAAGAGTAAGGAACCGCGGCCGGATCCACTGTCCGCAAAAGGTCACCTTTGGAAGGCACAGCGGGGTTGGTGGAAATTTCACGCCAGGTGCTTTTGATAATGCGAACCTGGGGAGTACCAGCATCGGGAATGATGAGGCTGCTGGTAATGAAGGGAACTTCAGGCTGACCGGCGTCAAGAGTGAACCAATGACCGGGGATGCGTACCTGGGTGTAATCGTTGCCGGAAATGTTAATCGTTTCCGTGTCCACACCGCTGAGAGATACGTTTAATTGAGTCAGACTGTCAGATTGTTGTTCAACCTGAACGACGGGACGCTGAGGTCCGTCATTATTCTGACTGTCGAAATTTACCCATTCGGCCTGTGCCAAAGAGCTGAATCCCATTAACAGGACCAGCATCAATACTGAAATAACCCTCTTGCTCATCTTTGTTTCCTCTCGAACGACTGAATTTTGTCGTTTAACTGACAATACTTCATGGCGATTTCAAACTTTGAACACGCTATTTTACCATTTTTTGGCCATTTAAGGCAATTGTCGTGAATTTGGGAAGGTATTTTCATCTTTCATTTTCAAATTTTGGACCAGGCAGAAAAAATACTAATTCATATAAGCGGCCCCAAAAAAACAACTTATCCCTCACTTGAAAGCCAAAAAAATTTTCATTTTCCCAAAACCAGAGCCCAAAAAAAAGGCGGCCCTCTTTTGGACCGCCTTTCCCACAAAGCTCACGGAATTGTTATCTTTATTGTTTTTACTACTTTATAAGCAGCATTTTGCCAACTAACGATTCATTTTCGGTGATCAGGCGGTAAAAATAAGTCCCGCTGGCCACGGCTCGGCCCTGATCGTCACGGCCCATCCAGCTAACCTCGTGAGAGCCGGAAGAAAGTATGTCATTTACCAGTGTGCGGATTTTCTGACCTTTCACATCGTAAACAACCACTTGGGTTTGGCCAGCTTTTGGCTGTGAAAATCTTATCACCGTGCGGGGATTGAAGGGATTGGGGTAGTTACCATAAAGCGTCAGAACCTGAGGAACTGGTTGTTCATCCACGGACGAAGGAACCAAAAGGGCATAATCGATAACCAAGCACCAGGTCTGGATGGTTCCCACATCAAGATACCCAACATCAGCCACATGAAGTGTCCATTCTCCCTGAATGTCCTCACCCAGGAATAAATCCAGATCACCTTCAGGTTCAATATCCGTTGGATACCAGCCTACCAACCCATATTCACTGGCCGTTTCATTTTGATGCAAACGAACCGTTGTGCCTGCAGGGCTAATCAAATCAACCACCAGATCAGCAACCGAACTGTGGGAAATTTCCACATAAACAACCAGTTGACTCACCGTACTGATTTCTGAAATGTAAAGAGAGGAAGATACGCCGCCTTCCGGGTCATTATCCGGAATTTCCAATCCAGGCTCAACGCAGAATGTCTGGCTAACAATTGTCAGCAAGTCAAAATCACGTTCAGCAACTTGATCATCAATCACCGTAACAGTGCCCACGCTTGTGCTGAATCCCTCTCGGGTTACAGTCACTTCATATTCACCAGCCACCAGTCCGAAGAAAGTATAACTGCCATCAGGGCCTGTCAGATAAGAAGCATTTCCCGGAGAAAGACTCAACTGAGCATCACTGTGATCGGTAGCTCCGTGAACCCTGACCCGGCCCGTAAGAGTCGCTGTGCCCAGTTCCGACAGAGACAAATATGCAACAGCATTGTCCAGAAGATCGGACCTGCCTTCAACGGCCAGGCTGCTGTAGTTGAACGGGAAGAAAACAATCTGGCCGCCTTCAGGGGCAGGATTGGGGTCGTAACAAATGACACTGGAGCGGCCCGTAATGTTGAACCAGGTACCAGGCCAGGCAGCATCTGCCGATGCATTCACCAAATCAGAGTCACCATATCCGAAATAAGAAAATCCAATAGGACCACTAATTGTATTAGGGGAACTCATTATTGCATGGTCGGCAGAACGAACGGTCAGGCTGGTGGCCATATCGCCACCCCAGTACGACATATGCAGAACCCGATTGCGGAAATCTGATGAAACCCGGTTGTTAAATCCGACATCACCACCTTCAACAAGAAGTTTTCCCCCGGCGTCAGCAAAAACCAGCAAGGCCTCTTTCAGCTCATCTGAAAAATCGGTGGGGTTTCCTCCGGCCGAAACAAGAACCAGTGTGTAATTGTACCAGTCCAATGAATCGAAAGACGAACTGGCAATCACATCGGTTGAATAATTTAGGCTTGTTAAGTCGGCTACCAAATCAGAGACTGCCCGGTTTTTTGATGATGCTTCGGGCCGGACATAACTTTCTGCCAGAACCACACCACCTTTGCCAAGCTTGGCAGGGTAAGCCCCAGACTGTGCTGCCATCAAGTCGTGATCAATAATAAGGATTTTACCCTGAGTTTCGGACATCTGAAAATCGCGAACCATGGACGGCTGGTCGAAAGAAATATTAATCGATTGAATTTCGTACAGGTAAGAATTAACCGTTACCCGGTAATCAAAATAAGGTAAGGCATCAATGCTGTAAGAACCGAATTCGTCTGTCATGACCAAAGCCATCTGATCGTTATTGTCTTGCCGGAAAACCTGTACAGTGGCGTTCAGCGGCAACCCGCCGTCAACAGCAGAAACCTGCCCTGCAAGAACTGTGGTTTGCGCCAGATCCATAACAAATGAATAGTTGTTGGCACCAAACATTAACGGGTAACTTTCCACATGTTCCTGGTACCCAAATTTTCGGGCGTAAACATCGTAGCTGCCCACGGGCATTTGCACAGGCACAGAGAAAAAACCTGAAGCATCAGTAACCAGATCGAAGAGCGGCACTCCAGAGGAGTCATCCCCTGCGATGAATCCCACAACACTAACACCGGTCAGAACAGCGCCACCATCGGCTGTGGTCACAGTACCGTTCAGGGTTCCATTGGCAGGAATAACCTCAATTTCTTCTTCATAAATATTAAATCCGGTTTTTAAAAGAGTGGCAAAAATATGTCCTGTGTTTTCAGGAACAACAGCCATGCTCACTGAAGGGCCGTTGCCAACCAGCAGGGAATCAATTCCCACACCAACCACCGACAAGGAAAAATCGTTGACTTCACTGGTACCCAAAACCAAGCCCGAAAGGCCGGGAGTCAGAGTCCCCGCCATTCCAATTTCAGAAACGGAGGCCTCTATTTGCGCATTCGTTAGTTCACTTGCGCCTGTCACTTGCATGCTGCGTTTGAACATGTCATACCCGGCACCATCTTCGACACCACGAACCAGTAAGATCTCCCCATACTGGGCCGTCACTGTAAAAAATGCTTTTCCACTGGCATCGGTCACGGCCTGCAATCCGTCTACGCCAAATCCTTCAATGGTGACAGTAACATTGCTTACGGTTTTATTGGGCGAAGGGTCGTTCACCGTTACAACCACTTCAGTGCTAACACCCACAGGAAGAGTCGCCGGAGAAATATCAACCAAAACAGGAACTTCACCCTGCAAAGTAATAACCTGAGTAAGAAGATTGTATCCGGAAACAGTCATAGTAACTTCGCCCGGAACGGCCACCGGATTGTCCAGTTTCACATCCACATGCCCGGTAGCATCGGTCAGGCCTGTACCGTGCAGAATTCCGTTGCTGTACAAAGCCACCCGGGTATTTTCAAGGCCTGTTTCCACAGCAAAAACAGTATCGCCCAAAGCCACTATATCACTGTATTCGAGGTATGGAATTTGTGGTGTGGTGGTGCGAACCATAAGCGAGCAATCGCCAAAAATATTGTATTGCTCCACAAGCTGAGTATTGCCCGGGTATTCGTCCATGACTTTCATGATGCCGTGGAAATACAAGGACCCCAAAACATTGGCCTGTTCACTGACCAGCAAATCAACGGCTTCGGCCTGCATTACCGTGGGTGGGACCCAGGGTGTGGTTGTCGAAGCACTGTAGGTAGCCAATGCACCCTGAGGCTGGTCCGGACCTCCGGCGCGCATCCACGACTCAGCAAAACATTCGTCCTGGGAAAAATCTCCGTTGGAACAACTGACATCCAAAATCCAGGGGGTTTGTGAACCGTTGGTCAGAGCTTGAACATCGTCCACCCCAAAGTAGGGATTGGTCCAGGATGACCCGGTGCCATGACCAATGTAATTAATCAGACTGAGGCCGGAATTAACTGCCGCTGAAATATCTTCGGTGGTGCCTTCCGGCTGATAAACTTCATGAACTTCGGTGAAGTTATAGTTCAGCAGATCCTGCCGTAACCATTGAGCCCGTTCAATATCCGAGGGTGTGCCCTGACTCGATGCCAGACACGCCGCTTTCTGATACCATTGGCCTCCAGCTTCGGGATCGCGTTCGTAAGCAATAAATTTATTGATTTGCGTGGTGATGTCTTCAGGGTTGGATCCTGAAATGCGCGATACAAAAAGATCGGGATATAAATCGGCACCCTCAAGATTAGCATAACGGGTATCGTCATCGGCCCCTTCAAAAGTTCCGGAATAACTGGGAACCTGCTCCTGATCGCCCACCAGAATGACATAAGTGAGACTGGCTTCTTCCGCATAGCGGGAATCGATGGCAGCCTGAATGCCTGCGGTGGTGCCGCCAACTTCAGCGGTGGAAATTAGATCCACCTGCATTCCCATAGATTGCTTCCATTGAACAAAAGGCTGAACCGCACTCATGAAAGCAGGATGACTGACCACCAGCATGCGGCCGAAAGAAGCCACCTGATTGTATTTTTCACCTTGGCTGTAGTTATCAAAACCGGTTCGGTACAAGTTCTCGAACTGAGAGTCGATGGCACTTGAATTTTTGTCGCCACCTTTGCGGATTTTTTCGTTGAGCCCACCACTTCCGGCTGTAACAACTTCCAGAACCATGTCTTCTAAAACCAGCAGAGTATTGCGGGCCGCATCCCAGCGCACAGCGTTAATGCGCAGGCTCACTCCACGATAGTCGCGCAGGATGAAAGGTTCTGCCAAATCAGCTTCCACGGCAGGATAAACTTCCCCGGATGAGTACACCGAGCCAAAAGAATATGGAACAGTAGCAGGATCTACAGTTCTGAGGATGCTTCCCTTGGACGGGACCACCACATGATCGGTCATCTCCCGCCAGGTGCTTTTAACGATACGAACTTCAGGAGAACCGGAATCGGCAATGATGAGGCTAGTGGTAACAAAAGGAAGTTCCGGCTGACCGGCCTGCAAAGTGAACCAATGGCCAGGTATGCGAATCTGGGAATGCTCAGTCCCGTTGACGTTCAGAGTTTCAACATCCACTCCGCTGAGGCTCAATTCCACCCTGGTAGTATTGGCTGATGATTGCTCCACCCGTATTTCCGGTTTGGCAGGCTGATCTGAAGCAAATCCCATCCATCGTGCCTGGGCACTGGCAGCCATGGTGACAGTTAAGACCAAAACAAGGGTTGGGATGAACTTCTTGAGCATTCTTTGCCTTTCAAGCATGATCAGTGGAATAAGGACCAAATTATTGCCGGAATTCCGATAAGTCGCAAACAGCCGGTTGAGGGCCTTTCCTTACTATAAAATTATAGGGTATTTTACCATTTTTGGTGCAGGTGCAGGCTTTTCTCATGATCTTTATTCTGAAAGATGGTGTCATTAGGGAAACCGCTTGGGTCAAAACAGGGAACGGACAACAGTTAATCAGTTGGAATATAGGCAGTTATTGCTTTTTTGACTTGTTGTTCTTTTTTATGAGAAAATCGACTCAGCTTACCCTAAGATGAGTAATTTCATCTGGACGGCCCCTCCGAAAAAGCTCACGAAATTGTTATTCTTTTCAGCCAGGAATTGATGTTGATGGTCTGGAGATCGCTCCCCGGGGATAGATTTTCCTCTTTTAAACTGTGCATAGTCAAAACTCCATCCCCCTGCCCCATTTGCATTTACAGATTCGGGGACCTAGTCTTGTTCCATGCTCAATCTATTCTTCAATACCATTTTCTCCAGCCTGCGGTCTCGTCAGTCCCTGGTTTTGGAGAACATTGCACTCCGTCACCAACTGGAAGTGCTTCGCCGAAACAACAAGACTCCTCGCCTCAGATCACCAGACCGATTCCTCTGGGTCATTCTGTCACAGATCCACGCCCGATGGCGGAGCAAACTCGTCATTGTCCAGCCCAAGACCGTTGTCGGCTGGCATCGCAAAGGTTGGAGGATGTACTGGAGATGGAAGTGTCGCTCCAAACGACAAGGCAGACCAACTATCTCGCTAGAAACTCGAGACCTGATCCGTAAAATTTCCCGCGAAAACCCCCTCTGGGGTGCACCTCGAATCCATGGCGAACTGGGCAAGCCAGGTATTGAAGTTGGCGAGACAACTGTTGCACGATACATGATCAAGTGTTCAAAACCACCTTCTCAAACTTGGCGGACATTTATCAGGAACCATATGACCGAGGCCGTGGCGATCGATTTCTTCACGGTACCAACATTGAAGTTTCGGACGCTCTACGTCTTCGTGATCCTGTCTCTGGATCGGCGTCGGGTGGTCCACCTCAATGT
>JAAEOA010000134.1 GCA_024223715.1 bacterium | reverse complement strand
TCAATGCCCATTGCTACATTGCTATGGATCGAGTTACCGCTCACCCGGTTGCCGACCGTCGAGGTGCCAGTTACTATCAACCCTTGTCGGCCATTAAACGCAATGATATTGCCAGCATCGGCTGTGGTTCCGCCAATCAGATTGTCATAGGCCAGGCCATCAATGCCGATACCTGCCCAGCTATTGTTCCGGTCAGATGTGCCGGTTACATCTGTACCAATGAAATTGCCCTCGACAGTGTTTTCATGCCCCTGACTATGGAGTCCGTTGCGCCCGTTTCCGCTGATCAGATTCCCGGCTCCGGTTGCCGTGCCCCCAACTTGACTTGTACTCCCGGAAATATGAATTCCATCGTGTCCGTTACCCAGACTGCCAGTGCCCAATGCATTGGTGCCAATCCTGTTGCCCTGGATTACCGTGTTTGTGGAAGCTGTGCTAAGGTCAATTCCGTTTTCGCCATTGCCTGAGACAACATTTCCGGCACCTGCAGTAACACCGCCGACGAGGTTGCCGTCGGCCTGGAAAATGACAATTCCCGTATTCGTATTGCCAATGGCCCCGGTGCCGCCCACGGTTGTCCCGACATAGTTTCCCTGAATGATATTGTTCCCGGACTGATCGGCCGATATCCCTGACACATCATTTCCCGAAATCAGATTGCGATCAGCCGTGTTCGTGCCCCCGATGGTGTTTCCAGTGGAGGGCCCGTAAATTGATATTCCGTGGGTTCCGTTGCCAGCATCCAGAGTGCCGGTGGCATCGGTACCGACGTAGTTACCCGCAACAGTGTTGCTACCCAGCAAGTCAAGCCGGATCCCGGCGCCGCTGAAATTCTGAACCACCAGGCCTCGAACCGTCGAGTCTCCCCCCTCAATTGTCAGGCCATTTGTGTCTGCGCCTGCAAGGCTGCCATCCAGCACAATCACTGGTGTGCCGACGTAGTCTTCGGATGTGGTTCCGTTGATAACGACCGGATCCGTGAGTGCAGGCAACGGGCTTAGGGGCTGAATAGTATGAAGGGCGGCATTTGCCGACGCGCAAAGACTGAGGCTGACAACCACAGAGAGAATCGAAAAGATGGCTCGCGCACCAAATCTCACGGGATTTAACAAGTGATCTCGCCGCAATTTATGGAACCGTCCTGGAAGAAGGTCCTGAATCTTGATTATATTTGGCATGACAACGCCATCGATTACACTCCGTACAATTCCTGAGCGAGATTTTCTGGTCACAAACGGACACTCCTGGAATTCATCGGCGCATTCTTTCCACCAGTTAAGGTTTTTTTTCCTGTGACGAACATTTTTGGTCTTCCCCCTCAAATCTGGTCCATTAAAAATGTTAGCTTCATGGTGTAAACCGTGAATCAGGGGAACAAGCAATGCGTTGTGCCTATCATCTTTCTCTCAATATTCGGGGAGTTGTTGGTTCGTCTCGGCGGCAGGGCAGGCATCAAGGGCGGGGTCATCAAAAAACTTGAAACAAAATTTGCAAAAATGCTTGGAAAAGAGACCGCTGTTTTTCTTCCTACGGGCACTCTTGCGAACCATATTGCTCTGCGTCGTCTGGTCGGATCCCGCAAAAGAGTAATAGTTCAATCCGATAGTCACCTTTACAACGATTCCGGCGATTGCACTGAACGGCTAAGTGGAATTAATCTCCTGCCTGTTGAGGGTCAATTCAACCTGGAAGCAATTAAAAAAGAACTGGAGCGTGCCAGGCAAGGCCGTGTGAAATCAGAAATTGGAGCAATTTCGCTTGAGTCTCCCTTGAGACGTGGGTTTAATACTGTTCATTCCGTTGACCAGGTTTCAGAGATTTCAAAAATGGCACGCAGTGAGGGCACCGGTCTTCATCTTGATGGTGCCAGGTAATTCATGCAAGCTTCCCATTTTGGATACAATCCCGTAGATTTTTCAGACTACTTCGATACGGTATATGTTTCATTGTACAAAAATTTTAATGCCGCTGGAGGAGCAATTCTGGCAGGACCAAAAGAGACTCTGGCTGATCTTTTTCATGAACGCAGGATGTTCGGTGGCAGCCCTTGTCACGCCTGGCCATTGGCTTCCGTGGCCATGTTTTTTCTGGATGGTTTTCTCGAAGAATATCGCCGGGCAAAGAATAACACTGATCAACTAATATCCCACCTGGGCACCGATCACCGATTTGTTTTTCAAAAAATTTCCCAAGGTAGTAATGGTCTCTGGCTGAACCTTGACAAGGTCGACCAATTGTCATTCATCAATAATCTGTTAGACCGGGATTTTCGGATTTTTCAGCGAAAACAACTCCTGGATAGGCGCTGCATTTCAAACAATTCATTACGACGAAGACAAATGGCGCGGCACGCTGGCTTTCGGCACCGGTTCGGTGAAATACCAGTTCAATCCCGCTTCCCTGAATCCTGGTCTGCCCGATGTATTTCTGAACTACGCCACGGCTACGGATTTTGCATACCTGGCTGGATCCCGGCAAACCTGGCAGAACCTTTACCTGGGTATGAAATTTGTTTCCTGGTCGGCCCAGGTAGGATTAAATCCTGATTTGATTGAAATACCGAAAGAACGATATACCGGACCTGGTTTGACCGCCGAATGGGATGCCCGAGACCACATCATGTACCCGACGCGTGGATTTCAACTGAATGGTGGTTGTGTTTTTTACGATGAAGCTTTTGGCGCCGATCGGGATTTTCAAAAGTTGAAGCTCACAGCTACGGGCTACAAAGTCCTTGGCGACAGCACTCGAGTCCTGGCTGGACGTGTTCTCAGTGAATCAGCAATGGGGGATGTTCCATTCAGTGGTCAGTCAATTCTCAGCGGGAATCAGAACCTGCGTGGATATTCCGATGGTCGGCACCGTGGTGACAGTCTGCTGGTAATGGAAGCCGAATACCGCTGGAATTTTTGGGGTAAGTTGGGTGCAGCTGCCTTCACAGGAGTGGCCTTTGTTGCCCGGGATCTGCAAAATATGGCTTTGTGAGATGCCCTGCCAGCTGCTGGTTTCGGCTTGCGGTACCGCATGATTGAATCTTATCGAATCAACGCCAGGGTGGATGTTGGCTGGGGTAAGGATGATTATGGAATTTACTTAGGCATTGGTGAGGTCTACTAACGGCAGCGGTGGGTCGAGTCAGGTTTTGCAGAAAGAAAGCCTGGCGCTTCACCTGTTGGTTCGCGGTCATGGTTCCGGATCTGCAAACTTCACTGTCGGTAAATTACAGGAAGAAATCGGTGTCTTTCTCTACAGCGTTGTGATGGTGAAATGGGTAGTATTGCATGGACTGGCAATTGCCATGCGGAGGCCAGCGACAATCTTATGGGCACAACTTAGGCGATGGCGTTTTGGAAATGGCGTTTTGGAATGGGACAGATACCGGAAATTGTGCTAAGCTGAAAGAGTAACAAAAGCAACGGCGACGGGAGTTGTGTTGGTTACAAACTTGAAACAGACGCTGAATGGAGCACCAAACAGGGGAGTACAAAATGCGCATTGGACCACTACTTCTCAGCTTCCTGATAATCATATCAACACTGGCAGATTCAAATGCCCAGGATACGAAACCCGATAGTCTGGTTAATCTGCTTGGTCAACACTCCGAGCAAGACACGATCAGGGTTGATCTGCTGAATCAGATCGCAGCAGCATCCATGCGTAATGCTACGGAGAGTAGC
Organism: bacterium; assembly: GCA_024223715.1. Classification (GTDB taxonomy): domain Bacteria; phylum Krumholzibacteriota; class Krumholzibacteriia; order LZORAL124-64-63; family LZORAL124-64-63; genus LZORAL124-64-63. Next base: position 492 of record JAAEOA010000134.1, on the reverse strand, counting down.
CTGACTTATGCAGGAGAAGCCCTGAGGCTGGCTGAAGAACTCGATTACAAAAAAGGATTAGCGTCAAGCTTAAAACTCCATGGGATCTATTATTACCATAAGTCAGATTACCCAGCATCACTTGACTACTATCAAAAATCGCTAAATACAAGTAAAGAGATTGAAGACAATCCGGGCATTGCCGCAATATTGAATAACATTGGAATAGCCTACACTATTCAAGGGAAGTACGACCGGGCCCTTGAACACTATCAAGAATCATTGAAAATAAAAGAAGAACTTGGGGACAAACCAGGGATTGCTTCTTCGCTCAACAACATTGGGATTACACGCAAGATTCTGGGCAACTACCCCCAGGCCCTTATCGATCACCAAAGATCATTGAAGTTACTGGAAGAACTTGGAGACTATCACGGAACAGCAAGCACACTTAACAATATCGGCACCATTTACACGGATCGGGGAAATTTCCCCCTGGCCAATGAGTACTTT
>JAAEOA010000133.1 GCA_024223715.1 bacterium | reverse complement strand
TCGAGAATCCCCGACCAGAATGAACCGTTACCGACAGCCCCGGGCATCATATCCGAAGCGTCATACCTGGAGATGGTCGCATTTGACAAGATAAGCCAGGCCTTGCGTGTGATGGGGTTGGTGAACAGGGCGGGGTTGGTGTTTTTGTTGGAGGACAGCTCGCCTAATTCTTTGACCCATATTTCTTGGGCCTCTTTGGATATTAAAAATTTTGCGAACTTGATAACCTCCGGTCGTCGGGCAAAACAGTTTACCACATCACCGCCCACCAGAATGGGCACTCGCTCCGCCACAGACGGATCAATTGGCGGAAAGGGGAAGATGTCATAATCCTTTCCGGCAACCAGGTCGGGATTTTGCTTTCGAATGAACCCTTGTATGAAGGTCGCTTGACGGTGCATGTACGCCCGGGGAGGTTTGGTGAATAGGGCTGACGGCGAGTCCCCAAAATTGGTCGTCAAAGCACCTGTCGGTCCTCCAAAAACATAGTTTGGATTTAAAACGATCTGACCGAAATATTCAAAAGCCCGCTGAACTGCTGGGTGGGTCCAGGGAATCT
>JAAEOA010000132.1 GCA_024223715.1 bacterium | reverse complement strand
GACTCAACTGGAGCAACTTCAAAGAAAGTCTTTATGCAACCACAAAGACTACTGCTATGATATTTGCTATTTTGCTGGGCGCCATGATTTTCGGTTACTTCCTTGCAATCACCAGACTCCCTTTTGCGCTTGCAGACTTCATTGGCGGGTTACCAGTGAATCGCTACATTATTATTATATTTATTCTTGTTCTTTATCTCTTCCTGGGTTGCGTCATGGACGCCATGGGAATGATTCTGCTTACCGTACCTATCCTGTTCCCCGTGGCTCAATCTCTGGGCTTTGATGCCATATGGTTCGGCATTATAATTGTTAGAGTGTTTGAGATGGCATCGATCACCCCACCGGTGGGGCTAAATGTGTTTGTCATCAAGGGGGTGGCCAAGGATGTCCCAATGGGTGTTATTTTTCGTGGAATAATTCCCTTCCTTATGGCAGATCTTGTTCACGTAGCCTTCTTAATTGCCGTACCCCAGATCGCCCTTTTCCTGCCCAATCTGATGATGCATTAAGAGGCAAATTGCCAAGTCAATAGATCGAAAAGGTTCAACCATGAATATGAAAGTATTGGACAGGCCTCGATACAAAATTATAGAAGAGATGTCCCCTTTTGATGAGAGGGAGAATGTGCACGCCCGGTATGAGTTGGAGCCGGACACCGTTGAATGGGAATCTTTTTACAGACAACATCCCGGTTTGGAAAAGGGGGATCTGAAAACCAAAGCCTTCCCCGGCATCGGCAAGGTTGGAAATGAAAGGGATCTCCCCATGCTTTGGAGTCAGCGGGAAGTTCTGAAATGGCTTGGCAGCGAGGCTATGGTGGATGGGTCCATCTCAAAAAAAAAGCAGGAGATCGATCCTGCAAGAGCAGCCGAGAAGATCAAAGGATTTGCACACCACCTAGGGGTTGACTTGGTGCGTGTCGGCCCGTTGAACCAGGCCCACGTCTACACCCATGTGGGGAAGACCGTTCTATGCCCGGAAAAAAAGAGGGGCTCTCCCATTTCCCTGTCTCATAAATATGCCATCAGTCTTGCGGTGGGGAGCAATGTCAATCTCATCAAAACCGGGCCGGTACTCTCTGAAATCATGGAGATGATGCGGGTTTATACGATTCTGGCCAAGGCGAGCGTGACCCTTGCCGCTTACATTCGAAACCTGGGTTTCCCTGCCCGTGCCCATAATCTCATGAACTATCTGGTTCTGTGTATCCCCATTGCGATTGATGCAGGGATAGGAGAACTGAGTCGCATGGGCACTCTCATCAGTAAGGAATTTGGTCCCTGCCTGAAACTAGCAACCGTTACCACGGATCTTCCCATGGATTTGGATTC
>JAAEOA010000131.1 GCA_024223715.1 bacterium | reverse complement strand
TTTTCAGTTGACGAGGAATTCCGATGCCAGTTCCGAGCTCCGTCCCGTTGATTTGTGTCTATTGGGGGACAATACTCTTTGGCGCTGGCGCAATGGAAGCTGGTCTCAGGAAAAAGGCCTTCCCGAAGATGAATACTACCAAACATTGTGGAGCCACCCGGATTTAGGAGTGGTGGTTCAGGGACAACCCACTTTCATCAAAAATTTTTAACAGGAGTTGCCGCTAAGTGAAAACACGAATCCTACCGATCCTTTTTGTTCTGGTTGCCGGTACAGTCCTTCAAGCCAATAATTCACAAGCCGGGTCTTCCCGCAGTTTGTCCCTTGGCTCCCATCCTTCATATTTCCACGATTCGGCTAACATTCTGCAATGGTACAGCAGTCTGGTTAACTACCCCAACCAGGTCGAATTCGAACTGGGCGATGTCATTCATGGCCGTAACGAGGCCTTGAGTAACCAAAAATTGCCAGGTCATGGCGGGTCAGTGCATGTGCGTCCGGTCGATGATGGTTCCTGGGGTGTCTTTGCTTTCAACTTCCAGGATTACCTGAAACACGGCCAGGATGAAGGTTCTTTTTCTGCTCTTTGGGCTCGTCAATTTGGGGCGCTGGATCTGGGCTTGGCTGGTCATTTCACAACATTTGGCAATAGTGAGGTGGGCACTGAAATAGGCGATTGGGTCGATTCCCAATATTACCACAAATTTGGCCTGGGGTTGGGAACGGACCTTTCTGAAAATATCCATCTGGAATTTTCCGGAGAAATTGTCAACAGCATGGCTGCCAGATCAGGGGCTCTTTACAACCTGACTATTACCGATGATTGGGATACTTATGGGCTGAGATTGCGTTCTTTTATCCAGCTGAATTCCAATTTAACCTTGGTACCAATGATCGATTTTCTGACAGAAACACGCACGGGTCTGGACACTAATGGTGATCTTCCTGTGGAGATAGATATTCGAAACCTAAATTTTGGCATGGGGGCCAACTTGCAGGCTAAAGAGGATTTGCTCCTTGTATTCAGCAGTGAATACAGAGTGGGACGGGAAAATCTTGGCTGGCAGAAGTTCAATTCAGGAGATTATATCTGGGATTTCAGTGAAAACGAATATTATCATATTCGACTGCGTTCAGGTATGGAGGCCGTACTGTTGCCATGGCTGAAGGTAAGGGCTTCAGCTCAATACCTGAGAATTCATGAAGATCAGCACAAGTATGAAGAAGGAGGTTTGGAACGGAAATATTATCGCTTTACCGAAATTGTTTCCACACCGGTGACTTTGGGGGTTGGATTGCAATTTGGCGACATGAAACTGGATTTGGCCTATAATGATTCCGCACCTTTGGAAGGGCGTAATTTCTATTCCGAAGAAATTGATTTCAGCCATAAAGGCTATTCTTCGGTCACCATCAGCTGGCTCTTTTAGTTGAGCCTTCAAATAGAATGGGAGCCCGCTAGCCATGAAACACCTGGCCTGGCGAACAGCATTCCCCGCTTTTCTGGCCTTCGCTCTCTTTGCCGGAGTGGTCTTTTTCTATCTGTTGCCATCGGTCGACCGAGTGGTTATGGACCAGAAGCGTCTCATGATTCGAGAGCTGACAGAATCGGCCTGGAATGTTCTTGCCCGCTTTGAAGCCGAAGTTGAAACCGGATCTCTTTCCCGACAGGAAGCTCAAAGGGCCGCCATTTCCCAGGTACGAAACCTTCATTACGGACAGGAAAGCAAAGACTATTTCTGGATCATCGACATGCACCCGCACATGGTGGTTCATCCCTACCGGCCTGACCTGGAAGGCACCGATCTGACAGATTTTCTGGATCCCCATGGCCAGGCCCTGTTTGTTGAAATGGCCGAACTGGTTCGCCAGCAGGGGGCCGGCTATGTGAACTACATGTGGCAATGGAAAGACGATTCCCAGCGCATTGTCCCCAAATTGTCGTACGTCAAAGGTTATCAGCCCTGGGGATGGGTCTTGGGAACGGGAGTTTATACCGAAGATGTGGACGCGGAAATAGCCTCTCTAAAGGAGAATCTGCAGCTGGCCATTGTGGTCATTTTGCTCCTTGTTTCCTTGCTGTATTACGTTTTGTTGCGGGCGAGTTTTCAGGCTGAAACGGGGCGTTTGCGAATGGTCGAGGCCCTGCGCGGGTCCGAAGAAAAATACAAGGCGCTGGTGGAATCCGCAGGTGAAGCCATACTGATGAGCATTGCCGGTGAAGGGCTTTACGCCAACGCGAGTCTTTTGTCATTGCTGGGATACGACAAAGAAAATGAATTCGCTCAACTGGATGTCGCCGACATTATTGAGGCCACTGAGGAGGAAGCTGCTTCTGGTCTGCGGCACTGGCAGGCTGTCACCGAGGGTCTGGTAGCTCCCACACGTTACGAAGCCGAACTGGTTCACCGTCAGGGCGATCGGCTTCGCGTCATGCTCACTCTTTCGCGAATTGTGGTTCAGGAAAGAATTGGTTTCATGGCGGTAGCGGCCCAGTTCTCCCAACCTCGTGAACTTGATATTCATACGGCGGAAAATCTGGATGATCTGGAAGCTGCCAGCCGACGCACTCGCGACCTGGGTTCCATGATGATGAACCAGGGTGCGGATTCAGTAGCCGTCAGTACAATGCTCTCAGCCGGAGCCGATGCTGTAGTTAAAAAAGCGGTGGATTTTATTGTGACCGAAATGGGATCGCCTCCTGTGCCATTTGATATCATGCTGATGGGCAGCCTGGGCCGTTCCGAAGTTACATTCTCTGCGGATCAGGACCACGCTCTTATTTATGACGATGTGCACGGTCAGGACGAAAATAATGTTCGAAAATATTTTATTGCCGTAGGCATCCGCTTGTCCGACTTGTTGAATGCTTCCGGTTACCCCTATTGTCCCGGAAAAATAATGTCCAGCGAAGAGGCCTGGTGTCAGCCTCGTAAATCGTGGTTCGCCACTTTTGATGGCTGGATCAATTCCCTTGAGCCGGAAGACCTTTTGCGGGCCCAGATTTTCTTCGATTTTCGCAGTGCTCTCCAAGGAAGTGCTCTCCAAGGAAGTGCTCTCGGCGGTAACGACCTGGTCACTTCACTGTACGACCATCTGAATAAATCTTTGGCCAACAATCCAAGGTTTTATCCCATGCTGGCCAGAAATATTCTGAGTTATGAACCCCCGTTGAAATCTTTTGGTGCACTGGATCTGACCGCCACCGAAGACGGTAGAATGGCCATTGATATCAAAGGTGCCATGGCTCAACTGGTGGACGTTGTTCGCCTGCGCTCTTTGCAGGGGAGTATTAACAAGGTGGGAACTCTTGAGAGAATTACAGCTCTGCAGAAAAAGGAACTCATTCAAAAAGAATCTGCTGAACAATCGCGAGCCAGTTTTCTATTGTTACATGAATTGCGTTTACGTCATCAAGCCCGCCGGCGTTCTCACCAGCAAACGGTAGACAACATGATGGCTCCGGAAACTCTCAGCCCAAACGAATTGGATGAATTGAAGCAGGCCTTGCGACACATCAAATCTCTTCAGGCTGGAATTCAACTTGAGTTTGGAACTCCGTCATGACCCCGGAAGCCGTCCTTATCATCAGCGACCTTCATTCAGAGTATCAGGTTTTGAACCAACAGATTTTGCATGCAGAGCAAAAATGCGGCTGTATCGTATCGCAGGTTTTTGTTCTGGGTGATTTTGGGATTTTTGCCGATGAACTGAAAAATTTCTTCAGGCGTGACGAAAACCGTTTTCTGCGCCCCGTCAGTTTTATTGAAGGCAATCATGAAGATCATGGTGAGTTCTCAAAACTGATTAACAATTATGACGATGTCTTTCAGTATATTGCCCGGGGCACATTGCATCGTTTGGGTCACTGGAGTGCTTTATGTCTAGGGGGGGCCCGTTATATGGATGCGGCAACAACTCCAAGGGGAAGTGAAATTACTGAAGAGGACCTGGATTTGTGCCTTTCGTATCCGGCTAAAGATGTGGATTTGATTCTGACCCATGATTGCCCCACAACCATTGGTGTTGAAGGAGCGGTGGGGATGGAACATTACGGGATTCCGGGTGAGCCCCGTCTGGATGTATTGGAAACGGTTTTGCAGCCTCGTTGGTGGTTCTTTGGCCATCATCATCGCTGGTTTGATTTTCAGAAAAATGAAACCCGGTTTGTGGGGTTGCCTGAAAGTTGGCGGGGGTTTGTATTGTTGTATGATTCGGCTCATGTGGAGTTGGTAAGGAATTTGGTGGCTATTGGGAAACGCCCCTGGTGGAAGAGGGTTTTGGGGATGCAGTAGGGTTGGTTTTGGGCACAACCCAAAAATTGGATCGATATCGAACGCAAATCCCCATCGAAAAAGCTCCCCCTGCCTGGAATGACATCCCCAGAAAAAGAATTATATTTCATTCCAGGATACTTTTCACACTCCGGGGGGAGAGAAAACCATGAAATCCAATCACCTTTTACCAGCCATCGCAATAATCCTGATCCTGACCGGCAGTATTGCCCATGCCGGTCCCATCCTCATCGATCATCACGCACCAGCCAGTTTTTCCAGCATTCCAGACACAATTTTTCAAAAAATCCGCCATAATTTTGAGTTCTTTTACGGCCATACGTCGCATGGGGGCCAAATTATGACCGGAATTGAAATGCTGGACAATGAGCACGATGAAATGTATGACAGCCCGGTCTTTCAGGAAATTTCCGACGACTTGGGCCATAATGGAGATATCTCCTGGGTAGAGCCTACTCGGCAGTGGTTGTCAAATAATCCGGAAACTAATGCAGTTATGTGGTCATGGTGTGGGGGTGCTTCCGATAATTCAGAAGCGGGAATCAATGCTTATCTCCAGGCGATGAACCAACTTGAATCTGAATTTCCCGAAGTTTTCTTCATTTACATGACTGGCCACCTCGATGGCACTGGACCTGAGGGGAATTTGTATTCACGCAATAATCAGATTCGGGAATATTGTTCCACAAACGACAAAATTCTTTACGATTTTGCTGATATCGAAAGTTGGGACCCGGCAGGGACCTATTACCCAAACGAAAGTGACAATTGCACTTGGTGCACCACTTGGTGTTCAGGTCACGATTGTCCGGGAAGTTGTGGTGGATGCGCCCACAGCCATTGTTTTAATTGTTATCAGAAAGGAAAAGCCTTTTGGTGGATGATGGCCCAAATTGCTGGTCATGAAATAACAGCCGTTGATTCTGTCTCGTTTGATCGAATCAAGTCCTGCTATCGAAATACGGGACGATAGAGTTACTTCTGAAAAAAAATGAATCAACCAAATCCAGATTTACTGTTTTTGGGAAAAATCTTCAAAAAACACGCACATTCCCTTGACTTGCCCCAATTATCTGATTATTGTTCCGCCTCAACACAGAAGCAGCCAAACGGGTTGCTTGTGTCTTTATTGTGCTTTCTACCTTTTTTGGTGGCCGCAAAATACAGAAGTATGATGCAAGAGCGCAGTACAAAACGAATTATCTGTTTTTGCTCTTTTTGCCGTAAGTGGCGGAAATCAGGCCAGAAACAAAGATCGGGAGAACTGAAGTTGCCTACACTGAATCAGCTGGTCCGCAAGGGCCGTAAAATCCAGACCAAAAAGAGCAATTGTCCTGCTCTGCAGTCTTGCCCGCAGCGTAAGGGTGTTTGCACCCGCGTCTATACTCAGACGCCTAAAAAGCCTAACTCGGCTCTGCGTAAGATTGCTCGTGTCCGGCTGACCAATGGCATTGAAGTAACCGCCTACATCCCCGGTGAAGGTCACAACCTGCAGGAGCATAGCATCGTGCTGGTTCGTGGCGGGCGTGTGAAGGATCTTCCCGGTGTCCGTTACCACATTATTCGTGGTTGCCAGGATGCCAGTGGTGTTGACGATCGTCGCCAGGGCCGTTCTAAATACGGTGCCAAGCGTCCCAAGAAGTAATCTTCGGGCGAGACGATTCGGAATCAGGAGTTCTCAGGTGTCGGAAAAGCCGAGCACTTGAACAAAACAGAAATTTAGTCGGCAATGCAGCCGACGGAAAATAGCGGAAAGCCGCAGGAGAAAAAAATGTCGCGACGCAGGGCACCAGAAAAACGCGAAGTTCATGCAGATCCCCGGTTTGGTGATGTAATGGTGACTAAGTTCATCAACTACACCATGAAGCACGGAAAACGCAGCGTTGCGGAAAAAGCATTTTATTCGGCATTGGAAATGGTTAAGGACAAGAGTGGTCAGGACGGCATTGAAGTCTTCCGCACAGCCTTAAGCAATGTCAAGCCGACAGTTGAAGTTAAGTCCCGTCGTATCGGTGGAGCCACCTATCAGGTGCCTGTCGAAGTTCGGGCAGAGCGACGGACCCAGTTGGCCATGCGTTGGTTAATCGGGTTTGCACGCAGCCGTCCAGAAAACACCTTTGCAGAGCGACTGGCTGCCGAGCTCATGATGGCGAGCAAAAACGAAGGACCGTCTATCAAGAAGCGCGAAGATACTCACCGTATGGCTGAAGCGAACCGTGCGTTCGCCCACTGTCGTTGGTAATGGTCCCTCTCGTTCGCCGGCAAGCGCTGTAATTTAGCGAACGTTTGATACATTTCGAATAGCCAGGCGGGTTCGCCCGCAGTCCCCGATGAATGGATTCTCCAAGGGGTCAGGCAATGGAGACGTACTGCCCTGATGAAAATCAGAAGGGTCATGTGCGCGTTGTTCGTTTGGGTTTGTACCCTTTTGGGGGTACGGTTCCGCAGAATCTGGGAGTAGTGGTGGCTCGTAAAGTCGCTTTGCAGATGATCCGCAACATTGGGGTCATGGCTCACATCGACGCCGGCAAGACGACGACGACTGAGCGAATCCTATACTACACCGGTCGGGTTCACCGGCCTGGTGATGTAGACGATGGTGCTACTCAGATGGATTACATGGAGCAGGAGCGGGAGCGTGGTATCACTATCACCTCAGCCGCCACGACCTGCACCTGGCGGGATTGCCGGATCAACATCATCGATACTCCGGGTCATGTGGATTTCACCGCTGAGGTGGAGCGCAGTCTGAGGGTTCTCGATGGTGCGGTTGCGGTCTTCTGTGGCGTGGGCGGAGTTGAACCTCAGTCCGAAACGGTATGGAGGCAGGCCGACACTTACGGTGTACCCCGGATCGCATTCATCAACAAGATGGATCGACTGGGGGCCGACTTTGATCGGGCGGTGGACAGTATGGTGGAGCGCCTTGGCGCAAAGCCCTTGTCGCTGCAAATGCCCATCGGCGTGGAAGACACCTTTCGTGGTGCCGTGGATCTTGTAAGAATGGAAGCCCGCCTCGAGAACGAGGAAGACATGGGCGCCACTTACGAGACCGTCAGCATACCGGCCGATATGGCTGATGACGCTGAGCTGGCCCGAAGCGAAATGCTCGAATCCATTGCTGAATGCGATGAAGAGATTATGGAGCTTTTCCTTGAAGAGGAAGAGATTTCCGAAGAGCAGTTGGTGGCCGCTATTAGGCGGATTACCCTTGCCGGAGAGTTAATTCCGGTGCTCTGCGGGTCGTCTTTAAAAAATAAAGGCGTGCAGAGGTTGCTCGATGCGATTGTGGATTACTTGCCTTCCCCGCTGGATCGTCCGGAAGTTCAAGGACTGACGAGCGATGGCGAGGTGGGCGAATCCCGAAGCCCTGACGACGACGAACCGTTCAGTGCCTTGGCTTTCAAGATCTTAGCCGATCCCTTCGCGGGCAGGCTGGCTTTTTTGAGAGTGTACAGCGGAAAGCTGGAAGCGGGCAAAACGGTGCTCAACGTGAACACGGGCAAGAGGGAGCGAATCAACCGCTTGCTGCTGATGCATGCTGACAAACGGGAAGATTTGAAAGAGGCGCGCACAGGCGATATTGTTGCTGCCGTCGGTTTCAAAAAGATTCGCACGGGCGATACGCTGACCGCGTTTGAGTCGCCCCTGGTCCTGGATGAGATGACCTTCGCCGAACCGGTGATTTATCTGGCCATCGAACCCAAGACCAAAGCTGATCAGGAAAAGCTCACCGGAGCCCTGGCAGCCCTGGCCGATGAAGATCCTTCCTTTCACGTAAGGCAGGACAAAGACAGTGGCCAGACCGTGATTTGGGGAATGGGCGAGTTGCATCTTGAGATTCTGATCGATAGATTGCAACGCGAACATAAGGTGGCCTGCAATGTGGGCCGGACCCGGGTCGCTTACCGCGAGACCATCACCAAAGAGGTGGTGCACAGCGCGGAATACAGCCGGGATGCGGCTGGAAAAACGAACTTCGCCCGGGTTGAGCTGACGCTCGCTGCGGGAGAGAGTGGGACAGGAATTACCTTCGCCAACGAAGTTGGGCCGGAAGTTATTCCCGAAGAATTTGTCCCTTATATAGAAGACTCTGCCAGAAGTGCCTGCGAGACAGGAGTTTTGGCGGGGCATCCCCTGACCGATCTTTCCATCCGTTTGACGGGCGGGAAATTTGAAGAGGGGGAATCGAGTGAGATGGGATTCCGGAATGCGGCGGTTAACGCCCTCTGGGATGGTGCAAAAGACGCCGATCCTGTCCTGCTTGAACCGGTTATGGCCGTGGAGATCAATGCTCCGGCAGATTTCCTTGGCGATGTGACGGGCCACTTGAATTCCAAGCGAGGGAAAGTCCTTGGAATGGAGCAACGCAAAAATGACCAGGTCATTCAAGCGGAAGTTCCTTTGGATTCAATGTTTGGTTACGCCACATCACTGCGCTCGCTGACCCAGGGTCGGGGCGCCTATTCGATGCAGCTGGCTCGGTACGACAAAGTACCGGAGAAAATAGCCGCGGAAATGACGCGGTTGAACGCAGGTGGATATTAGAAGCCACCGCTTTTCAGGAGGTAGCCTTAATGGCTCGCGAAAAGTTTGAACGAACAAAAGATCACGTCAACGTTGGTACCATTGGTCACGTTGATCACGGTAAAACCACTCTGACTGCCGCCATCACTGAGATTCTGGCTAAGAAGGGTCTTGCTGAGTACACACCTTTCGATCAG
>JAAEOA010000130.1 GCA_024223715.1 bacterium | reverse complement strand
CGTCAAACTGCGTACTCGCGCTTGCGGATCGACCAGCAGTATCGCGGTGGTATGGTTGATTGAATAGTCACCTTCATTGTTCGAGCTATTTTTCTCGTAAAATATACCTAACGGTTTGGTCATTATTTTCAATTGGTCCTCGGGACCGGTTACACCAAGAAACTCCTGGTGGAAATAAGCCAGATATTCGGCAAGATTCTCGGGCTTATCCCTGTCGGGGTCGATCGAGACAAAAATGTACCTGGGTTTTACCAGGTCGGTATATTCCTTTAGCTGTTTTTCTACTTGCATTAATACACTAATGGTCGTCGGGCATACATCCGGGCAACCGGTGTAGCCAAAAAATAAAAACGACCACTGCTCCTTTAAATTGTCGCGGGTAAAACTGTTTCCGTACTGATCGACGAGTTTGAACTCCGGAATGCTGAGCGGCTCGTGTAGCAGGGTTGCCTGGGTATTTGCCCGTACCTGGCCCGGCATTTCCGGAGATTTAAGGAACTCCCTGGCAATCCAGGCCGTGCCGAGCACGGCCACGGCCATGCCGATGCCAAGCAGCATTTCGGCAAGACGAATCCTGGCAACGGCACGACTCAAGACAGGGGCTACCGGGCTGGTTTTGTCAGCGCTTCCCCCTGTAGTTGTAGGGATGCCAATCCGCGTCTATGGTCGGAATTTCAGGCCAGTTTCCATGCGGGGGCGGTGACACGGTTGTCCATTCCAGGGAATTGGATCCCCAGGGGTTATCGGGTGCCTTTTCACCCCAGATTGCTCCTTGAATCCAGTTGCCCAGGGCCAGCATAAACCCTATTCCTATCAATATCGATCCAATGGTCATGACCATCTGGTCATTTTCGAATTGTGGCAGGTGGGCGTAATCGTAGTAACGCCTGGGCATGCCGGCAAGACCCATTTCCATCTGCGTCCAGAAGGCGACGTTAGTACCGACAAATGAAAGCCAGAAACCGATCTTGCCAATGGTTTCGTTGTACATTCGACCGGTCAT
>JAAEOA010000129.1 GCA_024223715.1 bacterium | reverse complement strand
TCTCGACGGGCACCACCAAAGGCTGCATCAAATCCGTGCTTTCTGATAGAATCAAGCAGGCCTCGGGTTTTAAGTTGTTGGCAGCATTTATCGTTACCCAGGGTCGAAGGATGGGCACCTTTGGCAATGGATTCTTCATTCTTTTCGATGATCAGGCGGGCGCCAATGTCTTTGACAAATTCATCCCTGAATTCATACATCTCGGGGAATTTGAATTCCGTATCGATATGCATTAAAGGGAATGGGAATTTACCGGGATGAAAGGCTTTTTGAGCCAGTCGAATCATGACGGCCGAGTCTTTGCCCACGGAATACAGCATGACTGGATTTTTAAACTCAGCCACCACCTCACGCATGATGTGGATGGATTCCTGTTCCAGCTGTTTGAGGTGGGTCATTGTGTAGGAACTCAATTCAACTCTCCCTTTAACGCGGGTTGGTCGTTTTTTAATCTATGCAGAAGGTCAACATAACTCATTTTGTGGCTTGGCCAATGATATCTGGAAAACCAACTCTCCTGAAGTTCGGCAGTTAGTTCTTTGGCCTTACCATAGTTATCCCGCACCCATCGAATTTTTTCTGCCGTTTCTTCAGGTGTGGGATTATGGATAAACAAAGGATGTTCATTCCCAAAATAATGACGCACTGTTTTTGTCGGTGTGAAAACAGCAGGAATGCCAAAGGCCAGGTATTCCAGTAGTTTTGTGGGAAGCATATAATCTGTGCTGATTTCATGTCGAGTAGGGATTACCGCCAAGTGTGCCTTTTTAATGGAAGGAATGACCTCTTCAATTGGTTTAAACCCATTGCTGAACCAGACACGGTCCTTCAATCCCAGTTCCGAAGTTAAGGCAATGAGGTCCTGGAGCTGATCACCGTCACCAAAGAGTTCAAGTTTTGCACCTGGAATATCATCTCTGATCAGATTCAGGGCGTTGATGGAGTGATCCATTCCCAAACGGTGGGCAATGGTACCATGGTAGATCAACCGGAATTCAGAATCAGGATCTGAGCCATCGGCTTCAAGACAGGGATCAGAAAAAATAAACTGGGGAACAAAGAGGTTGTCATCGGGCAGGTTCAGCAAAACCTGGATTTTGTCTTGAGGGACTCCATGTTCGGCCAGCAATTCCCCTTTGGGGTGTTCAGCAGTTAAAACGGAATGGGCAACTTTGGCTGACATCACTTCAATGAATTTAATCAGACGAATTTTCCAATGAGTGTCGGGGACTTTAAATTTGGTCATGTAAATTTCAGGCATCACATCGTGAACATCGAGAATGACTTTGGCACCAAATAATCGGGGTAAAATGGCCGTTGCAACCATAAAGTCGGGCATGGTGTTGACGTGAACCACATCATAACGACTTTTCAGGTGGTGGTTTTGCACAGCAATGGAAGCCAGAAGTAAAAAGCGCACATAGCTCATAACATAAGCCACGGGGCTTCCACCACGATAACGGGGCATGGCCAGTTCGTGGAGGGTGATGCCCTCGGTTTGAGAAATCCTTGATTTGCCATCACTGG
>JAAEOA010000128.1 GCA_024223715.1 bacterium | reverse complement strand
TGGAAAATACCAACGACCGGATGTGACTGTATTTGACCGGATGGAGATTGCTTGTCGTTGCCTAGACCCCAACCGCCCATGGGGAGAAGTAACGAAAATGCCCCAGGAATATGCCCTGAGCAGGGTGACAATTTATGCCATAGTGCTACGGATAGTGTTGTGCCTACAACCAAATATGCCGGGGCCAGGAATTGGTCTAAGGGCTGCAAAAGAAGTGGTTCATATTCTGAGTGCCGCAGAAGCAGAACGACTACGGGGTCGAATAATCCTGACTGGTATTTTTCCAGGAGGTGGGACGATGCGTTCACTGGAAGAGTTGTTAGACGAAGTACCAGGGGTAACTGCTTCTGCAACGACGATCTGGCGGCTGGTGAACCAAAAGGGAGCCGAGGCCAATACCCTCTTGCAAAAGATAAACTTTGAGGGGGTAATTTTGTCAGTGATATTTGTGGCCATTGACGAAACCTTTTTCGATGGTCGGCCGATCTTGTTGGTGGTTGAGCCGATTTCGTTAGCCATTTGTGGGTTCTATGTGCCAGCTGATGGAGACCGAAGCAGTCTGACCTGGGGGCCCTTCTTGTTGGTGCTGCAAGAAGATCAAAACTTGAACTTCAGCGGGGCTATGGGCGATGGGGCAACCCCTTATCCGGGTACGATAGCAGATATTCTGGAGCAAAAAGGAAAATTTCAGGAAGACATTTTCCATACCAAGCGAGATTTGAAAGCCTTGGCCCGTAAATTAGAAAATAAAGCCTATCGGGCCTTTGCCAAAGAGGAAGAGGAGATCGAAAAATGGCAAAAAGAAGCAACCCCCGAGCATAAAGCCACCATGGAGCAGGCTAAAATAGACCTTTCCGGGTAAGGTAATTTTAGGCCACCTTTGTTGACAACTGAGCCTGACACAATTAAC
>JAAEOA010000127.1 GCA_024223715.1 bacterium | reverse complement strand
ACGATGCAGCGGGCAACAAGATTCTCGAATCCGAGGGCTGGCCGGACAGAAGCGGCAGCTGCTTTCGCTTCTGCCTGTTGACAGAGGCCCAGCGAGATAAATTGATGCGCCGCAAGGGAAAGAGCTCCGAGGAGATTATCAGCATCAATGAAGAAATCGAACACCGACCAAATGTTGCCTTTGCCATCAGGGGTGAGGAACTGAGACAGTACATTGATCTGGGTTTGCAGACCCTGAAGGTGCAAGGCCGGGAGTATCCTGTACCTTTGATCGCTCGGATGATTCATTCTTACCGTATCCACATCGATAGACACGCCCAGGGGAAAGACCTTGGTGAACCGGAATTGATTGCTGCAGATGAAGATATCCGGCGACTGGCCCTGGAGCGCGACCAGGTCCGGATGGAAAAGACCCGGGAGTTGCATCAGCAGATCAAGGGGATATGAAGGGACAGGACATATGACAAAAGTATATCTGGTGCGCCACGGTCAGACAGCCTGGAACCTGGAGGAGGTCTTTCGTGGACGGGCCGATATACCCCTTGACGAAACAGGGAGAAATGAAGTTCATCTTGCCGGTGAAGCCCTTAAAGACGAAACTCTCCATGCCATTTACAGCAGCCCTCTCTCCCGTTCCATGGAAACAGCTGAAAATATAGCAAAATTCCAAAATATCACAGTCACGCCTTTTGATTCTATTATTGACATCAGCTACGGAGAATGGGAAGGAAAGAGTCTGAAAGAAGTTCAAGAAAAATTTCCGGATCTTTTTGCGCTCTGGCTTGAGGAACCCCACAAAGTCAGCTTCCCCGCAGGGGAAAGCCTGGATGAGGTCCGTTTGCGTGCCATGGAAGCCGTTGAGAATCTTGTGGCAAAACATAAGAATGAGAACATCGCTCTGGTGGCCCACCGGGTACCAAACAAGGTTATCTGCTGCGCCCTTCTGGGAATCGACAACAGTAACTTCTGGCGAATAAAGCAGGACACAGCCAGCACCAACCTCTTCACACACAAAGACGGCCAGTGGATCGTCTCGTTTCTAAATGACACCTCCTACCTCAAGGTTCTGGGGAAACCAGCCCTTTCTGATTTTT
>JAAEOA010000126.1 GCA_024223715.1 bacterium | reverse complement strand
GCCCGGATTTTTCGGCCCAGTACCTGCACGAACTTTCGC
This sequence comes from bacterium, assembly GCA_024223715.1. Classification (GTDB taxonomy): domain Bacteria; phylum Krumholzibacteriota; class Krumholzibacteriia; order LZORAL124-64-63; family LZORAL124-64-63; genus LZORAL124-64-63. Next base: position 812 of record JAAEOA010000126.1, on the reverse strand, counting down.
TGGAAACTGGTCAGGCAATTGCCAGGCAAGAATTTGGGGCGGATTTATCTGCCTTGGATGAATCTCAGCGTTCTCTGATAGATTCCAGGGTTGCCGTTCTTCTTAAGGAAAATCGCTACGATGCCGTATCGAAACAGTTGACCTTCATCAATGCAGAAAAAGATTCTTTCCGCAAGCAGCTAACTGTCTGGACCGATTATTTCAAGCACCCAATATCAAATTCAGGCCTTCCAAATAATTACATCAATGATCCCGAAGAAATCCGCCGATTAACGGCCTTCTTTGCCTGGACTGCCTGGGCCTGTGTTGCCAATCGCCTGGGCAAACATCATTCCTATACCAACAACTTTCCCCCTGACCCGACGGTCGGTAACCGTTTGACCAGTGATGCGGTTCTCTGGAGTGCTCTGAGCGTTGCCATGCTGTTGGCCGGTTTGGCTGTCGTGCTGTTTACTTTTGGGAAGTTCGATTACCTGGGCTGGAAAGGCGGCCCTGAGGGTAATTATCCTCAAATGCTGATCGGTGAAGTCACCGAGGGACAGAAGGCGACCATCAAGTATTTTTTCATTGTTGCGCTGCTTTTTTTAACGCAGGTTATGATCGGCGGTGCCCTGGCCCACTATCGTGCGGAACCCGGAAACTTCTATGGTATCGACCTGGCCCAGTACTTGCCAAGTAATATTTTGCGCACCTGGCACCTCCAGCTGGCTATCTTCTGGATTGCCACCGCCTATATTGCCGGCGGCCTGTTGCTAGCATCTTCCTTGAGCCAAAAGGAACAGCGTGGACATACAATGGGCGTTCACATGCTG
>JAAEOA010000125.1 GCA_024223715.1 bacterium | reverse complement strand
TTTTTCCGGCCAGGATATTTTCAGCAGTGTTCCCCAGGGCATTTAAAATATCCATGGCAGCTGAAAATGGTGGTGAATAGGGGAGTTCCAGGTTGCTTATGTCAGATGTTGTGGGCTTGTACTTAAGGATTGAGGCAACGGCGTTAATCCTGGCAACCATACCATCCCCCTTATTCCCAAAGCCCTGTATGCCCAGGATCTTTCCGGTGCTTTTTCCCACAACCAATTCCAGGTACATAAGATCCTTTTCAGGGTAAAAGTGGGCTCGGTCAAACTGAGCCACAAAAGTGCTAACTGGGTCAAAACCCTCTTTTCTTGCTGTCTCAAGATTCAGTCCTGCACTGGCCACCGAGATTTCAAAAAGCTTAATGACAAAGCTTCCGACAGCCCCTTCAAACTCGTCATTCCCGCCTGCCAGGTTGGTGCCGATCACGCGTCCCTGCCTATTGGCCTGAGAGCCCAAGGGATAGTAACCAGGTTTTCCCGTGATCAAATTGGGCACCGCAACACAGTCACCTCCGGCATAGATATCCGGATCTGAAGTTTGCAGTCTTTTATTAACCTTTACGGCCCCGTCG
>JAAEOA010000124.1 GCA_024223715.1 bacterium | reverse complement strand
TATGTTCTGGCCATCCCTGTCAGATATTTCATAACAGAGCAGATGGGACAATCCAACAGAATCAAACGCTTCTTTGATGGTAAACAAACTGTCTTCTAGTGCAAAAGGAGAGGCATGATGATCAATGATGAACGTCACTCCGTTTTTAGCACAATATACAGCGGATGCCAGTGCACTGGCCTTAATCATCTCAAGGTCAAGATTCTTGTCCACGTTCCACCAGATATATTTTAATACCTCGACAAAATTTTCAGGAGTTTTTGCAGGTGCCGGCATACCCCGGGCCAGGGTGGAATAAATATGATGGTGGCCACAGGCAAAGGACTTGGTAACGAATCGGCCGTTTGCATCAATGATGGTATCGGTTGGGTCCAAGAGTTCTGGCAGGGTTTGAACAAATGACATCCCACCTTGCTGCCCTTCTTGTACAAGAAGATGAGTTTCCTTGATATCTAAGGTTTTCCAATCGATAAATTTTGCATTTTTAATGTAAAGGCTCATGTTTTATTTCCTTTTCTATATATCGTTACCGTCAATAAAACCTTATCTAATCTTCCGACCGATGGGTAAGGTATACCGCCGTTTTTTATCATATTGATATAAAGCATTTATGGCAGCAGGTGCTGTTGGAACCAATCCAATCTCACCCACACCTTTGGCACCAAACGGGCCATTGGGATCTTTTTCTTCAACAGCGATCACTTCAATCTTCGGCATATCCTTAATCTTGGGCATTCCAAGTTTTACCAGTTTATCTGATTTCAGGTACCCCTTATCCAGTTCCAGTTTTTCCTTGAATGCATACCCCAGCCCCATGGCCACTGCTCCTTCAATCTGGCCTTCAAACATATTAGGATTCATCACCTTTCCTGCATCATGAGCTGCCACAACTTTTTCTACCTTGCCGTCATCATCGAGAATAACAAGCTGGGCTGCATAGCCATATGCAAAATGAGTAACAGGTTTATCGACATCCTTGCCTGGTTTATTTGTCCAGTCGCTGAACCACCGGCCCTTAAAACTTTTGCCGACTATTTTTGAGAGTGATTTTATTTCAAGTTCTTTTTTCATTTTTTCAGCAGCAACAAGCAGAGAATTACCCATTAAAAAAGTTCCCCTGCTGGCTGTGGTAGTACCACCAACTGCCTCTGAATCCGTACTGGATACCACTTGAATATCCAGGCCTGGCAAATCAAAGACTTCATTAAACATCTGTTTGGCAACCGTATCAATCCCCTGCCCCATTTCAGTCCATCCATGGTGGATAACAACTTGAGTTTCAGAGACCACTTCTATGATTACTTCACTTTCATCAATAAGGCCGTTACCAAACCCTATATTTTTAATCCCCAGGGCCAGTCCGGCATATTTGGCTTTAGTGTACTCACCTTTCAAGGCCATCAGCGTCTTTTTCAGTCCTACACCCTCGCCCAACACCTGACCAGTGGCAGTCATTTTTCCTTTTTCAAGGGCATTGTCATACCTGAACTGCCAGGGATCTAACCCTGCTTTCTCACACAGTTCATCCATCATGCATTCCATGGCAAAAGTGACCTGGTTTACACCAAAACCCCTCATGGCTCCGGCAGGCAGGTTATTGGTATAGACTGCCTTTGACACCACATCCACCACCGGCACATGATAACCACCGGCTGCATGCCCGGCTGCCCGGTTTAGCACTTCACCACCAAGTGAAGCATAGGCTCCGGTATCGCCAATAATCTTTGCCGACAATGCAGTCAATTGACCTTTTTTATCGCACCCCAATGTGTAATCCATAATAAACGGATGGCGTTTAACATGCATTCGAATGGAATCTTCCCGGGTCAGAGATACCTTTACCGGTAGTTTCAAATGATGGCAGAATAAAGCAGCATGACCCTGTACAGTCAAATCTTCCTTTCCACCAAAAGCACCACCGCAGGGCACCAGTGTAGCCACAACATCTTCTTTTCGAAGGCCTAAAATACTGGAAATCGTATGACGATCTTCATAAATCCCCTGACTCTGGGTAAACACTTGAATAGCCTCATTCGGTAGTGGTTTTGCAATACAGGCCTCTGTTTCCAGAAACCCATGTTCCACCAGCTGGGTCTGATACTGAGCCGAGACCACATAGTCTGAGGAGTCAAACGCCTCTTGAACATCACCACCCCTGGTAAATTCGGTGGTTGAAAACAAGTTTCCATTCTCATGAACCTTAATAGTATCGTTTAGAGCTTCGACCGGGTCAAGAACAGGCTCAAGCACCTCATAATCCACCTTAATCAGATTACAGGCTTTCCAGGCAATAAGATCCGTCTGGGCCACAACCCCTGCCAGAACATCACCGATATAACGGGTAATTTCACCTTCTTTCACCATCATGGGCCAATCCTGAACAATGACACCTGTCATCCTGTCACCTGGAATATCCGATGCTGTAAATACCCGGATCACACCCGGCAGTTTTTCTGCCTCTGTTGTGTCAATTTTTAAGACCCTGGCTCTTGGATGGTCACTGAATTTCAATGAGCCATGCACCATTGAGTCAAACCGCATATCATCCACAAATTCTCTTTTGCCCAATGCTGTCTGAAAGGCATCGTGTTTTGACTGACTTTGCCCCACACCCACCTGGTCATCCAATTGAATTTGTTTTTCTTCTGAGCGAGCTTTTGCAGCCAGCATAACGGCATCAATAATCTTGGCATACCCGGTACACCGGCACAAGTGAGCACCCAGTCGCTTTTTAATGACATCATCCGTGGGAAGATAGACTTGATCCAGTAGTATTTTTGCACGGGTTAAAAATCCCGGGGTACAAAACCCACACTGAATCGCACCGGTCTTCACAAAAGCTTTGGCAAGCAGATCTTTTAAATCTGGATCAAAGCCTTCAATGGTAACCACCTTGGAACCAGCAAGTTTTTTCATCTGGGTCCGGCAGGCAAGAGATGGTCTTCCATTGATTTCCACCAGACATGCGCCACAGGCACCCTGACCAGAACAGCCATCTTTGGCAGATGTGATACCAAGCACATCGCGCAGCCAGACCAACAACGGCATATCTTTATTACCGGTAAAAACCTTTTCTTCACCGTTGACCTCAAGACCGATGACAAACGCACTCTGGGGAACCGGACGGTGTAACTCGATAAGGGTTCCACCCTGTCCCTGGAGTGAGTGTTTCAAATTCTCCGGCCGTGTAATGATAGCCTTGGTCCCACCCTGCTCAAGAAACCAGAGAATCGCCTGGATTTTCGGCAGCATCGAACCTTCTTCAAAATGACCCTGGGCCATATATGTTTTTGCTTCTTCTGCCGTTATTCTGGAAAGCTGTTGTTCATCTTCTTTGCCGTAATTAAGACATACCCGGTCCACACCAGTGGAGATGATGAGTAATTCAGCATTTAAGTTCTTGGCCAACATAGCAGAAGCAAAGTCTTTATCGATAACAGCAGCCACACCTTCATAACCGCCATCTTCATTCTGAATCACCGGGATACCACCGCCGCCGGCGGCAACCACACAAAAATTATTAGCACTCAAATGCCGGATCATATCGATTTCAACAATTTCAACCGGTTTCGGAGATGCCACAGCACGTCGGTAACCTCGACCGGCATCTGAAATCATTTGCCAGTCAGGATGATCTTTTTTTATTTCTACGGCTTTTTCATCATCATAAAACTGACCAACAGGCTTGTTGGGTTTTTTAAACCCAGGATCATCTTTGTCTACTTTGACCTGGGTAACAACAGTCACTGCCCGTTTGTTAATTCCCTGCTTTTTAAACTCATTGCCAAGCGCCTGCTGAATCTGATAGCCTATCGCACCCTGGGTATTGGCCACGCAGGATTCAAGCGGAACAAAATGCAAGCCTTCATGCTCGTATGCAATTTCAGAACGCCGAAGCACAAATCCCACCTGGGGACCGTTACCATGGGTAATCACCACATCGTATCCATTTTTAATAATTTCAACGATGTGCTTAACTGTCTTTGTAATTTCCCGGTATTGATCCTCCACCTTTAAATGGTGTTTATCCCGGATCAATGAATTACCCCCAATGGCAATAACTGCTAATTTATTCATGTTTCACCTATGTCGGGTTCAGTAAAAATGACTATCCTTTTTTCAACGTATCCAGATACATGGACGGAATCGCAGCATACATGGCAGCGGCTTCCACCAGTTCAGATTTCCAGGTTTTCTCGTTCGGTGCATGGGCCTGATCTTCATGCCCCGGACCAAAACCGATACACGGAATACCACATCGTCCCATGATGGCTACACCATTTGTAGAAAAGGTCCATTTATCCACAACAGGTTCTTTATCAAACAAATTTTTATATGATGTAACAAGACTCTTACAGGCAGCATGATCTTCTTCCAACACCCATGCAGGAAAATAAGCTTGAGTCGGATAAACAAGACCTGTGTAGGCCGGGCGATCATAATCATACATGCTGACTTTTGCGCCTGATGCTTTTACTGCTGGAAGTGCCCGAATCTCGTCCAAAGCACCTTCCCAGGTTTCTCCCCAGGTTAGTCGTCGGTCTATGGAAATGCTGCAGCCGTCTGCAACGGCACATCGAGACGGAGAAGAATAAAACACTTCAGAAACCGTCAACGTTCCTTTGCCAAGAAAATCATCTGTTTTTAACTCCTTGGCAAGGCCCTGAAGTTCATTCAGAATGGGTCCCATTTTAAAAATGGCGTTGTCGCCTCTTTCAGGTGCTGACCCATGACAGGAGATTCCAGTGGTTTCCACCTTAATTTCCATACGGCCTCTCTGGCCTCTGTAGATATTGCAGGAAGTAGGTTCAGTGGAAACAACAAAGTCCGGTCGAATCTTGCTTTCTTCAATAATATACTGCCAGCAAAGACCATCGCAATCTTCTTCCTGGACCGTTCCAGTGACAAGCAATGTGTAATCATCTTCAAGCCCCAGGTCTTTGATAATCTTACCGGCATAGACCATTGATGCCATTCCACCTTCCTGGTCACTGGCGCCACGGCCACCAATAACTTCATCATCTTCATAACCCTCATAGGGATCGAAATCCCAGTTATCCATATTTCCAACACCAACGGTGTCAATATGTGCATCCATGGCAATAAGCTTTTCTCCATGTCCTACATATCCCAGGACATTTCCCATGGGATCGATTTCAACCTTGTCAAAACCCATATCTT
>JAAEOA010000123.1 GCA_024223715.1 bacterium | reverse complement strand
ATTGAAATTATGGGCGTGGGCCAACAAACCGGCTCCGAACACATTAAGAAAACCATGCATCATGACTTGGGGGGTTTCGGCCTGATGTCGCACCGGGTGGTGAAGACCTGCAGTGCATTTCAGGGGCAAATTGAGATCACGGCAAAAGGCAACAACTCTGGCCACTTTTTCAACTGAGGGGAAAGCATCGGAAGTAATACCTCCACACCGAAATTTAGCCCCCAGTCGTAACGTTGCTTTCTGAGAGCCCGATCTTGAATGGGCCAGATCTGATACCACCTGCAAAACATCCCGCTCGTTTTCTTCCGGTGTTTCAGGTGACAACTCCAGGAAAAGTTCTTTTCCTCTGATGCCCGCTTTGCTGAAACCATCAAGATAGGAATTCAAAAAACCCGGCAATTGATGCGCCGGGCATTGGGCGGGTAAAGGAACTTCCAAAATTTCCACAGCCGCTAATCCCTGGAGTTCCTGTTCAAATTTGGCAATGGCTCGACATTGACGACCGAGATCAGCAAAGGATTTGTCCGCTTTCTGGCGATCACCCAACAAGGCTGAAACACCCCAGGATCCACCAGTGGTTAAATGACACTCGGCCTGTTCCGCTAATTCTGACAACCGGTCTGCAGGACAAATAAACCGACCCAACATCCAGGCTTCGGGTTCAGTACGGAAAAGGGCATATTCCTTGACTGCTGGTTCCATAGCCAAATTTGCCGGGGGAAACAAACCTGCATAGTCAATTAGACCGTGCATGAAAGCCTTAAGTGAAGAACTCAAAACCATCTCCTCGGAAATATTTATGTTTAATTTCTATTCTGGATAGATTCTATCAGATTTGTCCGAATGTCAACATAAGACCCGAAAAAGTGCAGGGAGAAGGTAAAGAAATCCTAAAGGAAAACTACAGATAGCCGAAAAGAGACACCTCAAGAAAAGGCATAATACTGTTCTTTGATGTAAGGGTTATTTGGTGAAATTGCCATTTGTAAACCAAATCAACACAATAGAATCCCGAGTTTGGTTTCTAGTGATGACAATTCTTTTGACCAGTGGCGTGGTTGCTGGATTCTTCTTCCATCAGGAACAAAAACAGGATCGGGAAATCAAACATTTAATTTCCGAATTATTGGAAAGCCACCACAGAATTGAAAAATTTTCCAAACATTTTTCTGACCGGGGATTTGTTCTCAGATCCCTTGCCGATAATAAATGGGACAACGAAAAAGCCTCTGCTGACTTAGCTAAGTATATTTCCCTAAACCAAAAAATAATTGCCTTGTCCGAAAAATCAGAAGATTTCGCGGAAGTTTATGCTCTTGATAGTCAATATGATAACCTCATCGATGAGGTTACAACCTGGGAATATTATGCTGACCAAGTTTTGGATATGAGAGTCAAAAAACTTGTAGCTCTGTATCGGAGCCAGGACCTTTTTGAGAACCTTCTTCCCCGTTTTTCTGGGCTGGAATCTTCCGTACAGAACCTGAAGAATGAAATTCTACTGGAATCAGCCATAACTCAAAAAAACCTCAGTAACAAAAACATCAATAACCAGTACTCCAATACTCAGTGGCAAAAAATTCAGGAAGTGGCCCAAACAACTCTTTTGATAACCGACCAGACACATAAGCTGTCCCGCAACATTTCTATTTGTGAAAACCAACTTCATCGCCTGGCCAATGTTACCACGAATGATGCTTTCCAGGAAATCCTTGATCAGGATTTCTCACCCTCTATGCTAACCATCGACGGCCATCTGTTCGATCTCAGCTTGGTCTTATCCCCGACTCCAGAAAATGCCTCCCACATTTCCGGTATAAAGACCGCTTTGGAAGAAATTCGAATCATTGCCTTGGGCGTAACAACTCCCCCTTACAAGCGAGGTTACGTCCAGTACCAGGCAAATTTTCTTGAGATCAGCAAAAAAATGGAATCACTGTTACCGGAATTGGATTCATCTTCGGCCAGGATTGGTGTTTTGCAGAATGATTTTGACAATGCAATGAATGATGCGTCTAGCCAACATTATAATAATTTGGAACACCAAGGAGACAAACATCGTTCAGGTGGGGTCCTTCTGGGTTTTGTCATTGCTTTCCTCTCCTTGGCCATGACCCGCATGATTTCCCACTCCATAGAGCGTATCCAGTTAAAAGAAAAAGCCAACTCCCGGGAACTGGCCCATTCGAAAAAACGATTTTCGGACATTGCCCGTTCCTCCGGTGATTGGGTTTGGGAAACCAACCGCAAAGGGGTCTTCACTTTTGTCACCGGGAATACTCAATCCATGCTTAATTTTGATCCCGAAGAAATATTAGGAAGATCATACACCTGCATGGTTGATTCAGAGGATCAAAGACGCATCAAAAGAATTCTCCTTTCCCTGGCCCGCTTTCAGGAACCCATTGTGAATCTGGAATTTTGGTTAGTCACAAACAGGAAAGATGTGGTCCCTGTTCAAATCAATGGTGTTCCCACAACAGATGAAAACGGACGATTGCTGGGCTACCGGGGTTCGGTAAAAGATATTACCGCCGAATTTGAATCCCGGGAAGGAATTATCAAGGCCAAGGAAGAATCTGACCTGACCAACCTTGAACTGGAAAAAGCCGCGCTTCGAGCCAACGATATGGCCATGTCAGCAGAAGCGGCCAATGCGGCAAAAAGTGAATTTCTGGCTACAATGAGCCACGAAATTCGTACGCCT
>JAAEOA010000122.1 GCA_024223715.1 bacterium | reverse complement strand
TGGCTAAAGTTTAGAATCGTGCCGGATTTTTCCATAAATAGAGCTCTGTACCCAAGCCTTTCTTTACCGCATTTTGATAGACTTCATAAGCATTGGTGGTATCGGTAATACAGAGCCCCAGGGTTACGAAGAAAACCACATCATCTTTGCTTTCACGGCAGGTTGCTTTTCCGTTCATGATGTCGCTGACCTGGATAATATCTTCTTCCTTCAGCCTGCCGTCAGCCACCAGTTCGCTAAAGGTATATTTGGGATCCTTCAGTCGGTATTTCCAGTCCATGCAATATTTGTTTCCGGGCAGCAGAACCGCCTCATCCTTGTAGTCCCAGATGGATACTGCAGAGTGAAAAGAACCCTTTTTAATCCAGTCTGCTTCGATATATTCGTTGCCCAACTCCACATTGGTGCAGGCATGCACGATATCTGAGTCCACAGTCGCCTCTTTGGCGCTGCTGCAAATCTCAAACCGATACCCCAGCTTGATCCATCTATCGACAAACGCCTGGGCACGTTCTTTGGAAGTATCATAGAGTTTAACAACTGTTATATTTTCCATTACCAGGCTGGTTGCCTCAATGCAGGCATCCTGAATCACACCGCAGCCGATGAGACCCATCACCTCGGCATCCGGGTTGGCACAATATTTGGCGCCCATGGCACTGGAAGCCCCGGTTCGCAAACCACTTATAATCGTATCATCCATTACAGCAAACGGGTAGCCGGTTTCCTCATTATAGAGGGTGATGATTCCGTTGGAACGGGGCATGCCCAGTTTAAAAGGGTTCTCCGGGTTGCTCGGAATACCCTTCACCGAGGCCACTGCCATCTCCTCTGATTTAACCAGAGCCGCATGAATCCCAATCCTCTTTCCTGCATAGGCGTGTTCATCCCAACAAAGATGACACAGCTCTGTCTCCACAGTTTTGCCCTCTCCAAGCCAGCTATTGGCTTTCAGGACATTCCTGAGAATCATTTCCATATCCATCGCACCCGCTTCAATACACTCTTCCTGGGAAAGCCAGAGAACTTTCACCTCTTTACTCATTGTTTACTCCAGTTTTTTGCCGCGACCTTTAATTTCGTGTTCAACTTGCCACAACCTGGCAAATAAAAAAACCTGGCCTGTTA
>JAAEOA010000121.1 GCA_024223715.1 bacterium | reverse complement strand
GGCGGCAGGATTCGAAAGTCAAAGGTGTCCTCCCGACTAATGAAGCCGTAGACGTCGCGTGCCTGCGCTCGGAAGACATAGTGCCCTTCCCCGAGGTTGGTGTAGTCCTTGTCGGTCTCAGTACTCCAGGCCGACCAGGCGTCGTCGAAGCCGTCGAGGCGGGTCCGGTAGTGGGTGCGCTCGGGCGCATCGTAACGGGGCGCGGCGAAGGCAAAACGCAAGGCATTGTTCTGGTACGGCCATGGTTCGGCCTCACCGGGCTGCCCGGACTGTCCGTCGTAGAGCAGCAAGTCGCCCGTGGTGGTGATGCGACGAATCCAGACCGGATAGCTGGTCGTGGGATCGAGGGGTCTCTTGCCGTCGAGGCGGATGAGACCATTGGGGCCTCCGACCCACACCAGGCCGTCGGCTTCGGCAACCATGTCCCAGGCGACCAACTGGGGGACCTGGCGCAGGGCGGTGGGCGTGAACGTGTAACCGTCGTCTGCTGACGGAGACGCCACGCCTGAAGCCTCATCGGCTGCGATCCACACCCGGCCCTGCTGGTCTTCAGTCAGCATGTAGATGCTACCTGAGCCCTGGGCCAGCAAAGTGTCGAAGGTGGTGTCGGGCACGAAGCCGAGATCGCTGGTCTGCCCGTGGCGGCCCCGCCGCGACCCGGTCTCAGCATCCATCCGATGAAACAGCCCGGTCCCCTGGCCGGCCAGGAACGTCACCCGCCCGGCCACGGTTGTGGCGTGGACCCACCCGGCAGGCAGACCGTCCGCGACGCCAAACCGGGTGATGATCGGTTGGTCCGAGTCGGCGGCTGGGTCGAGTCGCAGAGCCCCCGCGGTCCTCGTCCCCAGCCAGAGCTGTCCCAGCGCATCCTCGACGATGGATTTCACCTGTTCCCGCACGCCGTCGATGCGTTCGGCGTCGGTCCACCGTCCGGCGCCCAGACGCATCCGTACCAGCCCGTCGTAGAGGCCCAGGTAGATCAGCGTCGGGTCCCGCCGGGAGCGATGCAGCGCGGTGACGTGCATGCCGGTCCCGGCCCTCCACAGCTTTCGCCCGGCGTCCACGTCATAGAGACCTCCGGCGCCTCCTGCCAATAGCGCTTCCTCGGTCGACAGCAGCGACGAGCACTGGGTGGTGATGCCGGGTATCGGCTCGAAGCGCGCTGGAGCGCCGGCTGCCGCCGGACGCAGCTGGTAGACGCCCAGACTGGTGGCCGCGTAGAGACGGCCTTGATGCCGCGTGACATGCTCGACGTTCCCGGGCAAGCCTAGCGATTTGTCGAAGTAGGACAGCGCGGAGGCCGCCTCGACGCGGGCCAGGCCGTTGTTGAGGCCCAACCACAGCCCGCCTTGCCGGTCCACACAGGTGCACCACACTGTCTCATCGCGCAGCCCGGAAGTCTCGTCGAAGATACGCAACAGACGCCCGCTGCCGTCGAGCAGGACCACCCCGCCCCGTTGCGTGCCGATCGCCAGGCGGCCCTCGGGCAGCAAGCTGGTGCAGTAGGGCTGCAACGGCGTCAGAAGCTCGGTCAAGCCGGGCGCAAAAGGGCTACAGGCAGCCTCGTTTCGCGGCCGCGTCGGGCACCGAAACATGCCCCTGTGTTGGGTGACGACCAGGTATGCTGCCTCGCCCCAGGGCATCAGGCCACGAATGCGGTCCTTCTTGAAGAAGGCACCGCCCGGTGCCATGACCAGCACATCGTCGACCACCCGCATCAACCCGATGCCTCGGTGCTGAACGTAGAGGGTGTCGCTTAGCGCGAAGATCGAACCAAACCGCGCTGTGGGACGCCAGACCTTCATCTCCCGACCATTCCACCGGAAGAGTCGTTCGTTGGTCCGGAAATAGAGACCATCGGAGGTCTCCTCGATGTTCCAGACTACGGCAAACGCCCGATCGTCTGGAGGGACGTGATCGAGCAACGAGACGTAGCGCATCCGACCCAGCGAATCGACGGCAAGGTATCCCATCTCGCCTTGCGCGCCAACGTAGACCCGCCCCTCGGTATCTATCGCCAAAGAACGGGCAGCAAGACCATTGGAGATCCGAATCAGGCGCCAGGAGACGCCATCGTATTCGAGCACGCCGGAGCCGTTGGCGACGTAGATCAGACCCTCCGAACTTTGCACGATGGCCCAGTTCTGCGCATCCGCACCGTAGTCCTGCGGCGCAAAGATCTGCGCGTAGAAGCGACCCACTTCGTCGAGGGACGTGGCGGGCTGAGTCTGGGCCTTGCAGGGCAACAACGCCAGAGCCAACAGCAGGCCAAGGAGCCGACATGCCTTTTTTGGTACGCGGTTCCTATCTGGCCAGATTGAACTCATTGGTAGCTGACCCCTCGTGGTGACCAAGCGGCACAAACCACAGTCTGAACCTCCCTTGAAATACTGCACAAATCAAGTGTCCGACATCTGGCCGAAATGTCAACTTCTATCGAAACCATCGTCTGCCTCCATTTCCTTAGATCTGGCTCCTCACAGTCCTGCAGTCGCATCAGTCTCGCCACAGCGACCTGTGCCTATGGAAAAGTCCATAACCAAGTTCATTCCCTCCGATCATTAGAATTCTAAGGAATCTTCAGGTCTATTTCTTTGGAGTTTTCCGGTGAAATTTATTTCTCATTTTTTGCAGGACATTTTTTCAAACAGATTCAATATTTCCGTAATAGTGGACAGACTTACCCAACAAACTCACAAGTTGAAAACAACAAGAGAAATCAAGCAGCTTCCCGAAAATATCGACTATGCAACCCGCCCACCATTGGCTCCCGCTTCACCAACCCAAGATGAGGTGGTTAAGAAACTCTCTCTTAATCGTCCCAACCACTCTTTCGCAATACCCGTTTTTCCAAGGCGATCGCCGGGAAGTAATGACTTGGTTTATTCCCAGAATTTAAAGTGTGTCAATAACCCGATTAACTTACCGTCGAGGGCACGTTGGAAGCGTTAATCCCCCCAGATCGTCATCCGGTAAATCGGCCAGACATTCACCAGGATCGCAACAGGTGTTGCAAACCCTCTTGTGGGATCTGACACTTAACAACTTCACACCCGGTGCCAGAAAACCATCTTTCACCGGTTCTTCTCTCAACAAATCAGTGCTGAGGTATTTTTTATTGCTATCGGGGAACACCGTCACCACTGTAGAATCGGGGCCCAATTCTTCTTGGATCATCAGGGCCCCCAACAGGTTTGCTCCTGATGAAATTCCAACCCCCAAACCCATTTCTTCGGACAATTTTTGAGCCATTATTATCGAGTCTCCATCATCAACAGAAACAATGCTATCCAATCCACTCAAATCCAGAATCGAAGGAATAAATTCGTCTGAAATTCCCTGAATTCGGTGTTTACCCACCTTGTGGCCCGCCGAAAGAGTAGGTGAGTTGGAGGGCTCCAATGGGTGGATCTGGATGTTGGGACATTTTTCTTTCAAATAGCGCCCCACTCCCATGATGGTACCGCCGGTGCCAACGCCAGCGACAAAAGCATCGGGCTGGAGTGACCTGTACCTCAGTTGCCACCAGATCTCTGGCCCAGTGCTTAAATAGTGGGCATTGACGTTGTCCTCATTGGAAAATTGACGGGGCAGAAAAGAATTTTCAGTTATCTCGGCCAATTCTTCGGCCATCCTGATACTGCCCAGAAAGCCGCCCTGTTCTTTGCTGACGAGCATAATATCTGCACCGAGGCTACGAATCAGATTGATTCTTTCTTCACTCATCCAACTGGGCATGAAAATGGTGACCGGATGCCCCAGACAACGGCCAAGAGCAGCAAAGGCAATACCAGTATTACCGCTGGTGGCCTCAATAATCAAACTCCCGGGTTTAAGTAGCCCACGTTCATTTCCCTGTTTGAGGATATGATGGGCCATCCGGTCCTTGATGCTGCCGGTAAAATTAAATTGTTCTGCTTTGGCATAGATAACCCGCACGTGGCCTTTGAACTCAAGCTCAATTGCCAGCAAAGGGGTATTTCCAACCATGCTTGAAAGCCCCTTGATGCGGCTGGATTCTAATTGCTGGGTCATTTGCACTCTCCTGGTGAAAAATTTTTGAATTTTAACAAATATAATTCGAGAAGAGGAAAAACAAACGCATAGTTTTCCCTTTTTGACCGGATGTTAACACCATTCTACTCCATTGTCCCTATTGAAAAGTCCATCTGCCACCTGCCAGCACAAAAACCTTTCACCGAGGTCGCAGAACCCAAAATTTTTTGACAAATAGTATCCCCCGGGAGGTGGAAATATGTGCAACTGTTACAACGAAAGATTTCAGAGGTTTAAAAAAATTCAACCAGCACTGGGTAACCACTTCAAAAGTAGAGTTGTTCTCTATGAAGGGGAGGAATTGCTGCCATTTGGGGAACAGCTTTGGGCAATACCTTTAGGGAGAGTTTGGGACAAAGGATAAACTCAAGGAATAGATGCAGGGGGCATATATAATAGCCTGCTCCAAATTCTCTCTCTTTGTCTTGAATTCAGTGCTTAATGAGGTTCCTGGTTAACGGCTGTCAGGGCCTTTTCATGGCTTTGAAGGCCTGGGAGACTCCCATGAACTTTAGGTTGTTTCCATAACTTCAATAATCTTTTTCACCAATTCATTGGACACAAAGGGTTTCTGAATAAAACCAGCCAGACCCTTGCCAATAAATCGCTGAGTAGCATCCTGCTCATTATAACCACTTGTCAGGATGACTTTAACAGCAGGATTGAGTTTTCTAATCTCACGAAAGACCTCTGCACCATCTTTGTGGGGCATAGTTAGATCCAGTAGTACCCCAACAATATCTCCTTGATGCTCTTTGTATATCCCAATAGCTTCATGACCATCGGCAGCTGTTAACACCTCAAATCCAAGCTTCTTTAGCATGTGTTTGCCTATTGTCCGAACGGCCTCTTCATCATCAGCAATCAGAAAGGTCCCCTCAGCTTGCCAATCCTGATCTTCATCAAGACCATCCAAAACTGAGGAGCAATCAGTAGTCTCAAACAAGGGGAATAATACCTTAAAGGTAGAACCCTTACCTTCTTCTGAATAGATTTTGACCATTCCGTTATGCCCTCTAACTATTCCAAGTAACGCTGAAAGACCTAAACCTCTACCAGTGAATTTGGTAGTGAAGAATGGTTCAAAGATTCTGGTTAATGTTTCTTGTGACATACCAGTTCCAGTATCAGAGACTTCAACAAATGTGTACATTCCTTCAGGGATTTCTACAGTATGAGCGATTTGGACCTCAAATCCAGTGTTCTCAATATAATCACGATCACAATACATTGAGCCTGTGGACACTGCAATCACACCACTCTTTTTGCCAATAGCATCTGAGGCATTGATCACCAGATTCATGATGATTTGCCGGAGCTGAGAGGGGTCTCCTTCCAGAAATACGCGGGTGTCTGAATAATTGAATTTCAAGATTGAATTCTTGGATATGGAGATCTTCAGCATCTGAACAGTATCATCAATGAGATGATTCAAGTCGATAGGCTCCAGTGAAAACTTACCTTTACCAGAATAGGCCAACATTTGTTTTACCAGACCAGCTGCTTTTTTGGAGGAATCATTGATTCCCTGTACGAACTCTCTGGCTGGGGCAAAGGAATCAAGCTCAGATAGAGCCAGATCAGCATAACCCAGGATTGCCATGAGGATATTATTGAAATCATGGGCTATTCCACCTGCCAGGACACCAAGACTTTCCAGTTTCTGAGTCTGGAGGATTTGTTTCTCGAAATTCAATCTATCTTGTTCGACTTGCCTTTTATCTGTAATGTCGAAAAAATTTACGGCTATTTCTTCCAATTTATTTTTTTCAGAAAACACGGGGATTGCATTCACAATTACCCATGTAACATATTCCCTATCTGGTCGAGTTATTCCAAGAGTGTAATCGGAAAATGGCTTCCCTGTTGAAGCGACTTTGCTTACTGGGTAATCCTCAACCTGCATAACAGTTAAATCTTCATGCAAAAAATTCCATCTCGGATCCAATGCCTTTTTGCCGGACATTTGATCAAATGTCAGACCAAGGATTTCAGTTGCTTTTTTATTGCAGAAAATTACGCTTGTATCTTGATTATACACCACCAAGCCGATGAGGAGATCTTTCAGCATTGCGGTGGTTTTATTCTTATTTGCCACCAGTTTTTCCTCTGCCTGCTGACGTTCTGTAATGTCTACCCAATGATTTACTACATTAGTTAAATTGCCTTTATCGTCATGAATTGGAAACATAGTTCCTTCAATATGAACTTTTTTTGAATCTTTATTCCCAAGCTCCTTTGTATCCCAGGCAACTGAAAAGTTGGCTGTCTTTCCATCTTCAAAAACTGTACGTATTTTTGGCATTATACCCTGTTTAATTGCCAATTTATCTTCAAAAACATTGTATTTGTCTATCAATTGTTCCTTGGTAACATTTAAAATATTTTCCAGGGCGGCATTGCATCTAATAATTGTTCCCTTTTCATCAGATACCCAGGTTGCGAATGGACTCTGATCTATAAGGCGATTGAGAAAGCTTTGTTTGTTTTTCAGAGCTTTCTCAATCAGACTGCTTTCAGTAATATCTTCAAAAGTAGTAAAAACCAGGTAAGGTGTTTTTTCATTGGGTTTGAATTGGGGAATTGCATGAACCTTTATCCAGGTGTGGTTTTCAATGACTGGGTTATAAATCCCCATTATCACATCTCTGACAGGTTCTCCAGTTTCTAATGCAACCATTGCAGGATGGGTTTCCCCGGGGAAATCAGAACCGTCATCATGAACGGCTTTCCAGCGTGGATCAATAGATTTCAGGCCACACATCTGGTCAAGGGATAAACCCAAAAGACTCTGGGCTGCGGGATTGGCGGAAATTATGGATCCGGTTGCATCCTGATAAACGACCCCCTGCAACATTGATTCGAATAGTAGACGATGTTCTTCCTGGCTCTCTTGCAGCCTCTCCTCAGATCGTTTACGTTCGGTGATGTCCTGACATATGCCAAACAGCCTAACCGCTTTTCCGTCCTCGTACTCAATTTCCCCTTCAGTGTGAACATAAATAACCTCACCATCCTTACAAATAAGTCGATATTCTTTGGGGACAATGTTTTCGTTACCGGATGCGATGCTGTCATTTAACCATTTGGTGACGCTTTCAAGATCGTCGGGATGATGTATAGCTGAATTGACTTTTACGTAATCGATTTCTTCGTTCAAATCATATTTTAATAACTTATGCATCCCTTCAGACCATGTAACAGCGCCAGACGATAACTCCCATGAAAAATCTCCCGTTTTGGACAAGAACTGAGCCCTAATAAGACTGGACCGACTTGTTTGGAGCAATGTCTCTGCCTGTTTGTGTTTGGTAACATTAATGGCAGTCGCTCCTAAATACACCGGCTCGCCATTATCATCATGGATGACAACTGCATTCATTATCATTGGAAACTCGGTGCCATCTTTATGAGTATGCCAGACTTCCAATGCTTTATAATTTCCAGTTTCAATAAGAATTTTATTGATACGATGAATATCCACCAGTTGTTTTTCATTGTGAAAAATGGACAAGTTTTTTCCGGTTAGTTCATCGGGAGTATAACCATGCACTTTTGCAAAATATTCATTCAAGTAAACGATAGTGCCGTCCAGCTCGGCAATGGCGCTTCCATGTACAGCATTATCTGTAATAACACGGAACTTCATGATTTCATCATTCGAACGTTTTAATTCTGATTCAATACATTCCAACTCCAGAATTCGTTGCTCTAATTCATCATAAGTGAGTTTTTTAGGCATGCGAACTCCTTTAGAATCTTTTGTTCGCAGCTGAATCCCGTCAGCCACATTTGGACACGGCCAAGCAAAAGCTAATGGACACTTTGGTAGAGAGCAGGAATAATAAAGACATAGTCTTTCTTTTTTCCATAACACTTACCTCAATGTACTCCATTTGAGGCAAAGCCACAATTCATCAGAACAGCCAGAATCGGTGTCCCTGCCAAATATTCCATTCGGCGCAAATTCTGCAGTGAAAACTCTACGTTTTGTTTTTCCTCAATGAAAGCTTGGACGAAAAATCCCAACAACTGAGTTACTAGAATCCCAAATAAAACGAATTTCCCATTTTTCAATCAGATCGGACAGACCAATCTACAATACTTGGTTTGGTTAAGCCCGATAACAACCTAAGCTGGTTCTCGATATTACCGATGATGCAGTCCGCCAAGGACGGGATTACTGACAACATATACGATATTCCGGTCCTGAATAACTCGACATGAATTCGTGGTGTTCCCCAGAGTGGGTTTTCCTTCGACATTTGACGAATCAACACACGGATCTCAGCAGTTACTTTCGGTCTGCCAGACCCAGGTTTGCTTTTCCATCGCCAAAAATGTCGCCAACCGGCCCTATGGCAGCGAACGACGGTATCTGGTTGGACAATGGTCAGGTGCTTACGCCAGTTTGGAAGGTAACGGGATAACAAAGCCCAGAGGGCCCGGTCATCTGGTTTTAGTTTAGGCGTTTGGCATTTCGCTGCAGAACTTCGAGTTGATGGCGAAGAGCTATATTCTCAAGGATTAACAGCTGACGTGATTGCAGAGCTGAGAAAACGGCAGGAATAATGATTTTGAACATTCAAACATGCTATACTCGCCTAGCCGTAATCGCAAGGGAGACAAGGGAGACAAGGGGGACGGATTAAATGGTGTGCAGTGTGTCCAGCTTAGGCGGGCCTGTTCAGTGGGAGCCAGTCCCACCGGGGAAGAAGTCAGAAACCCCGTAGCTTGGATCGCATCGGTGGAGGAAACGAAGCTGATGAAGCCGATCGACAAAGCCCTCGCAAGGAGGGTGAGCAAGTCACCGGGCCGCAACGTGAGTGAACCCACAGGTGGCCTCGTAAATTTTAACTTTCGGAGGCCGAGCCCTCTGTCTACGGGCGAAGGCAGCATGGCTTGTCGCAATCTGATTGTCGCGACAGGTCACTCCGGCGGGGTGGTAGGGGTAGCACGGTGACAAGGACATGCTATGCAACTGGAGAAACCGTCCTCGCCCCATCGCGAAATCGGTGGAGCAAGGTAGGTCGTATAACCGGAGACACCGGGAAATCGGCCGAAGGCGAGACGGTGGCGGCCGGGTCCGTAGTAGTGACGAAGCGGGGTAACTCCCGTGGAGCAAAGGGACCCTGCTGTATGTGATTTCTTCGTCAACATGTGAGGCAGTGGTGTGATGATAAAAGCACCTGTTGATCTGCAGGATCTGAGACGGAGGATATACGTCAAAGTGAAGGCTGAATAGTCTGGGTGCT
>JAAEOA010000120.1 GCA_024223715.1 bacterium | reverse complement strand
GTGTCACCTCTGGATATCAACTTCTGACCGTCCAATATTGGACATAATCTGCGCATTTTAGCACTAGATTGCCTGAATAAAACCCTACAAACTATCGTCGTTTAGCAGACTACTAGGGAATGATCGATGAAAAATCATCGATAGCGTCGAACTCACCCGGTTCCCGTCTGGGCTCCTGAGTATCGGGTTTCAAAATTGCCAGCAGCCATTTAATGCCGTAATTCCTGGCTGACTGAAGCACCGATGGGCTGTCATCAACAAATAGAGTACGCTGGGGGTCAAAAGGTTCTATTGTCTGTAATTTCTCCCAGAATTGCGGATCTTCCTTGGCCAACCCAAGGTCGTGGGCACATACCATTTGGTCAAAATGGCCGCCCAACTGTGTCTTCTCCATCTTCAGTGCGAGAGACTTTTGATGCGCATTTGTGACCAGGACCAGCCGCTTCCCAAATTGTCGTACCCCATCCAAAAAATCAACCACATGAGGGTGAACGGCGATCAGATGACCCACTTCTGCCTTCAACAGGGCGAT
>JAAEOA010000119.1 GCA_024223715.1 bacterium | reverse complement strand
TGGATCATGGCAACCTGGTTCAGATCCTCTATTGCTTCCTTTTTTAGGCGATCTGCCAGTTCAACCTGGGTTACCACCCTTTCGTCCTGGCCGTAGAGAAACTCTTTGGGGCGGTATTCACTGGCACCAGTAGCCAGAATAACGACCCCGTGATCGATCTTTCTTTCGTACATACCCGGTCCGACAAGGACCTCGGTTGTGAAGTTACCCTTGAACCCGGAAAATCCGACGATAAGGGACTGGGTCAGAATCTGGATATTGGGATGGGAGGTCACTTTTTGAATCAGTTCTTCCAAATAAGTGCTGATGTCCGCCCCCTCTATAGTGACAGTGAGACGATTTGCCATGCCACCCAATTTTTCCTCTTTTTCAACCAGAACCACTTCAAAACCCTGATCAGCAATGCCCAGTGCAGTATTCATTCCTGCTACACCGCCGCCGATTACCAGTGCGCGTTGAATTACTTGAATCTCTTTTTCGTGAAGCGGATTTAGCGTTGAGGCACGGGCCAAGGCCATTCGCACCAGTTTTTTAGATTTTTCAGTTGCTTTTTCCGGCACATCCGAATGTACCCAGGAATTCTGATTCCGGATATTGGCCATTTCAAAGAGATATTTATTAAGGCCGCACGCTACAAGTGTATCCATGAAGATTCCCTCAAGGGTTTTAGGAGAGCAAGCGGCAACCACCACCCGATTTAAGCTGTGTTCTTTAATAATTTCCTTCATCTGTTCTTGGGAATCCTGACTGCAGGTGAACAGGTTTTGACATGAATAGACAACATTAGGAAGTGTCTTGACATAATTCTCCAGGTCATTTACGTTCACAACTCCTGCGATGTTGACACCGCAATGGCAAACAAAGACCCCGATCCGTGGCTCCTGACCC
>JAAEOA010000118.1 GCA_024223715.1 bacterium | reverse complement strand
GTGGTGGTTTTGCCGCAGCCACTGGGTCCCACCAGAACCACAAATTCCTTGTCCTGAATGGACAGGTTGAAGTCGTCGACCGCCACGACCTCGTCAAAAAGCTTGCAAACCTTTTCTAAGCGTACTTCTGCCATTTGTGTTTTACTCCTTCAATGCACCGGTCATGCCGGCAACATAGTGCTCAACAAAAAAAGAGTATACCAGGGCGACCGGCACCGAGGCACACAGGGCGCCTGCCATCAGGGCCCCCCAGTGGTAAACGTCTCCCCGGACCAGTTCGGTGACCAGACCGATAGGCACCGTCTTTTTAGCGGTGCTGGAAATAAACGCCAGGGCGTAAAGATATTCATTCCATGATAGCGTGAAACAAAAAATGCCGGCCGACAGAACTCCCGGCAGACACAGGGGTAGAATGATCTTGCGAAAAATCTTAATCCGGCTGGCGCCGTCGATCATGGCACATTCTTCCATCTCCTTGGGAATGGATTTAAAGTATCCCATCAGTAACCAGGTACAAAACGGAATGAGAAAGGTCGGGTACGTCAGAACCAGCGCCCATAGCGAGTCCCACAGCCTTAATTTAAAAATGGTATGGGCCAGCGGGATGAATAAAATGGTTTGGGGCACCAGATAACCTAAAAAAATGGCCACACCGGTGGGACCGGACGTCTTGAACTGCAATCTCTGGATAGCATAGGCGGCCAGGAGACTGACAACCAGAGAGATTAAGGTCGCACTGAGGGCCACAAAAAAGGTGTTGGCCATCCATTTGAGAAAAATGGTTTCAGTGAATAATGCGACTATATTGCCTAACGTCGGTGAG
>JAAEOA010000117.1 GCA_024223715.1 bacterium | reverse complement strand
GTCCCCGGCAACCAGCTGGGTCCACCCGGTGTTGCGAACCCCGTAGAAATCGTTGTGACCGCAGTGAATGCTTAAAGAACCCTTGTTGACTTCCCGGGCCATGACCGTCATTACCACCGGCAAGCGCTTGCCGGCCACCGCAAAAAGGTTCTTGGTTTTTAAGACCAGACCCTGGGAAGAGGAGTTGTCCACGTAGCGTCCGCCCTGGGATGACATTGCCTCCACCGCTGCAATGGCGGAAAGCTCGTCACTGGGCTGAAAATACATAAGTTCAGTGCCAAACAGGTTTTTCTGACCCTGGGAGGAGGCACTGGCAAAACTTTCGGCAATGGGTGTGGACGGGGTAATAGGATAGCCGCAAAGACCGTCCACAAGCCTAGTGAGAATCGATAGGGCCGCATGGTTGCCGTCTAAGATGGCCTCTTCACGCTCACGCATGGCGTTTAATTTCTCTGGCGGGATGCCGGAAAGGTCAAACTCAAAGAGTTTTTTTGCGTCGAACCTTTCCCATTCCGCTTGCCAGTCCACCTGGGTCTTCTTCCCTTTTTTCTTTTTTATGCGATAGGGAAGCAGTTCAAAAAGGTTGTCAATGTCTATCTTTGGTCTCATTAATCGTCTCTCCTTATGAAATGTTCAGTATAGAACTAACCATGATAACATGATAAATAGAGTGGTTGTTAACACGGATATTTCACGGGTTAAAACACTTCCTAGTTGGAAGATGCGCGGCAGTGAAGGAGTGGTAGGATTCCTTTCAGCCAAACGTGAAGGCCCTCCTTGTGGGAAGGCCCCCTGAAATTCGCCTTGATATAGCCAATTGAATACTTAGATTATGATAAGTTATTGCGTTTGTCAATAACCAATTACCAAGTGTTAACAACATAGGAGATTCTTATGGGAAAAGAAGAACTCAAACAAAAAATCATAATGGATCTTGAAAAACTCAACACCTATAACGCCGAAGGTTGCCCTGCCTGTGGCCGAAAATTTACACTGGGGGAAATGGCTGTTCTGGCAAACGGATTTTGGGAAG
>JAAEOA010000116.1 GCA_024223715.1 bacterium | reverse complement strand
TCCTGCAGTTGAAGCAGCGTCTCCAGGAGATACAATATTACTTGGTCCAGGTCGTTTTGAAACATTTGTTGAGTACTCAAACCCACGTTATTGGACAACCGATGTCATTGTGCCCGTTGACAAAGACAATTTAACCTTTATAGGCTCTGGACAAGGGGTGACATTCATCGGTCCCGAGAGTTCCACTTGGGAGTGGGATGAAAGTCCAGAGGGTTTATCTCAATGGATGGAAGTAATGGGTTAATTAAGGATTTGACCATTGAGAATATTGAGTCAGGTGTTTATTGGTACCAGGGGAATCTATCCATTGATAATTGCAGCTTTTACATTGAAAGACCCGCTTCGGCAGCAATAGCTGTTTGGGTAAATCAATTGTTAGTTGAGGATTGTGAATTCGAGGTTGAGTTGAATGCCACCGGTATTGCTTCCTGGGTTCCATCCAATGAAGAAATCATCTCCAATAGTTATTTTACTGGTCAGGGAGTTGGCTGTATTTTGATGGGGACCCCATCTGCTGAAGTAAGATCTTGTATTTTTGAATCCATAGCTGCTGGCGTAAATTATGAAGATGGAACATCCGGAACTGTAACGAACTGTGATTTTAATGATTGCAGTTATGGTGCAGTTGTTATCCGTGATAATGTAGACTGCACTGCTTCAGATTTAATAATAACGGATTGTGTTCGTGGAATTAAAGTTACCAATGGGAGCGAGTTTGTCGGAGTTTCAATTGATATTCAGAATTCTATTCAATATGGGGTCATATTGGTAGCGCTGGTTGGGTTGTTTTGCATGACCGTCACATTATTCCCGGATCCGGTTTTGCTGTAAGGATTAACGGAGTATTTGCCAATTTTGTTCTCCAGAATTTTACTGGGAACTATTGGGGAACCACCAATCCAGATGCTATCGCCGAAATGATCTGGGATAACAATGATGATCCGACAATGACCTCCATCGTCGATTTTTTGCCAATGGCGGATGGTCCTGTAGCAACTGAAAAGACAACCTTGGATGGCTTAAAGGCTATGTACCGAGATCATGTGAAATGAATATGGATGCCATGTTTAAAGCATCGGGAAAAATTTCAAGGGTCTTGGTTTTATTCCCAGTACCCGCAAAGCGGGTATTCCCCAAGCCAATTTGACCGGTTCACAATTATTGCCCCACCTTTTGCATGGGGTGCTTTGTATTTTTAGAGACGGTTTTTTCTCTACCAAAATCGAAACTCCCCAAATATGCAGAAAAACCATAAAACAACCTGACCAATCCACTCCCAGGCAGTACTATAATCCAACCAACACATATTCTTCTCCAAGGCAAAACCATGGCTCGAAAAGGTGGAAAAAAGCCCAAAAACCCTCAAGGATCCTCGTCTCCACGCCGAGGAATGCGCCGATCCATACGTTTCGACGCCGTAGAGGACCAGGCTGAAGACCGTCCCCGGCGCGGACCCGAGCCACCGCCCACCATTCACCTGCGAAAAATTACCGCCGAAGAAGCCTTGCATCGTCTGGCCACCCAACTAGCTGCCTTTTCCCGTCAGGGAAAATCGGAAATCCTGGTCATTCACGGCAAAGGACAGAACTCCGAACAGGGCATTTCCGTACTCGGACCCTTAGCCCGACAGTGGTGCGATGACAACCCCGCCCTGGTGGCCAGCTGGCGCGAAGCCCCTAACTACTGGGGTGGATCCGGTGCCATTGTCGTAGTCTTGAACTGACCTTTATTGACCTGACCTGAACTGAACTAAATGGAGTGACCATGGTCATCGAAAAAATAGTAGAAGAGCCCAAAAAAACCTGGCCCGAACGCGGCTTCCTTAACGGACGCACGGCCTTGGTCACCGGTGGTGCCCGTCGATTGGGCCGTCATCTGGCCCGGGCTCTGGCCGACCAGGGCACCAACATTGTTCTGCACTACAACCAATCCTCATTCGAGGCAATGGCCACTAAAGATGAATTGGAAAGCCGTGGGGTTAATGTCATATTACTTCAGGCAGATTTGGGTGACTCGTTCCTGGCCGAAGATCTGGTCTATCGTGCCCATGAAGCAAGCAATGGGACTTTGGATATTCTCATCAACAACGCGTCTCAGTATGGCCATGGCGATGCGCAAACCACCTCAGTCAACGACTGGGACAATTTCCAGAATGTTAACTTACGAGCCCCGTTCATTATGGCTCAAACCCTGTCTGAAGTTTTAATGGAAGAGGGTCGGGGCGATGTCCTGAACCTAAACGATTTTCGTTCTCTGCGACCGGCAGCCAAAGACTTTGCCTACAACATGAGCAAGTGGGGTTTGCATGGCCTGACCCGAAATCTGGCCCTGGCATTGGCTCCTCGCCTGCGAGTCAATGAGTTGGCTTTGGGAGCGGTCATTCCTCCAGATCCATCAAGTGGTGACTACGAGAATACCACCCGTGAAGACATCCCCATAGGGCGATTTGTCACACCGGAGGAAGTCTGCTCGGCCATGCTGTT
This sequence comes from bacterium, assembly GCA_024223715.1. GTDB lineage: Bacteria > Krumholzibacteriota > Krumholzibacteriia > LZORAL124-64-63 > LZORAL124-64-63 > LZORAL124-64-63. Next base: position 1,352 of record JAAEOA010000116.1, on the reverse strand, counting down.
TTTGCTGAGCAATCAGGCGATGACCGGGCAGATTCTTAACCTCGACGGCGGGGAAAGCTTGAACTGCTGACCTACCGGTATTCGGTGGGAGCAGGATACAGGGCATCCCACCAGTCGCTTCTGTCTTTCAGGTACCGGGCAAAATATGCCAGAATGGTATCGTTCCAGACAATGCGCTGTTCGTGATCCAAAATGTGGTGATCCTGTCCCTGAATTTGAACATACTCCACATCGCGTCCCAGAATTTTTAAAGCGGTGAACAGCTGATCACTTTCACCCACCGGAACGTTGATGTCCGAATCGCCGTGCACCAGCAACAAGGGTGTGTGAATGTTGTCCGCGTGAAACAGCGGGCTTTGTTCCACATACAATTCACGGTCCTGCCATGGATAACTATTAGCAAGAGCGCGGGTACCGTAAGCGTAACCCCACATGCCTTCGCCCCAGTAACTGGAAATGCTGGAAATACCGGCATGGCTGACCGCGGCAGCAAAAATATCGGTCTGTGTAATAATGTACTGGGTGAGGAATCCGCCATAAGAAGCACCAATGCAACCCACGTTTTCGGCTTGGGCAAACTCATGGGCAGCCAGGAATGCTTTGGTTCCTTCAATCACTTCACCGGCAGTAATTTTTCCCCAGTCGTTTACGTGGCGAGCGGCCATTTCCTGTCCGTAACCCGTGGCCCCACTGGGGTTCGGTACGTAGACCACATAACCTTGTCCGGCCCAAACATTTTTCGGATAGCGTCCGCCGAAGTCACGAGTTACCGGGCTGGTACCGCCGTAATAATAAACAATAAGCGGGTAAGTTTTTTCAGGATCAAAACCCGGGGGATAATAAACCATGCCATCGAGGGTTTCTCCGTTGGCCAGCTTTGCACCCCAGGTTTTCACTTCGCCAAAAACAATTCCCCGGCCTTGGTAATGGTCTTTCCCGGGGTTGAAGGTGTGTTTCACTTTGTTCTTTTTCAGGTCCAGCACCTGCACCGTATTGGGATGATTGGCACTCGTGCCTCGCGCCACTGCATAGCGTCCGTTTTTGGGCAGGGAAATCTGGTTGGTGTATTCAACACCTGTATCCACTTTGGTCCATTTGGCTTTTTTGACGTTGTAACGGTAAATGTTGCTGTGCTGGGTATCGGTACAACGAGCGTAAATATGACCATCGGCCTGAGACCATTGGGCGTTGGCCACATCGGGACGGAAGTCGAGGCTGACTGGGCGCGGGTTTCGGTCCTGCAAATCCATGAGATAAAGTTGTCCGCCATAATCGTTGGCTTGCACGCCGTCGGGAAGCTTGCGGCCCAAGCCATCAAACGCCGAGGGTGAACCGGTCAGGCAAAGAGTTTC
>JAAEOA010000115.1 GCA_024223715.1 bacterium | reverse complement strand
ATCTGCAAATTTCTTTCACCTAGTTTGCTGGCCTCCTTTAAGCTCAAATTTGGATTCCATTTTGTCTGCGTGGTAGCTGCATATCCTGAGTAGATCAAATCACCTGATTGCAAACCGGCTTCCATCGCTTTTTTATAGAAGGGATAAGTTGTTTTCCAATGATGGTTCCAATGATTTACAAATTCAGTGTAGCCATAAGTAACAAGGCAACGAAATTCCAGATCGTCCAGTTTTTCGTTAAGCTTTACCGCCATTTTCCCAAATTCATAAGATGTTTTTAAATCTCCGAATGCCAGATTCAAAAGACCAGCATACGCAACATAAGAATAGGCTGCTTCAGGACTATTACCAAAGCGTAAGGCGATATTCACCTGTTTTAGTAGCAGCACCGCCAACAGATTATTAAGCCCAAGCACACGAACGGGGACAGCGAGTTCTATTATAATTCTCATCGCGATTTGCTTTTCAATATCCTCCATAAGAGGCATATCAAGCAGGCTTTCCACGCTTCGTTTACCCAAATTCCATTTTGCCAGACCGACTTCTTTCAGGACAGACAAGGTGCCTGGTTTCATACTCACTTTGATCCCCAACAGTGCCAAAGCTTGAAGCCCTGCCCGGACGGCCTCTTCATTTTCTCCTGAGACAATATACTGGCGTACCTGCATGTGATAAATCCTGGCTTTCTCCAGCGTTGTTTTTGCCTCATCAAGCAGGAGTTGGATGATCTCATCGGCAATTTCAAATTCTTTACTAAAATAAGCGGCCTCGGCATATTCTTTATGAATCTCGAAACAGTGATCGTAAGAGGCGCTCCATGCATTTTCTGGTAACAACGTTTTGGCTACCCTGGCATATTCAAAAGCAGGCCAATAGGCATTTGATTTTTTGGCCTTTTTACTGGCTTGTAAATTCAAAAGGGAGAGGTTTTCCCGTTCCTCTTCGTCTACAATGAGCTTTCTGCCCTCATTAAAATGCCGCACAATTTCGATCAACCTTTCCTCAAGCTGTTCTGCGGTTGTATGCGCTTGCAGCAAACGAGCGATCTTGAGGTGCAGGGTCGTCTTTTCTTCCTCCGTCAGCAAAGCATAGGCTGCTTGTTGCACCCGGTCGTGTTGAAACTTGTAGCTTACCCCAAAATCAAGTTCTTCCCGGTCCTGCTCCTGCAAATGTACCAGCCGATATTGATCACTGAGGGGCACAATGATGCCCTCAGTGATGGCTGGCAGTAAGGCTTCTGCAGTCGCCGTGAGGGTTAGTTCATCAATCAGGGCCAGGGTTTGCAAGTCAAAGTGGTTGCCAATGCAGGCGGCCAGTTGTAACGTCCTTTGTGTTTCCGGCGGCAATTTTCTTACCTGCCCGATCATAAACTTAAGCACATTGTCGGTCACATCCATCTGGTTGATTTTTTCCAGATCCCAAACCCAGCGCCCTTCATCTCCAAGGAAATTGAAGACTCCTTCCTGATAGAGGTTCTTGAGTAGGGCATTGACAAAAAAGGGATTGCCCCTGGTTTTGGCAGACACCAGGGCCGAGAGCGGGGCCACGGTTTCCAGATCACAATGCACCGTTTCCGCCACTAACCGGGTGATATGAACCTCAGCTAGAGGCTCTAAAAAGAGGTGACACAGGGGCCGTTTTTTCTCGACTTCTTCCAGGGAACTAAGTAAAGGGTGCCCTGCTTCAACCTCATTATGGCGATAGGCTCCAATCAGGCATAAATATCCCAGGTCTGGCGCCTCCAGCAAATACTCGATCAGTTTCAGGGTGGGGATGTCGCTCCACTGTAAGTCGTCCAGGAAAATGACCAGGGGATGCTCTTTTTGGGCAAACACCCAGATAAAGTTCTTGAAGGTGATAAAAAAGCAGTTTTGCGTTTCGATTGGTCCCAACTCTTGCACCGGGGGTTGGGGGCCGATAATCT
>JAAEOA010000114.1 GCA_024223715.1 bacterium | reverse complement strand
GTTGTTTTCTGTTTATATGAATTTCTCGATGGATCGTCGTCAAAGGGGAGAAAAGAATTACACTCCGGCTATGGCCAGAGGGGTTATTGACTGCAAGCTTATGTATGAGGACATCTTTGACCGCAGGTTGTTTGTATTCCAGCATGAAATGCCTGAACAATGGCGACAGTATTACTTCAGAGAGGTTGAAACACGGGTTTTGCCCAACAACAAGGGACATACCTTGAAGTATGCTGCTTGATGGAGGTAATAAATTGGAAAATGAAAGGGTTACATTCTTTGCGGAACAATATCCACCTTACACTAAGAAGCCCGCAAAACAGAACTGGCAACAACATCCTGCAAGGCCCCAATAGTCCGCCGCCGCATCCAAAAAGCAATCAACGGCCCTGCAACCAACCAAAACAACAGTCCACCCCAACGTTGCCATCCAACAACCTGCTCGGCCATCTGGTTATCAGCTTCGCTCATAAAAAAGGGAAGTATTGCAAAACCTGCGAACATGAGCATGGGAAAAAGACAAATAAACCATGTCATAAACTTGACGCCACCCAGATTCGCTTCCAGAAAAATCTCTTCCCCAACAATTTCCAGACTCACATGAGTTGCACCACGAATGGGATCTTCTTTGGTGCTTTGCATACCCCGCCCACTCATTTGAATTTTTTTATCTGAAAGTTCTTCCAAACGGAAACCATTGGGAAGCATGATAGCCTGTGCTGACTCCAGGAATCGGTGAACGTCACCAGGAAATTTAATTTTTGAACTGTACTGCGATGGCATCCACCTTGTTTTTTAGTGATACTAAAAAAAAAAAAAAAAAACGCCCTCCGTAAATAACGAAGGGCGAAGCAATTCATTGTTTTTTTTTGGATGTGCTTCCTTATCAGGATCCCACTGTTTGTAACTGTCTGAGAACCTGCTTGGCAACGCATTTCAGCGTATCAAAAACGCCATCACCGTTTACGGCAACGCCCTCAAAATGATCAAAACCCTCAGGGTTCAGTTCTTCCACCAATTCACTTACCGGAATGGCATCGGGCACATCCCTTTTGTTCCATTGCATAACAAAAGGTATGTCCTTCAAATCCAAATCATATTCTTTGAGGTTGTCGTGCAAATTATACAAAGCTTCAATGTTGGCATCGAAGCGTGACTCACTACTGTCAGCGACAAAAACAATGCCGTCCACTCCACGCAAAATCAGCTTGCGACTGGCATTGTAATAAACCTGTCCTGGTACTGTGTACAAATGAAAGCGAGTTTTGAACCCTTTAACTTCACCCAGTTCCAGGGGAAGGAAATCAAAAAACAAAGTACGGTCCATTTCGGTGGCCAAAGTCACTAGCTTACCCTTGGTTTCCGGGGCCAGTTTCTCATAGATGTACTGAATATTTGTTGTTTTTCCACCAAGACCCGGACCGTAATACACAATCTTGCAATTGATCTCTCGGGATGAATAGTTTATCAGCGACACGGCTTACCCTTTCAACTGGCGTTCAGGCTTCAATCCACGAACAAACTGTCAATTTCGGCTTCCACTTCACGAGCGAACCCGTCATCGAAAGCATCGTATTCTTCGTTTCGGTACTCCAGCTTTTCGTACAGCTTCTCAATAATCACATCGAGCTCTTCCACTGCCCGTTTGACTCGCAAACGAACCAAACCAAGGGTGGTGGAACGGTCAAAGAGAACCACCAAAACCACACCGTTGGCAATTTTGCCAAGGTACATGCTGTCTTTGGCGCCCTGATGATAGAGAGTGCTGAAATCTTTTTCGCCAATCAGCTTGGCCAATTGGTAGTTGGCTTCGAAATCGGCAGCGCATAAGGAGGCGAAGCTGGTAATGTCAAAAGTCACATCGGGACCGCATTGGCTGATCAATTGACCAGTACGATCAATTAGAATTACGTTCCGGCACTGACTGCTTTTCAGCAGATCGTCCAGGACGTTGTTGATCGCCCAATAATCTTCTTCGAAGATGGCCCATTCGGCTCTAACCATTATTACTCCCTGCCCTATACGGCAGCTGGACTCAATTAGGATTGATGTACTACCTCATGTATCGTCAGTAAAAACGATCACTTGATGAAAAATTTCCTTATATTTTTTGAACGTTTCTTCTTACAACTGATCTAAAAAGAACGCCGCCCCTGAAAAGCACGCTGCAAAGTTACTTCATCGATATACGCCAGAGCCCCGCCCACAGGAATGCCCGTGGCCAACCGGGTCATATTTATATCACTGCCTTCGAGCATCCGTTGGACGTACAAAGCCGTTGTTTCCCCCTCCACGCTTGCATCCAAGGCAATAATAACTTCAGTCACGCGATCGTCCTCAATTCGCCTTGCCAACTTCTGAAAAGGCAAATCCTCAGACCGAACCCCATCCAATGGCGACAACAATCCGCCCAGCACAAAATATCGTCCGGAGAAAAATCCTGCTTTTTCAAAAGGCAAAACATCAACCGGAGTGGCCACAATGCAAAGTTGGGTCGGGTTTCGCCGGTCATTGCAACAAATGCGACAAGGGTCCGGCTCAGTAATTGCCCCACAGTTGCTGCAATTGGTAACCTTCTGTCCGGCTTCAGCCGCTGAAAGCAGCAGCTCTTCCGCTACGGATTTTTGGTCAATAAGGTGCAAACCAATACGCGTCGCCGATTTTCGCCCCAAACCAGGCAAACGACTCAAACTGCGCACCAAACGTTCGAGGGCGGGAGATTGAAACTCCCCGCCCTCGTTAGGATCGAAAGAACGGCTCATTTCTACATTCCCGGCATGCCTGGAATATTCATCCCGCCGGTGGCACTGCCCATATCTTTTTCAACCATTGCATCGACCTGGCTGACAGCTTCATTCACGGCCGAGGCGATTAAATCCTGCAGAAATTCAACATCGTCAGGGTCCACGCTCTCGGGAGCAATTTCAATGTTGCTGACTTTGTGTTTGCCATTCATCGTCACTTTGATCTGGCCTCCGGCCACTTCGGCAGTAATTTCTTTGCCTTCGAGCTCTTTTTGGGCTTTGGCCATTTTAGCCTGCATTTGCTGGGCTTGTTTCATCAGGGCACGCATGTCCATGTTGTCTTTCCTTTCGATCAGAGGTCTATTTTAAGAACAGAGTTTAGTTCTTTTTCCATTTGTCGCGGTCTTCTTCATGCAATGGATCCCCATCCATGGTTTCAACCAATTGATTGAGGGCAGGGTCCTTGGCTCGGGCTTTGTCCAGCTCCTCACGGCTGGTAGGGGCCACCGTGCGGCGAATTTCCTCTTTTACATTTTCCTGTTGGCCTTCTTGACCCAATTGAAATTCCACTTTTATGTTGCAGCCAAATTGCTTACTGGCTGCTTCACTAATGATGGAAGTATCCCTTTTGACCATCTGCATTTTGAATTCTTTATCTTTCTCATAAATAACCACCAGGCTTCCCTTTCCCTTGTCCAGAGTCGGCAGGCCTTCCATCAGGCAGGCAGCTGCAGCCGGCTTTACCGCCATCAAACTGTCAATGAGTTGAGTCCAACCTGGAACTGACTCATCAGCAACTCGGGCTGCAGTGTTTGCTGTTGGAGAAGGCTGGGCAGACCGGGCAGCCGAGTTAGGACCTGAAGGGGGAACAGCCTGAGACGCCCCAGGTGCTGGACGATTCCCTTGAGCATGCATGCCCGTTGCCCCGGGAGAAGGCGCTGGCCGCTTGACCGCGGGTGCAGGAGCACGGCCACTGCTGTTACCACCTCCGGCTGGAAGGCTTCCGCCCATCGCATCAAGCCTGTGTGCCAAATCGGAGAGCAAGACACGGGATTCAAAGCGGCAATATTCCACTAACGAAGCCTCCAACATGATGCGGGGCTGAGTGCTGCGATGAATTCGCTCAAAATGCTGCCCTGATCGGTCAATCAGCGCCAGCAAATCCTGTTCAGAAAAGTTGGCTGCCTGTTTACCTAATTGCTCTACCTGCTCAGGTGGCAAATCGACCATGGCCCCCAGTTCAGGATCAATTTTCAGAAGCATCAGGTTTCGGAAATTGCTGACAATACCCCGGGCAAATGCATCCAGACTCTGGCCCGCAGTACTGAGGTCATGAACCAGACGCAAGGCTCGGGTTGCGTCTTTGGCTATGACAGCCTCGTTGAGCTCGACATATAGTTGGGAGCGAACCAACCCAAAAGCCGAAACGACTGTTTCTTCAGTAATTGTTCCGTCACACCCAGCGATAACCTGATCCAGGAGGCTCAAACCATCCCTTACACTACCTTCAGCCAGGCTAACCAGTAATCGCTGGCCGGTATCTTCCAGAGTGATTCCTTCATTTGTGGCAATTTTCTGCATCCGCGCACCCAATTCGTCCCGAGTCAGCAGGCGAAAATCAAACCGCTGGCAACGTGAAAGAATAGTCCGGGGAATTTTATTGGGCTCAGTTGTGGCAAAAAAGAAAAAGACACGCTTTGGGGGTTCTTCCAAGATTTTCAATAAAGCATTAAAGGCACCCTTGGAAAGCATATGGACTTCATCAATAATAAAAACCCGACTACTGCCCTCGCTTGGCGAGTATTGAGCCATGTCGCGCAATTCACGAATGTTGTCCACACCCGTGTTACTGGCTGCATCGATTTCCAGAACATCCAGATAACTGCCCCTGGCAATGGCTTCACAGGTTTCGCAGGTTCCGCAGGGATCGCCATCGCGATTGGTTTGGCAATTAATGGCCTTAGCCAAAAGACGCGCCACAGTCGTTTTACCACAACCACGGGGGCCACTGAATAAATAGGCATGACTCAGCTTATCGCGAGCCATGGCTGCCCGTAGAGTCCCCGTAACGTGAGTTTGCCCCACCACCTGGTCAAAGGTTTCTGGACGATATTTCCGGGCTATGGCTTGGTATGACATATTAAGACGCTTCCGGGAATTTTGGTACTAAAGAGGCCCTGAGTGATCTGAATTAGAAATTTAACACGAAAACCCAATTTGGGAAATATGGATCGCAATAAAGATGGAAATTCCCTGCCAGACTCCTGACAAAGAGGTAGTGGATCAAGGTTAGAAAACGCCAAAATTATCCGAAAATGGCTTAAATGGGAGTGTATTACAGGTGTGGGGAGTATTATTAAAAGAGCGGGCCAGGCTGACGATGCACACGCTGAAGGGAACATACCGCTGCTACCTTCCAGTCCTGACGGAGTTAGTCTTTCACCGTCACATCGGGCCTGACCCATCTATATTTTAATCTTGTCGAATCTTCATAGCAACCCGGACCCTGGAATATCTAAAAAATATTTCAAGGTCTGGCGGAGAGGCAGGGATTCGAACCCTGGGAACACCTAAATGCTCAACGGTTTTCGAGACCGCCCCGTTCGACCACTCCGGCACCTCTCCACCTGAACGAGGGTTTTTTCCCCTTTTGGGGCCAAAAAAATTGCCCAACAAATGGCTTGAGCAATTTCTGAATGGTCATAAAAAATTCAGTGGCGGAGAGGGAGGGATTCGAACCCTCGGTACCTTGCGGCACACACGATTTCCAATCGTGCCGATTAAGCCACTCTCGCACCTCTCCGCGAGTGACGGCGAGCAATATAGCACCCGTCTGAAGGAAAATCAACAAGCTGAAGCAACAAGAATGACGATTATCTCTTGTCGCGGAAAAAATCTTTGAGTATGGCACCGCATTCTTCTGCCAAAATCCCCCCTACTATTTCCACACCATGATGATACGGATTGCCTTCCAGAAGGCGAGCTGTTGAGGCCACAGCCCCTGCGCGGGGATCTGATGCACCAAAAACAACCCGGCTCACGCGGGCCAGGAGCATGGCCCCGCTGCACATGGTGCAGGGTTCAAGAGTCACATACAAAGTGGAATCATCCAGTCGCCAGGACTCACCCTGACCACTGGCCGCACCTATGGCCAACACCTCGGCGTGAGCTGTGGGATCTTTTAGAGCCTCCACTTGGTTATGGCCACGCCCAATGATCCGATTATCACGCACAACCACCGCTCCAACGGGAACTTCGCCCATATCGGCAGCTTTCCTGGCTTCGATTATGGCTTCACGAAGCCATCTCTCATGACTTTGAAACCCAGCAAACAAATGGCTTTCACTCAATGCTCTTCCCCTTCAGCCGAGACCATGTTTCCGGATAGGTCCCACACTTCCACACGCAACCGATACGGTTGTTCTCCAGCTGACTGTCCAGGCAAAGGCCAGGTCACGCGAGCATCAAAAGCTTCTTTTTGGCTGTCACAAATGCGATCCATGGGGTCCAACCGCTGACGGGTACCATCAGGCAATACCACAAAAGCCATCCCCAATTTACTGGATTCATCCGTCGCGCTGAAAACCACGCGCAGGCCCGTCTCGATCGTTTTAACTTTGAAACCTTTTATCACCGGGGCAGTGTTGTCCACCTGCACTACCCCAGCTTCATGGTGAGAGTTCAGAGCCAATCCCGCAGGGTTACTCAACCGGTCACTGGCCGTCAACCGCAGCTGATACAATCCGTCGTTGACCTGGCTGGTATCCCAACTACCCATTTGCTCTACTGTTTCATCCATAATGGGGCGCCATGTCTCCTCACCCTGTGGACGATACTCCAATTTATATATGATCTTATCGTTGTTGGCGTCCTTGCCTTGCCAAGTCATGACCCGTACTGGTTTGGTACTGGCTGCCCGAACCTGATCGGGATCCTCGCCCATAACTGACTTTCGTGCAAATTCCACTCGTAAACCGCTGGCAAACTTCTGAGTCACATTTTCACTTGAGGTGATCAATCCGCCCCGGCTAATATCAGTCAAATTCTCCAGAGTAAACCTTTTGATGACTGGAGCCACATTATCCTGCCAGGCACTTACTGAAACAGATGTAAGACGCCACTTATTATTCCCTTTGGGACCAGGCATTTCGACTCTCCATTGCATAAACCGGGTTTGAGGCAAAGCCAATGCCTGATCATTGCCACTCCAGGTATCACTCCAGTCAGTCCAGCTACCATCCGGTTGGGAACGATTCCCGCCACGCACAGACCAGCGAAGCTTTCCCGGTCCTTCGTCTGCTGTCCAACTGAGACGGCCCCATTGAACCGCCGCCCCAGCATCCAGTGGCGGGCTCATGGCGCTGAGCGAACCATGACCCTGATTTTTTAGAATCATCACTCCACCCGGATGAGCCTGCCCGACCAAGACACCTTTGTAGGTATCTGCGGAATCACGAACGACCAGATCCAGGACATCACCGCCCTGCCAGGAAGCAATAACATGATTTGTCGCCGGGGGTTCAAGACGGTGCACCGAAGCCTGCCCGGTTTCCAAATTTCTTGGGCCACCCCCAAGCCAGCCCCATTGGGAACTCCAGGCTACAATCATCAAATCCAGATTCCCAGACCACCAGGTCGTGAATGTATTATCCTGTTCAAGACGATAAAGTGCTGCTTTATCGCTTTGAGGTTCAATTTGCTCACCGAATAAATTCATTAAAGAGGGAGGCATGGATCCCAATGGAGCTGCTGGGTTGTTTCCACCTTCGGCACCATCAGAACTTTCCAATGCCAGAAAAAACAATTGCCCGGCTTCACCCCTTACAAATTGCCGGACCTCATCCTGGTCCGTTTCACAAATCAACCAAGGGTTCTGAGCGTCGGCCAAATCAATGCGATACACCAGTCCCGGGCCCTGAGTTGCAGCCAGCAAAGAACCATCTTTGTCCAGCATCAGGTCCAATGTGTTTTGAGCGGAAAAGGTCACAAAATGTTGCAAGCCTTCACTCTTTGTATACCGATAAACAGCCGCGGGGCTACCTGTGGCAAGGTACAGGGTCTGGCCACCATCGTCTGAGGCCATAGCCCAGATATAACCTCCATCAACCTTACCAAGCAACTGGCTCAATCCATTACTGCCGATTCTATACAAATGTCCGTCGGGCCCGCAACCAGCCAACAGTCCTCCATCGGGCAAGGCTAAAAGGCTAAAAACCTCGGCATCGCTGAGATCGCAGAAAAGAGATGTCTTTCCCTGACCATCTGTGTAAAAAATCTCGCCCCCATGGCCCGTGCCGGTAAAGAAGCCACCCTGATTATCAGAGGCCAGACGCCAGCAGACTTCAGGACTTTCCGGCCCGGCTTGAATGGCCTGCAGTCCAGGGATCAAAGCTCCCCCCGGTTCTAGGGCAAGACCATTGAGTTCAATTTCAGAAAATTGTCGACCGCTGGGCCAGTCCCAAAAAATTTGTCCGGCTGCCTGACCAGATTGCGGCAAAGCCAAAAGGGCCAAACCAACCAAAACCAGCAACCCCATAGTTCTAAAAAAAACTGAAAACACTATCATGGACGTTGTTCCTCTCTCACCGTTTCGGGTGCAGCAAGCACCCGCAATTTTCTCACCGAATGTCCTGATAAAACATATGGAACGATCTGAGAAGACCGAGCCGCATAATCAGCCATCGTCGATTCAATTTGCATGTTTCCTTTTTTTAAAACGGAAGCCACACTGCCTGGCAAATGATTCATTTCTCGATCGGCAATGACTAGTGAATTCCCCGGTGAAAGCAACGCCACAACCAATCCATCACGAGATCGATCCATGCGCAAAATTTCCAAAGCACCAGACAAACTTGCGACCTGAAACCGCCCCGCCGCCCGGGTCGTCTCAAGGGTAAACAATTCAGCAGCACTGGCGGCCACCAAACGATAGGGCCCTTCCTTAAGCGTTGCCGGTAAATCCAATACAACTTCCACAATTTCAGATGCCCCCTGCCGGGGCGAAACCTCAACCTGAACGGTTATGGATTCCTGTCCCGCAACCAGGGAGCGCGGCCCATTAAGTCCCACGATGTTTGCCGTGGCCATTGGACGGGTCATTTCAAGACGAGCATGAACCGATTTCAATTTCACCGGTTCAAAAGGATTATCCAGCAAGAGTGAAAAGGGAACCATCCAGTCACTGGCCAGGCCCACAGCCCCGGAAGGACCAGCCGCTTTTCCTCTGATTACCATGGGTTTGTCATCCAAGCCGTCCCAATGGCTCGTCAGTTCATAAGCAATATTCTGAGTGCTGGCATCGTCACCCTCAGCAAGAATGGAGTTATACAAGGTCCAGAAAACCAAACTGGGAGTCAGCAAAGGATCTTCCACCACCTGGAAATCATATTGGCGATTAACAGTCTCAACCCTAGATCCGGGAACAGGCAGTTCAACCTCAACTGTCACAGGAATCATCTGTGGCGATGGCCCCAGTTTCCCCGAAAGCCCGGCTCTTTGATCATGATGAACCGACCCAACAATATCGCCCATATAACCCATTTTAAATGACATTTGCCGGCTGGGGAAAATGGTCAGGATTTCGGCGGTGGCCAGTGGCAAATCCACCGGACCACGCTGCATGAATGGATGCCCCATCATTAAAACGTCGTCGCCCGAGGTCCAGGTTACAGTACCGGTAACTCCCAGCATGGCATCGCCAGTAACCAAGGGAACAGCGCAAGCTGAACCTGGCTCCAATGCCGGACCTTTGCCCCGCTGTCCACCACTGGAAGAGATTACCGTGCCGACAGGAGAATAAAACCAATGGTCCTGTGAAGGCAGTTCAAAGCCCCGGCCATTGGTTGCTTCCTGTAATAAGTCGAGAATCAGCTCCTCGGAAGCGGGCCATGCTTCCATATTGTTCATAAAACCAGCGGCCTGGGGATGTTGAATACTTGTGCCAAAAAGCGCAGCTTCCAGCCCTTGATCATCCTGTCTTTCACCCATCAGTCCCTGCATATTCTGATGATCAGAAATGGGAGCATGGACCTGAGAAGCTCCATAAACATCAGGTTCAACCGGTAGCCCTAAAATATCCTGAGCTGGTGTTACTCCGGCAATGGGCCGTAAAGCTCCAGACCAACCAAAAGCCAGTGCACCTGCAAAACGACCCTCAATATAAATTGGACTGCCGCTCATTCCCTGTGCAATGCTGGACTGTTCCAGTCCATGACCGGAAACTTCAATAATAATGAGGCTGCCATCAACCCGGCTCTTCGCTTGAACGCCAATGACTTCAACCCCGAAAGTATCTATGGTGGTGCCGGCAAAGACTGTCAGGCCATAGCCCTTCATACCGCGATGGATTTCTTCAAGGGCAATAAAATCTGAGGCCAAACAAAACTGGGCCAGCCCCATTAGCAGGAAGGCCGAAACCAGAACTCTTATTGGTTTAAAAACTGTCACCACTGTCCTTTCCCAAGCCGGGATCAGCCCGACATCATATAACAAACCTCGAAACTACCTTAATTATAAGGAGTTCCGGGAGCAATAGCATAGTCTGGAAGAAAAAAGGCAAGAAACGGACCTAAAACCGGATTTTCCCCGACTGCCACCATAAGTTATTTTGGGACAACTGGAAATAGATATGGTTCCGAAAATATTCCGGCAATACCCGGTCAAGATTCCAAAAATATTATTTCAAAAAAAAAGCTCCGCAAAATGCGGAGCTTAATCGGTGGTACGCCCAGGAGGATTCGAACCCCCAGCCTCCTGGTCCGTAGCCAGACGCTCTATCCAGTTGAGCTATGGGCGCACCTTATTCAGTTTTCTATCGTCCTGCCAGAAACCTTCATTTGAAAGTTGACTGGCGGAGAGGGAGGGATTCGAACCCTCGGTAAGTTTCCCTACACACGCTTAGCAGGCGTGCGCCTTCAGCCACTCGGCCACCTCTCCGCGCAAAAGCCACAATGTCTGGCGGAGGGCGAGGGACTCGAACCCCCAAGGGCGTGAACCCGGCGGTTTTCAAGACCGCTGCCTTACCAATTAGGCTAGCCCTCCAGTGGCACTCTGTTGCAAGTAAATGCAGTACAGAGCTGTCACAAAACAGGGCCGACATCACGTCGGCGGAAAAGCACGGTACTACCTGCCCTTCCATTTGTCAAGGAGACCGCCTAAACCTTTTTTCAATGCTTCGCCCGAGTCTTGGCCAACAGCCTCTTGCAAAGATCCAAAGTTAAAGCCGACCATAGGCTTAGACGCTTTCCCGGTCAATCGAAGATCAAGATTCACCCGGCCATTCTCATCGCGTAAAGTCTCTGCCATAAAGGCCCACTGGCCCAGATCAGGAGTGAATCCTGAAGGCAATTTGACTAAGACCTTCATGTCAATGGTATCATCAAGGCCAATGGCGCCCTGTCCAACCCAATGGGTATCAAGACCATCAATAACCAGGTTTTCCACGACATAGCGCCCCTGATCAATGCGAAGCTGATGATTGAGGCTGTGGAATTTAACGTCGACTAAATCCTGGCGTGAACCCAGATAAGGTCGAACGTCGCCCAGCCATTCAGCGGCACGAAGCATGCCTTCACCACTGGAAAACGCTCCGGTCATCGATAAAGTGCGCTTGAGCACACTCTCATCCCCCAAGAGGCAACTTCCCCTCACAGTGGCATTCAAATTGGTGTCCAGCTTGTTGGCCACATCCATTGCCCAGGGTTGCAAAAGAGTTTTTGCTTCAACCTCTTGAGCTTCTGCTTCAAAATCGAGCCAACCGAGAGGGTCACGCTCGAAATCAACCTCCATAGTACCTTGCAACAAACCGGTTCCCAGACTGGCCTTAATATCTTCGACTGAAATCAACCGGTGGTCCAAATCTCCGGAAAAGATAATATTTTCAAGATTCAATCCCTGAGTCAACAGGCCCTTGGCCTTTCCATCAAATGCCAGCACCAATTCTTCGGGAATTAATTCTCCCATGGGGACAGAAACGCCCTGATCTGCATTTAAACTCGCTGCTTGGCCGGCATTCTGGGCCCCATCCATGGAAATTTCCAAATCTCTGACGGCCAAATCAGCCCCGGTCAAAGACAGAGGCTGGCCCTTCAAGTCACCATTAAAGCTCAGGCCATCGAGACGAATCGCCTCAATGAGAATTTCCTTTTTAAACAAAGGCGAAACCGCGACCTGGATCACAAATTCATCTAATGCCACATCATAATCACCCAATTTATTGTCTGTACCCGTGGCCTTTTTCAGCTGGGACCCGTTTCCTCGCAAGGTCAACTTTTTTAACGACACACCCAGTTGAGGCCAATACTTAACCGAAGCACCCGAGACTGTGGCCTCAGCACCGGTGGCTTTTTCCAATTCCCTTTCAAGCCGTTCACTGATTTGATCGGATGGCATTAAGATTGCCCCCAAGGCAATCAGTCCCAGCAGAACCACCAAGACAACCGAACCTACAATAATTATCTTTTTCATTAGTTTTTTCATTTTGATTTTACTCCCGGATCGAATGACCCTGCAATGCAGGCTCCACCTAAAACCAGATCATCCTGATAAAGGACCAATCCCTGGCCTGGAGCTGCTCCATCGACTGGTTCAGCCAGTTCCACTTCCAACAATCCCTCATTTCGATTCAACTGCCATGAAGAGACCAAACACCCGCCATGACGATGCCGAAGCCGGGCCGTAACCGGGTAACCATCCCTGGGTCCTTCATCAGGAAAATCTGGAACTGCAGTCACAAAATCCCGGGCCAAAACACCGTATGTCGCCAACTGGTTTTTCTGGCCCACCACCAAACGGCTGTTCTCCAAATCCAAAGACAAAACATACAATGGTTCAGCCGCCGCAATGCCCAGCCCCCGTCGCTGGCCTACAGTGTAATGAATGAGCCCCTTGTGCTGCCCCAAGACCTTACCACTGCGGTCAACAATATCTCCAGATTGAGTCCCTTTGACATTGCTGAACAAAAATGCGCGATCACCATCAGGAACAAAACAAATCTCCTGACTGTCACGTTTTTTTGCCACTTCCAATCCCAGTTCGGAGGCGGCTCTGCGCACTTCGGTTTTAGGCCACCAACCCAATGGAAAAACCAGATTTCCAAACAAATCAGCAGGTACCCGATGCAGGAAATAACTCTGGTCTTTGGCTGGATCCAGCCCTTTTAATAAAGCGGGTGCTTCGCCATTGTGATCAATTCTGGCGTAATGACCGGTGGCCGCAAACTGACAACCCTGCCGAGTTGCCAATCGGACAAATTCCGGGAAACGCACATCGGCGTTGCAGGCAAGACAGGGGTTTGGAGTTATGGCAGAACTGTAGTCTTGAATGAAAGGGTCAATTACCTTTTTCCGAAAAGATTCTTCGACACCATGAACCCAGTGCACGGCCCCGAATTTCCGGGCCAATCTGCGGGCATCTTCAATGGCATCCAGAGAGCAACAGCTCTGTTCGTCGGGTTGAATATCATCTTCGGAATAGCAGAAGTTTTTGAAGGTCACACATTGCACATCACAGCCCAGTTCCTGCAGGACGGCCAGAGCCAGAGCGCTGTCCACTCCCCCGCTGATACCAAGCAAAACCCCTGTCCCGGGAGGCAATGCCCGGCGCAGGGGTTCAGGGATTTCCAATGGAAATGACATCAGTGTGATTTTTTCTCCCCACCAGGCAATGGTGTATTCATCAGGTCTTTTACAATTTTGATATTGTCTTCTGAACGTTGGCCAATATCTCCGTCTGGATCATACTTAACTGCCAACTCCCATTCAGCAATGGCCTCTCTGTAAATTTTGGCTTCAGCAAACATGATGGCCAGATTGTAATGGGCCAGGGAGCTGCGAGGGTTGTTTTCCAAAACTGACATGAACTCATTTTTTGCATCAGAAACACGCCGCTGCCGCAGATACAAACTTCCCAGATTGCAACGGGCTTTTTCGTCAGTTGGTGAAACGTCGAGGGCCAAACGATAAAACTTCTCAGCCTGGTCGACTTTCGTTTTCCGATCATCCCGGCTGGTCAACTGTTCGGAACGGTCATCCCACAACGAGCCTAAATTGACAATAGCTTCCACAAAAGAACTGTCCATGGCCACAGCAGCACTGAAATAAGTTTCGGCACTGTCGAGCAAAGCTGTGGATCCGCCTGATCCCCAACCACCGAGCCGAGCTGAATCAGCCGCGGCTGTGTAAAAGCTGTTACCCTGCATGTATTTGGCATAAGGAGCGCTGGCACCACCGCCATTGGCGATAGCCTGCAGAGAATCAGCCTTAGCATCAGAGTCCAAAGCTTCCATTCGAACAATAAACTGGTCCAAATCTGATTCGGGAATGCTGTCCTTGCAACCAGTTATAACCAATCCCAGGCTCACTATCATTAAAAGCAATAAAAGAACCTTAATACCATGCATGAATAATCTCCCTTAATTCTGTTTTCCGGAAGCGGGTTGAACTGGACAACCCAGCCTACCACCATTTTTCCAATCCGGTAACTGAAACTGTCAATCGCCAGACGTTGCTTTCCATTCCGTTTTTCGACTCATCACCGATAACGCTGTAGGACAAAGATGTATCGAGCATCCCCATTTTCCGGTTGAAAGGAAAACCTGTTCCCATGCTGATAACCTTTTCTTCAACTTCCTGGCCACCAACAAGGAATCCCCAGCGCCGGTATTTTACACCAAACCGCAAAGGAAGGTTGCTCATTCCACCGTGGCGTTCAAAGGCAACACTTCTTTCCAGACCAAACGATGCGCTGTATTCATCTACGGTATCGGAAGCCCACTGCTGGTTTCCACCAAATTCACTGTAGCGCTGGAAAATACCATCGCCCCCCACTCGCCACCGTCCAGTAAGCTTCAGCTGAAAACCAGCCTTAAAAGTTTCCGGGATGTCAAAAGTCCAGGTGGAGTTCTCACGAGCCGAAAGTCCCCCCATGGAAATTTTCCGATCCACATCGAGGTTATGACCCGGTGTCCAGCTGGCCCCAAGAGCCAAACCATTGGAAGATCCAAAATGGATCGATAACGTGGTTTGAGTACCGGTGAATTCATCTTCACGGACTTTGCGATTGGCAAGATACAGAGGGTTGCCGGTGAAACCGCTGGGTTGAAGGAAAAAATTATCAGTAGTTTCACGAATAGTACCATTGACCATCCCCACGGTTCCGGCCACCGAAAGGTTTCCGAAAAGCCGCAAGCTCAAACCGGTGGGAATTTGCCACAAGGTGCCTTCCCTGCGGAATTGTTTATTACCGGTAATGGTATCTTCTTCGGCATACCAAGTCATTGGTTGCAGGGTACGATATTCAAAGGAACGTCCCACTTCAATGCCAGTGCTGAATGCCAAACGACCTTTGATAATGGGAATGCCCACGCGAATGTCCGGCAATAAAGACCGATGAACCTGACGTGAACCGTATTCATCACTACTATCAATCTTCTCACCGTAAGAAGTGAATTTTACTGCTACATGTCGCAGGGCGGTCAAAGATGCAACATTCATGAATCCTGGGTTCAAGGAGTCATGAACAGCCATTCCCCATCCCCCGCGTCCGGTCATGCGAGCGTCAGCATTATCGATGGGTTGGCCAATGTTGGCCAGAGCAAAAGGCGATTGTGCTAACGCCTGAACTGGCATTAAAGACAATCCGCCGGCTAGCAAAACAAGACTTAAAACCCATTTATTGAACATCCGCATTATTTACCACCTCCAGCAAGTTCATCCACTGAACTGTAGGTGATTTTGAGTACCGGCTTAAGGGTGTCCGCAGCACTGGTCCCAAAGAAATTAAATTGGCTAAAAAAGAAATCAGGGTCCACTGTCGAAATGTTGTAGTTAGGAAAAATATCTTCTCCTGCGGTCAAAATGAATCCCCGTTCCCCTTCATACACATCGTTAACGATCCTCTGGACTGCAGAAGTCACATTGAACTGCAATTTTGTATTGTAGGTCGGGTCAAGGCTGCTCATGCCCGTAATGTTATACGTTGCGCCATCCAGATCTGCCAGGGGCATTGTATCTCCATGCACTCCATAATATTCCGAACCAATTTCCGAAACAACCACCGACTGCAAATTGCCAAAGCTTGTAGTTGTATCGTTGGTTACTGAAAGAATGGCCCGATTGATGAAAATATTTTCAGGCAATGAAGCTAAGTCAAAACGAATGATTGGGCTGGTCCTCAGACAGGTCCGCATCATCAATCCATCGGCAGCATCTGCAGGAACATCGCTCACCTCATGAAAAGTCGAGGTATCGGCCGTAGGCTCGAGCAAATAGATGGAGTCGTTATGGGCAAAGTGAATTTTTATCACCGGTGCCACCAGTGTTTGGGCATCGTAGTCAATAAGAGTGGAGCCGGCATGCAACATTTCCATGGACGAAAATCCAGACAAACCAGGAGTTGAATCTTGTCCCTCTGATACCACCAGACCTTGAACCTCGGCAGCCTCCACCCAGTTGTGGAGAAAAATCTCCTGCAAGTTGATTTCCAGGAATTCAGCATCAGTCGGGCCATCGATTTGATCCACATGAATGGCTCCAGGGTTGAAGTTGTCCCCGGGAAAGTCAGACGGATTGAAAGGCTCGTCTAATTCAAAAACATCGTACGCTTTGGTCAAAGCTTTGTTGGCTTCGGTTTCAGGCGTTTGCAAATTGCCGTAATACTCCAACATCAAAAACCGCAGTTTTACATACGTAATGTTATCAGCGGTCCAGCGTTCTTCTGGAAAACTGTCCGTGAAAACCTCAGAAAAATCGTAATTCAGCAGAATTGATGATGTATTGCCTTGTTGACTGCCCAGATATAGGACTTCCTGGTCCGCCAAAGGAAGATCCGCTTCGCTGATATTTTTTCCGCGATAGGTTTCAATATCTTCAAAAGACAGTATTTCCAGGACGACGTCAATTTCCGAATCCACCAAATTTAATCCCACTTCACTGGGAATTTCACTGGAACAGCCGGAAACCATCCAGACAGTAATCACGGCCACCAGGCAAAGCATCCAAACTAGAATCGCACCACGTCGTGAAGGCCCATTTAGGGATCCATTCACATTATGTAACCACTCTGCAGACTTAAATCTGTACAACTCCAACTCCTTCTGGATCATTGTCCGGCCGCAAGACGCGCCGACAAACTCACACGAGTGAAACCACTCTGTTTAATAGTATCGATAAGACTGACCACATCACCGTGGGAAGCTTCTTCATCAGCACGCAAAACCAGGCGATTATCTCTGGAAGTGGCGTGCAGCTTTTCCAGACTGGTCCCAATATTACCGGCTTCCACCAGCACATCATTCAAGTACACATCTCCGGTGGCTGTCAGAAAAACAACCACGGGCGTATCAACAGTTTCAGCTGCCGTTGCAGACCGGGGTAATACCAGGGTTATGGCTGGCTGATTTCGAAAGGTCGAAGTCACCATGAAGAACATCAACAGCAGAAAAAGCACATCGATAAGCGAAGTCACATTCAGAATCAGACTTTTGCTCTTTTTGACTGGCCGGAAATTCATGATTTCCTCTCGAAATCGGGGCCTTCATTCTGCCGCTTTCGCAAAGTATCAAGAACCTTCGATGAATAATACTCCAGATCAAAAATAATGCTGTCCGCTTTCCCGTTCAGCCAATTGTAGGCAACCAGAGCCGGAATACCAATAATAAGACCTGAAGCGGTCGTGATCATGGCTTCACTAATACCACTGGAAAGAACTTCCGGACTTCCCAGGCCCAAGGCGGAAATCGAGGCAAAAACCCTGATCATTCCAAGGACCGTTCCCAGCAGCCCCAACAAGGGCGAAACAGCGGCAACGGTTTCCAGAATTCCCAACCGACGGGACAGGCGCAAGGCCTCCTGGCGGCCAGTTTCCTGCAAAACATCACGAATAATAGTCCAGTCGTTCTCTGAATGATCCAAACCTGACATGACAACATTGGCAAAAGGTCCAGGGTGCCTTTGGCAAATGGAACGCACTACCGACAAATCCGCGCTGGCGGACATGCTGTCAACCGCCCCACATATCTGGGGAAATACAATGCGGCTTTTCCTCAAAACCAAAAACCGCTCTATTATTACAGCCAGGCCAACCAAGGAGGCCAATCCAATGGGGATCATCATGTATCCCCCCGCCAGTATCAAATCCAACATGTTATTCTAAAACCTCCACGGTTTTTCACATTTTCAAGATTCATCGAAGTGCAGGATAGTGCAGTCCAATGGTTAAAACAAGGTACGGTTCCGGAAAAGAAGCCGGTAATGGCATATAGGGTGCAAAAGCTTTTAACGCTGCTTCTGAAGCTTCGTGAAGCGACTCATGGCCTTCTGTGTCCAATACCTCGAACTCCTCAAGGGTTCCATCTTTATTAATGACCATTCTAACCTGAGTCATGCCATGGATCATTCCCAAACGGGAATAGGCATAAGGTGGAATCCAGTGACGGTGCAATTGGTTGCCAAATTTGGTCAACCAGGGGGCATAATTCCATTCCCAGGTATTGAGACTGAACTCACCGACATAAGAAACGCCAGTTCCCTGCATTCCTTTTTCTTTCTGATTAAAATCGTATCCCCGGTCCCCTTGAGATCCTTCTTCACCAACCTTAAGCACAGAAGGAGAGCTGGCGTCCCACCATTCATCCAGCTCGGGAGATTCCACAGAACGTTCCTTGGCATCTTCTTCACTGAACTGGCCCGCCGACGGATCATCTTCAGGCGTGGCCCACCGGCCTGCTTCATCCAGAGATTCCCCGGGTTGCTCTTCCCCTGATTCTCCAAAGTTGCCCTGGGGAGCCTGGTCTTTTTCATTATTTTCTTTAGGTGAAATCCGTGTTTCAATTTCACCGCCCCCATCTCCCAGAAGGTTGTCTTCGTGAATTTCCACTTTCGGGACAATCCATTCCTCTTCCGCGGAGGGAGAATCACCATCTCCACCTTCCTGACGGTCGGCGGCTTTGCTATTAAAAAGGGCTGCAAAATCCGGATTCTCAGGAGCCTCATCGGTGGCCAGACGTTCAGGAATCTCGGTGAATCTATTGGGCATTTGTGATTCCTGTTCAACCACCTCTTCAGGGGACAACAGAATTAATTCCACTTCGGGCATTTCCACAGCCTGGTCAAGAACCACTGGGGGCTCCTCAGGTGGGGGCAGCAAATACATGACTCCTGCAAACACCAAGTGCAGCAGAAAAGATGAAATAAAAGCAATCCAAAGTGCAATATTTTCGTTCAAAGAGTGAATCCTGACTTGTATTTCATAGGAGTCGCCAAAGCTGAGCCCCATCTTCAGAGAATCAAGAACCCCAAATCTACCTGAATCGGGGCAAAAATGCCAATCCTGCCGGACGATATCTTGACGCCAGCCCTCTTCAGGTTTTTAATAATCATTCAACACCCATCTAAAGAGGTTCTTTTGATAGATTATGAATCCATCCTGAACAAACTTCCGGATGGCCTGAAAAAACAGGTACGATGCCAGCAGAATTTGAGCGACCTGACCACTCTGAAAATTGGGGGGCCAGCCCATTTATGCTGCGATGCCGGAAACACAGACCAAGCCCGCAGGTTCCAGGAAATTGCTCACAACAACAACCTGCCCTTTTTTATCCTGGGTGGTGGCAGCAATATTCTGGCTGCCGATGAAGGGTTTTCCGGCCTGGTGCTGGTAGTTAAAACCGAACAATTCCAGCCCCATGGAAACACCCTGATTGCTGGTGCAGGCCTGAATTTTGATACCTTAATTGAACGCAGCCTCAAAGCAGATCTTACGGGTTTGGAATTTGCCTCTGGTATTCCGGGCACGCTTGGTGGAGCCATTATGGGAAACGCCGGCTGTTATGGGCATGAAATTGGTGAATTTCTCCTTGAAGCCACGACTCTGGATTCCGAAGGAGTGATCCACCGCCGCGGTCCGGAAGATTTTGGGTTCGGCTACCGTCAGACCGCCTTACGGGAAAAAGGTGAAGTTTTATTGGAAGCCACTTTGAATCTGGAAAAAGGATCGGTTTCTGATGCCCTGCAGGCCCGTCAAACCAAAATAGATGACCGATGGCGTAAGCACCCAAGGGACCTTCCGAGCGCCGGGAGCTGGTTTCGAAACCTGCCCGCAACCCATCCGGGGGAACGGCGCATTGCAGCCGGAACACTGCTTGAAAAAGCAGGAGCCAAAGAAATGACCGAAGGCGATGCTGGAGTTTTTCATGCCCACGCCAATATGATTGTCAATAATGGAAACGCCACCTGTGCTCAGGTCAGGCAACTTGCCCGGCGAATGAAAGAAGCCGTATTGAAGAATTTTCAGGTTGAACTCATACAGGAGGTTCGCCACCTGCAAAATCCAGACGAAATGAACCCAAAATAGCTTATTTCAATAGCATTATTTTTCTGGATTGAAGTGCATTCTCTGACTGAATTCTCATGAAGTACAGCCCGGCGGCAGCAGGGTGCCCCTCTTTCAGGCCATTCCAGCTAACATTATGAACCCCTGCAGCCAAATTCCCTCGTAAAAGTGTCGCCACTTTGCGCCCGGCTGTATCAAAAACAGAGACCTCAACGGCACCGGCTGAATTCAATTGAATGCGCCCACTAATTCTGGGGTTAAAAGGGTTGGGCCATGGCTGATCCAGCCATCGGACCTGAGGTAAAGTAACAGAATGTGCAAAACAATCAGCACTCAGGCCCAAGTATAAATTCTCCTGATTGGTTCCCGCTCCCACGGTCAGTCGCAATTGATCTTCATTTTTGGGGTACCCTGCTTGTTCTTCATTAAGCATCAAAACCCATCCCCGACCATCAGAATGCAAACGACCTGCATCACTGTCACCATTTTGAGCCAGCAAATGCCAATCTCCCGGCTGCCCTATATGAAGGGCCCAAGGTCCAGTTCGATCCGGCAAAATGTTAATTTGGTACTGCCCCTGATCACAATGAAGACTCAAAGCTGTTGGGTCCACGGCCACAAGGGCTCTTTCAGTATTAACCATTACTATTGCCAGCAGCAGCTCTGAATCGAAGCTCAAAACATCAGCCACACCGTCGCCGGAAAAATCACCCACCAGAGTTTGGGAAGGGCTTTCACTTGTAGTGAAATTCAGGGTTCCAATGTATTGCCAGAAATCCTGTGCGAGGACAACCGCCAACCCGGCACCAGCTGCCAGTGGAACCACCACGTCATTAATTTGGTCGCCGTCCATATCTCGGGAAGCAATATCCGTGGGCAAACCATTCACACTTAAACTGCCAATAATTCGTTCTAAATTCCCATTTCCCAGATTTTTAAAAAACGATAGAGATTGGCTTTCCGTGTTGGCCACCACCAGGTCCAGATCCAGGTCCTGATCCAGATCAACAACCTCCAGATACCGGCAACCTGTATTGGCCTGATAAGAAACAGGTGAACCAAAAGATCTACCGTCTAAATTTTCCAGAGTCCAAACCCGAGCGGACCCATCTGAGACCACTAATTCCAGTTGTGAATCTGAATTTAAATCAGCGGCCTCCACCTCAAAAACACCCAAGGGTAAAGAAATAATCACTGGTGAATGGAAACTTCCATCACCCTGTCCGAAAAGAACTTTAACTTCCTTGGTGCTGGAAAAGGCCAGTATCAAATCGAGAAAACCGTCAGAATCGATATCTGCAGAGGACACTTTTTGCGGACTGCCAGCAGAATCCACCGTAGACTGAAGAACAAATCCCTGACCCGGATCCAAGCTCATCAGCAGCAACTCCTGTTGGCCTGCA
Organism: bacterium; assembly: GCA_024223715.1. GTDB lineage: Bacteria > Krumholzibacteriota > Krumholzibacteriia > LZORAL124-64-63 > LZORAL124-64-63 > LZORAL124-64-63. The sequence goes on along the minus strand of JAAEOA010000114.1, from coordinate 13,709 downwards.
TTCATAACCACAAGCTCGGGACGGGAATCTCCCAGAAAATCACCTTGCACAATACCTCGGGGCAAAAAATCAAAATTTTGAGTCACTGGCGCAGAAAACAAGGGCGTATCGGCCTGTTGTAAAAAAGTCGATAAAGAATTTCCACCAATGGAAACCACCGCAAAATCAATGAGACTGTCGCCATCAAAATCACCCTGTACAGCTGACAAAGGCAGAGATGAAAGCGCCATGGATGGATATCCCCAAAATGCTGGTAAAGTATTCCCCAAAAGAATGCTGACTACTTGCTCCTGAGTACCAAAAGAAACAATTTCATTAATTCCATCACCATTTAAATCACAAGAGGCAAGATTTTGTGGTCTGCATCCCACGAAATAAGACTCAAGGAACTCCCAGCCAGCACCTGACAGCCGAAAAAAGTCCAATAATCCTCGAGATTCATTCGATCCGGCCAAGCCCCATTGGCCCATTGGCAGAGACAATATTTGGAAAGAATCCATCGGCTGAGTAGTGGTAAGTGATTCAACCTCAATCAGGCTTCCTGAATCGTGTTGGAGAATATCCAACTGAGCCAAATCAGAATAGGAGACCACCAATTCACTTTGGCCATCGAGATTAAAATCCTCAGACCCCACCTGCCAGACGTGTCCGGCCAATTGCTGATGCCAGTCCAGGAAATAATCTCCGTCTTCCCCTTGAGAGTAGACTGAAACCTTCCCGGAAAGCACTCCTCGGTTGGCTGTGACAAATTCCAGATCCTGATCGTTGTCCAAATCGATGGCGACTAATGATGAGGGCTCATCACTGGAATCCAACGTTTGGTGAACTACCCAACCCGCTCCCTGCTCTCGTACAATGAGCACCTGATCCACTCCGGGAAGGCTTAATGCAAGTTGAAGTTGCCCTTCGGGGCCTGCTTCAATGAAATCTATGGTTCCGGGGTCTTCCGGCAGATCCATCGAATATTTGATTCTTATATAAGGCAGGGAATAGGCAATTTCCACAAAGAACAGGGTATCCGGATCACGAGTAGCCACGACCAAACCACGCGAACCATAAGGTCCACCGGTCCACGGCCCCACCCATTGAACGCCACCGCCAAAGTCCTGTCGGTCAAAAACCCCAAAATTCACGTCATCGGTAACGTGATAAAATAGGTTAAGAAACCCCTCAGAGTCCCCTACGGCCAGATAATCGGTATGTCCGTCTGACCAAGGTACCGGTTCACCCATGACAGGAGATGCCAACATGGACCGCACCACCGGCCCGGGAAGGGCCAGCTCCCCGCCATATGCCGAAAAACCCGCTCCCAGAATAAGGCCCAGACATACCAAAGCCCACAGACAGGCCCCGGTTGATTGGTGTTTGAAGCGGCTTGTTTTTGCAGGATTGCTCAATGCTATCATCATCTTTCATCGTGTTTGGGGTGAATTCAGTATAGGGTTATCACGTCTTTACCACAAAAGGGTTGCCATTTATTATTGACACTCAAGGCGCTGCACCTGAAATTAATGACGATACATTCAGCGAATATAGTATTGATTCGTTGCATCATAAAGATCACCCCCGCCAGTCCCGGGCTGTTGCCCCGACAGGAGCGAGTACATGTCCTTCAAATCACTGGTCGCCTTTTTTATCATGACCCTGGCATTGGTTTGCCTGCCGGCACTGGCTCAGGATGAGACTCCTGAGGTCCCTGACCAACCCGAAAGCAACCAACCGGAAAAAACCTTCAAGCTTTTACATAACAGTGGATATGCCGACTCTGATTTGGATATTAGCGATGAAGAAAAGGAAATCTGGATTCCCGGTATTAAAGGGGGAACCATTGAAATCAGCTTTGCTCTCGGATCCCTCGGTTTGAATTCCGTTTTTCTCGAGCACGATCAAATCATTTACAAATATACTGAAGAGGACACCTATTGGGGTGACACTAAACTAACTGGCCAAAATGCCTTCAATCCTTTCATGCGTTTGGGGTACAATATTTCTCCCTGGCTGTGCCTTGAAGGAATTGCCGGAGCCTCTTTTTCTGAATACAGCCAGTCGATTGAAAATAGTTCCTGGCGCTCCAATGAGCCTGGGTCCATCCCTTACCCCACCGAGCCTGCCATTGGGGAATTCGACATGGAAATTCGGTCCATGTTCACTGCCAACCTGGGCATAAATGCCACTGTTTACTTCCTGAATATGGATGGTGACGGAGGTGGCCGCTTACACCCCTATGCAACCGGTGGCATCAGTAATATGTGGTACTCCATGAACTCAAATTATGTTGATGACCCTGCTACCGCCATTGACTTGAACCTTGGGGGCGGTCTGCGTTTCCTGGCTGACAAAAACATCAGTATCCGGTTTGAAGTTCTCTACCACCTCAATAGTGTTGAATTCACCCCATCTGATCGTTTCACTGATTTGAATGAAGGAACCGTCGTAATTCCCTTGGATGAATTTATTACCAACGATGAGGGAATTAATCAGACACCTGTGCAGGAGTTCTCATCCCAAACTATTGGCAGTCTGGGTATTTCCATCGGACTGCAGGGTAGCTTCTGATAATCTGAAATGGTTTTCTGAAAAGGCGGCCCTCGGGCCGCCTTTTTTAGTAATCAGCGAAGAACCGATTCCAAAGCCAGATTTTCTAGACGAAATTCCAATGCTTCCAGAACATGCCGCCTTTCAGTTTTACGGCATCCATCCAGCAAAGCCACTGTGTTGGCCACCCGAAGGCAACTTTTCACCGACCGGATTGAAAGACCTAAAGGCAGCCGAATATCATTCAGATGATCTTTTGCTGCCCGGGATAGAGGCAAAGATTCTGTCTGAGCTCCCAAACGCGCCAAGTGGGGCCAGGCACCGGTTGTTGTCAACTCTCGCCAGTTTTTACCGGGAGTACAAACCCGCGGACCATGCGACTCACTTAGGAAAGAACCTTCCCAGGGACCGACTTGAACAAACAGGTCAAATCGGTCGAGCAAAGGCCCAGACAACCGAGACAAGTACCTGCGCTGTTGCGCGTCCGTACAACGGCAGGGTTTGATCCCACTGCCAAGAAAACCACAACGACAGGGATTCATGGCCGCCAGTATTTGAAAATTTGCCGGATACTGCCGATGCCGGCCGCCTCTATCCAAGGTGATAACTTTTTCCTCCATGGGCTCCCGAAGAACATCCAGCACCGCTGGTGGAAATTCGCTGAATTCATCAAGAAAAAGAATGCCGCCATGGGCCAACGTCACTTCTCCCGGACGCAAGGCCGCTCCCCCACCGATCAATCCGGCTCGAGTCAGAGTATGATGGGGCGCCCGAAACGGGCGTTGCTTTAAAAGTTGCCCATCCGGCAAAAGACCGGCAGCACTGTGGATTCTGGTGACTTCCAGACTTTCTGCATCGCCCAAAGGAGCCTGACAGGCCCCTAGAATACGCGCTAAACGAGTTTTTCCCGTTCCTGGCGGGCCAACCATCATAATGTTGTGCCTGCCCGCCACAGCCAACACAGCAGCCTTGAGCAAAGAAGGCTGCCCTGCCAATTGCAACCATTTATCAGGAGTTTTTTTGGGAGGGAAAGAGTCTTTGTGTTGGGAGATGTTCAATGCAGGTTCTTCCCCGGTTTGCCACCAATGAAAAACTTCTGATAAATGACTGGCACCAACCACCCGCACTCCCGTTGCCAGAGAGGCCTCCCCCGCCTGTTCCGCAGGAACAACGACCAATCGGTCACCCTGCTCTGCCGCAGCCAATACCATGGCCAGGAGCCCACGTACAGGCCGCAGTTGACCAAAGAGAGAGAGTTCTCCCAGAAATAAAGGTGCATCCCCCTCGGGCACACACCGCTTGTTGATACCCACTCCTTGAGCCGCCATCACCCCCACGGCAATGGCCAAATCAAACGATGCCCCCTCTTTTCGAATTCCTGCCGGTGCCAGGTTTACGGTTATTTTTCCAGGCGGGAGCCGCACCCCACTGTTTCGCAAAGCTGCCAGAACCCTTTGACGACTCTCCCTGACCTCGGCATTGGGCAACCCCACCAAATGGAACCCGGGCAACCCGCGGCTGATATCCACTTCAACCGTCACCGACAGGCCATCAATTCCTGCCAGAGCACCTGATTTTATTTTTGTATTCAAAAAAGACCTCCTTATTTGAAACAGCAAAGCAAGGCTCAAGCCCAACCACTGATGGAGGGTTCCTGTTGAATTGATTGGTTTTATGAAAAGAAGAAGGTCACTGGTGTTAACCGGGGTTTACAGGTTTCGTGATTCAGTCCATGGATAGAGGCGGAAACAAAAAAAGAAGGGAGGGCCTGAGCCCTCCCTTGAATCCGGGTGGAGTATCGGAAATTCCCGACCTCTTCGCCTGATTATTTATCCTAAACGACTTACAGGTCGCAGGGACGAACGGTTTTACGACCGTTTTCGATGGCGCGTTTTTCAGCGGCACCAATCAGTTCGCGAACTTTTACGTCCAGAGCGGAGTAGAATTCTCCGGAAACGTTACATTCTTTGACGCTTTCTTTGGTTTTGCTTTTGCTAATAATCATGTCAGCCATTTTGGGGTCCTCCCGAGGATTTGGTCCGTTTCCGATAACAGCCGGGGAATCCCGGATGCAGGCGAGAGCGGGCCGTAATTTTTGCTGAATGCCGGTACTAACATTCCTTCACCGGCAAGTTGCGACACAATCGCCTTGGCAGGCGGCTCTGTCAAGCATAGTTTTGACCTGAGACAAATCAGGGCAATCGGCCCCAATCTGCCCTCAAGCCCCGGAAATCTACAATAAGGAGCAACCAATGGCCAGTGAAAAAGTACTTTCCCACCTGAAAAACCATCAGCAGAAGCATGTGGAACAGTTGTGTGACTTCCTGCGCATCCCCAGCATAAGCTCGGTCAGTGCCCATAATGCGGACACCAAACGGGCTGCAAAATTTGTCAGCAGTGAGTTAAAAGAACTCGGCCTGGCCGTGGAAGTCATTGATATGGGAGGACATCCGCTGGTTTACGCGGAAACTGAAATTCGTCCGGATCGTAAAACCTTGCTTTTTTATGGCCACTACGATGTGCAACCGGTAGACCCTCTTGACCTGTGGGACAACCCACCTTTTGAACCCGTCATAAAAGATGGAATTATTTACGCCCGAGGCTCCAGCGACGACAAGGGACAGCTTTACACGCACATCAAAGCCCTCGAAGCGTACATTCTTCAGGGTGAAGAATTACCAGTAAATGTCAAATTTATCATTGAAGGCGAAGAAGAAGCCGGCGGCGAGAGCATCTACAAATTCACTGAACAGAACACTGAAAAACTTTCCTGCGACGCGGTGGTAGTCTCCGATACAACATTATACAACGAAACCACACCCGGAATTTGCTACAGCCTGAAGGGCATGGCCTACATGGAAATTACCGTGCAAGGCCCTGGCATGGACCTGCATTCGGGAAGCTATGGTGGTTCAGTTCAGAACCCCGGCAACGCTCTGGCTGAAATAATTGCCAAGCTAAAAGATGCCGACGGTCGATGTCTGGTGCCCGGATTTTATGATGACGTTCTGGAATTGGAACAGGATGAAAGGGACGGCTTTGCTGAACTGGGTTACACCGATGAAATCCTCTGCGATGAAACCGGTGCCCCAGCAGCTTTCGGAGAAAAGGGTTTCACCACTTTGGAACGCATGTGGGCCCGGCCAACCTGTGATGTAAACGGAATTGCCTGTGGCTACGGTGGTGAAGGAGCCAAAACAATCATTCCAGCTCGCGGCCTGGCCAAAGTCAGCATGCGACTGGTGCCCAACCAGGATCCTGATACAATTGCAGCTGCATTTTCTGCTTATGTGAAGGAAATCGCCCCAACAGGCGTGAAGGTGGAAGTTTCAAACCACCATAACGCCGCTCCGGTCCTGGTTCACCGTAAATCTGAAATGATGAATGCCGGAATGATCGCTCTGGAAAAAGGTTTTGGCGCCAAACCGGTTTTCATTCGTGAAGGTGGCAGTATTCCCATTGTAGGCACCTTCCAGGATTGTCTGAAATCACCAGTACTTTTACTGGGTTATGGTCTGAATACAGACAACATTCACAGCCCCAACGAAAAATTTCATCTGGACAATTTCTTCCGGGGAATTCGTACATCAGCAATTTTGATGACCGAAGCTGCCAAATAAGACTTTAGAAACGGCCAAATGGGGCCGATTCAGAAAGATGACAGGAAAATGGTTGTTGGCATTTGACAATTGGCATTCCAGTGCCTAGTTTACTGCCTCAGCTTAAGGCGTCCCCATCGTCTAGTGGTTAGGACACCGCCCTTTCACGGCGGCAACACGGGTTCGATCCCCGTTGGGGATGCCAAACAATTTTAAACGGCCATTTCCTTTTCGGAAATGGCCGTTTTTTATATCGGTGAATGCTATTTCGCCAAGATCAAAAAAACACCCTCCGTTTTAAAGGAGGGTGTTGTCAAAAAACTGTTACTGCTACCAGTCAACCTCTACAGTCCAAACATTGGGCGATGAGGCTCCATAACTGCAATAGACTACTTTGGTTCCATCAGCAGAGTATGAAGGCCAATAACCGCCATGCATGGTCACCTGGAAGACATCACCACCTGTTGCGGCCACAGTATAAATTTCGGACAATCCGCTTCCGGTGCCTTCGAAAACAATTTCTTCACCGTCAGGGGACCAATCCGGGTGTCCTACGTATCCATTGTGAGAAGTAATTCTGGTTGGGTTCAAACCCCATTTACTGATGGTATAAAGGGCCACATAGCCATCACGGTTTGTTTCAAAAACAATATTTTCACCATCTGGCGACCAAGCGGAACTTCGACTATAGACCCCATCAGCAGTGGTGGTTAAACGCTGAGCGTCACCGCCTGCGACAGGAATCAACCATAAATCGGCACCAGTGCTTTTTTCGCTGTTGGATTCAAAGACAATATAGTCATTATTCGGAGACCAGGCGGGACTGCCGTCGTTATGTCCCGATTCTGTCAACTGAACAGGAACGGCTCCAGGAGTAATAAGATCCAGAACCCAAATATCTTTGGATCCTCCGCGTTCCGACTCAAAGGCAATGAAGCTACCATCGGGAGACCAGCAGGGAGAACTATCAAAAGCTGGGTCGGTGGTCAACGGCTCAGCCGTACCCCCAACTACAGGAACCCGCCAGATGTCCATATTGCCTGAAGAATCTGATTCAAACATAATCCAATTGCCATCTGGACTGAAATTGGGATTGGCTTCAAAATTATTATTATCGGTAATTTGAATCACCACGGGCTCTCTCGCTGGTGGAGGAGGTGATGTTGAGTCGTCGCTGCTGCAGCCGGCAAAAGCCACAAGCATTAGCAATGACATCAGGATCAAGCTATTCAAAACCCGCATGAACGATCTCCTTTTTCAATACCAAGCCGAATAATACAACAGAACGCTGGTCACGTCATCGGCCATTTCCCTATCTCTTTTGGTATATCGGTCCCCCATTAGTAAATTTAAGTAAAATTATGAAAAAGAAAACTCTTAATTGCAATACACTTTTTGATTGGACTTAGCGAACCAGAGATACTGCACCCCTGGCGGAAACAGAACCAGCCTGGATCAAATACAGGTAACGACCACTGGAAACGCCCATTCCCTGATCGTTGTCGCCATTCCAGTTAACAGCAACGGTATTGCCGTTGATCTGGCCACCGTTAATGGTTTTAACCAATGAACCACGAACATCGAAAACACTCAGGCGAACGTTGCCAGCTGCGGCAGAACCGGCAGGAAGCTCCATTTTGATGGTGGTGCGGGGGTTGCAAGGATTTGGAAAAGCCTTGGCAGAAGCCATATTCACGTTAGATACAACTTTTTCGGACAGGAATTCCACAAGCAGTTCCTTCAGGCCATCAACTTCATTGGGCAGCAACATGTTGTGGTTTTCGATGCTGCCGGTGCTGGTAGCCAGGCCGCCACCGAAGAGGAAACGGAAATCTTCAGCAACAATTTCACGGGCACGGTCAGCATGATGAGCTGCCGGGCCATTGTCGTCGTGGTTCAAGCCACGCAGTTCCATATATTCACTCCAGCGGGATTTGCTATTGTCCATGTAAGACGAACAAAGAACGTGGCCCATTTCGTGAGTGGTGATATAAGCTTGAGTGGAAGCGGGGATGGTGCCGGTCCCAGGAGCCAAATAAATGGTATTGCCACGGGCATAACTGCTGTTAATGCTGGCAGGAGGAGCGGGCAAAAGGTAAACAGTAACATTCAGGTCAATATTAAAACCGTGCATGTCGGACAGGGCACTCATGACTTTGTCGTTGTTGAAAGGAACAAAACGATCTTCATGGGCAGCCAGGTTGATATCACAAACTGAAGAATTGATGCGGATTTCATCGGCACCATAAACGGTAACGGTCAATCCGTTATCCAATTCAGTGGTTTCAGAAGCCAATACCACGGAAGAAGTGAGGGTCAGAACCAGCACCAGCATTTTGGCCATTTTTTTGGTCTTGTTGGTATTCTGAGTCATCATGTTCCATCTCCATCAATTTTTCGAAATCCTGAGGCTGTTTGCTGCCTTACCAACCTCACTGTCGGTCTATACCCACTAATAGGCAGGTTTCGTTCCTGGATGGGTTCAAATGCATGGTTGAACGGGGCCCTGGGACACCGATTCAAAACCAAATCATAAACCATTAAAATACCCTGCCTTACAGGCGGCAGTTGTGGCCTCTTTTTTATTTTCTATTGCCGGACGACCCAATAGGTCTGGACGAAAATTCCTGGAATGGGTGTTTTTCCCCAATACGCAGTGAATTTTAGCCCAATTGAGAGACTTATTATATCACAAAAATAACCATGGTGGGGATTTTTAACATTTTATGTGGGGGATTTTACTTTACTTACAAAAAAACACAGACCAAAAATCTGTGTATCAAATACTAATAATAATTTTTTCAGATCATTTGGATGACTCGGGTTTGGGCTAAATTGCGTCCTTACCCAGCTTGCTTTTCATCAGGGCCCCCATTCCAATCAGGTAAGCAACCAGTTTGATGCCAGTTCCAATAATGACCAGCCCGTCGGCAAACACACCCAAGCCAGGAATAACACCGGCAAACACGCCCAAAATATATATTCCGTCTATGGCCACCAGTCCGACAATCAAAACAATCCAATCAACCGAGCAGACATCGCCAAACATGACGCAGAGTCTTTTGCCCAGAGTCAGCCCCGCCATACCTAATGCCAAAACCGAAACCAGCATCAGGGCAACCAAGACCAACAAGGCCACCGGAATGCCAATCACCGTCAGGACCAGGACCCCCATCAGGATGATCCCTGTCAGATAAACCAGGAAGGTTCCCACCAGCCCGACCCAAAAGCTGGGAATGGCTTCATGGACCAATACTTCTCTGACCTTTTTCATTCTTTTTGAAGGAGAAATAGCCAAGACCAGAAGAGTCAATAAAACCACCAGAATTAACTCGCCAACCCCCATCAGCAGGCCCAGAATTCCGTGATCGGAAATCATAAGAGAATCGCTGCCCATCCAACCAGGCAGAGGATCAACAACAACAACATCACTCAATTCAGATGATGGGTCCTGGTCCAAACGACCACCAACAGTGACAACTTGCCCAGTTACTTCGGCCGTTTCGGTAACCATTAAGTTTCCAAATACCGTAACCACATTGCCGTCAACCCGACCTGAAACTTCCACATCTCCAAAAACGACAATTACATTGCCACGGACATCCTCATTCTCCTGAATTTGAAGGCTGTCTCCAACTTTAACAATGTTGCCTTTAAGGATTTTTCGCTGAGGTTTTTCCGGCTTTTCGGTCCCAAAACCCCAGGACCAAGCCCGTTCACTCAGCTCGCTGTCATCTTCGGGAAGTTCACTGAGAATAACCTGTTGCAGGATTTCAAAGCCCTGGCTGAGATGTTCATCTAAATTTTCGGGAATTTCTATTACAATTCCTTCACCCTGAGCATCAAGCAGAGAAATTTGGTTATTGGCTATTTCCAGTTCCATCTCACTCAATTCGCCGCCAATGGACTCGATGATGAGAGTCAGGTCTTCAACAGAATTTTCCAGATGGTGGCGATGATCTTCGGATAACTCAAACTGGAAATTGTCCAAATCGAGGCTGTCCCGCAAACCTTCAATGGCTAAGCTGTATTTTTCAATTTCGTGCCTCAAGCTATCGCGAGAGGCTGTATTACCGGAAGTTATTACCTTCAGAGCTCTTGGAAAATCTGGAGCAGGCGGTGGAATCACTTCCTCAGCTGCTGAGGCAGGAGGACTTTGTTCTTGAGCACAAAGACTGGAAGCAGTCAGAGAAAAAACGAACCCCAAAAAGACCAGGGTGAATAGAACACCGCAGCGAAAGCGGTTCTTTTTAGAACCGCTTTCCTCACCATTGGAGAAATCCAATGATAATGAGGGCAAGCCCATGCTGCCTGATGCTCTCATCTAATTAATCAACTTTCTGATTGCAGGGCAACCACAGTGCGACGGCTCAAGCTTTGCAACCGAACAACAAGCTCAGGTACGAGGCCAACAATCAAAGACACCGTCAGCACACCGGAATATTCCGGCATTGAAGTCAGTGACATAACAGCCAATGAAGCAGCTGAAATACCAGCACCCGCAAGACGAGTGACAGTTGAGCGAATGAAAGCCGGCAGGTACTCTTCTTCCAGGAAAACCGGAATCCTCTCCCGTCGCAAATTCTCCATGGCCCGATAGCCTTCGTAATTCACCGATGCGAGGATTTTGTCGTCAAAACCCTCGGGGACATCGTGGTCCTGCAGATTTTCAAGCATCTGAAACATGCCTTCGAGCTGATCGTGTTCGATCTTACATCCATCACAATCCTGAAGATGCATAAACACCTGAAGACTACTTTTCTTTTCCAGAGTGCCATCCAGGTATTCCTGGAGATTCTGGCGACAATCATTGCAAGGAACAGGAATATCCATATTCCGGCTGTCGTTGCTTTCGGTATTGCCATTCATATTTCGGTCCATGACCGACTCCTTGTATTTTGGCGAAACATTTTTCAGGCACCACAACCGACATCAAAATATCGATTGTGGATGCCTTCACTGGACAGGTGTCAGATCCCCCGACATTGACTTGATCACCTGTCTATCAAGCGATTACGCCATGGAACGAGCATTGTTTCAAAAAAAATCAAAGCTCGTAATTTCGGGTTTTCAGCATCTGCTGAACCATGTTTCTGGCCCGGTGAATTCGGGCCTTTACAGTTCCCAGGGGCAACTGCAGAACTTCGGCTATTTCCTCATAAGACATTTGTTGGTCATGTCTTAGAAGGGTAATTGCTTTATAATGAGGAGGAAGGTCCCCTATGACTTCCTCTAATTTACTGAGAGCTTCTTTTCGCTGCAAAACAGTATCTGGCTGAGGTCCACTGTCAGGAAGTTGCAATTCATATTCTTCTCCATCGGTTCCCACAGCGCCATCAATGGACTGAAATTTCATTCGTTTGCGCCGCAGAAAGTCGATGCAGTGGTTGGTGGCAATGCGAAAAAGCCAGCTGCTGAAGGCATAACTCTCATCAAATCGGTCAAGCAAACCAAAGACTTTGATAAAAACTTCCTGAGCCAGATCCGTAGCATCTTCGGTATTGCGGGACATGCGAAAGCACAAATTATAGATGGCACCACGATAACGGGAGAGTATTTCGGCAAAAGCCGCCTCGTCTCCCCGCTTGCAGCGGCGAATGGTTTTTAAATCCTGATGCCTGTCGAACATGTTTCCTCCGTTGGTTTCTGGGCAGAAGATAGTCTTACCATAGGCCTCCGGTCAACAGGCTTCCTGATTGACACCCGCCTGGTGCAGGATTAAACTGCACGAGTAATGTTTTGAATCTGCAAGGGAAATGGAAAATAATCTTGTTTCCCACACAAATAGACGGGGATCCCAAACAGGGTTTCTTGCCATGGGCCAACCCCGGCCTTTTCAAGGAGGATTTTATGAGTAACATTGAGTTTATCCAAGCTAGGGAAATTCTTGATTCACGAGGCAACCCCACCATTGAAGTGGATGTTTTTCTGGAAGACGGCAGCGTCGGCCGTGCCGGAGTCCCCAGCGGTGCCTCCACCGGTGAACACGAAGCCATTGAACTGAGAGACGGAGACAAAGAGCGTTATCTCGGCAAAGGTGTTCGCGACGCAGTGGGTAACGTGCGCAGCCTGGAATCAGAACTGACGGGCGTAGATGCCACCGACCAAATTCTTGTGGACCGCATAATGCTGGAAGTTGATGGTACAACCAACAAAGGCAAATTGGGAGCCAACGCAATTTTGGGTGTCTCCATGGCAGTGGCCAAGGCTGCGGCAGAATCAGTAGGCCTGCCCCTTTATCAGTACATTGGTGGAGTATCAGCCCGCACCCTTCCCGTTCCCATGATGAATGTTCTTAATGGTGGCAGCCATGCCGACAATAACGTCGACATTCAGGAATTTATGATCATGCCTGTTGGGGCCCCCAATTTTGCTGAAGGTTTACGCTACGGAGCAGAAATTTTCCACAGCCTGAAATCCATTCTCGGTGCCAAAGGACTGGCAACTTCCGTTGGTGATGAAGGTGGATTTGCCCCCAATCTGGGCAGCAACCGTGAAGCCCTCGATTATCTGATGATGGCCATTGAAAAAGCTGGCTACAAGCCGGGAGAAGAAGTGGTTCTGGCCATGGATGTTGCCGCCAGTGAAATGTATAAAGATGGCAAATATCACATGGAGGCCGAAGGTGAAGACTGGGATGCAGACCAACTGGTTGCTTTCTATAAAGAACTTGTGGAAAACTACCCCATCATGTCCATAGAAGATGGCCTGGACGAAAACGACTGGGAAGGCTGGGGTAAAATGTTCGATGCGGTTGGCAACCGGGTGCAAATTGTAGGCGACGACCTCTTTGTGACCAATCCCGAGCGCCTGCGCCGGGGTATTGAAGAAGGCTGTGCCAACAGTATCCTGATTAAACTTAACCAAATTGGTACCTTGAGCGAAACCCTGGAAGCCATTGAAATAGCCAAACGGGCTCGTTTTACCAACGTTATCAGTCACCGCAGTGGTGAAACTGCTGATCATACTATTGCCGATCTGGCTGTGGCGACCAATGCCGGTCAAATAAAGACAGGAAGTCTTTGCCGAAGTGATCGCATAGCCAAATACAACCAGCTTCTGCGGATTGAAGAAGAACTGGAAGATTTGGCAGTTTATCCTGGCTTGGGTTGTTTCTACAATCTTCGCTAGTTGAAAAGGGCGGGCTGGTTTTTTCCAGCCCGCCGGTACCGTTTCAGTTTTTTCATTTGCCACATGGAGGTGGCCCATGTTTTCAAAAACAAAAAGCAAATCCAACCATACATACACCCCGGCCAAACAGAGAGCTAAAGCAAGGCGCTCCTACGGGATAACTTTCTTTATCATTGTCATCCTTATGCTGGCCTTGTCACAATTTGGTGAAAATGGAATGGCCACGTATTTCAGATTGCAAAGCAAGGAAAAGGACTTGGTAACCGATGTACAGGTTTTGAGCCAGGAGAACGATCAATTGCAGCAGGAAATTGAAGGCCTGGCCTCTGATCCGCAAGTCCTTGAAAAGCTTGCCCGTGAAAAGCACAATATGCAAAAGCCTGAAGAAGAAGTTCTTACAGTATTCCCTGGGCATCAGACACCTCAATAACCCGGACAAATATC
>JAAEOA010000113.1 GCA_024223715.1 bacterium | reverse complement strand
TCGAAATTCAGGAGGACTTCCCACAGACACTTGACCACTATCATGAATCATTAAAAATACACGAAGGACTTGAGGACAAACGAGGAATTGCTATAGCGCTCAACAATATCGGTGCCATTCTTGCAAAGCAAGGCAACTACCCCCTTGCGCTGGACCACCTTCAAAGATCGCTAAAGATCAGGAAAGAAATCGGAAACAGGCAAGGTCTCAGTCTCTCACACAGGAGCCTTGGCTCACTTTACTTAAGTCAACACGATTACGATAAGGCATTAAGTCACACTCTGGAGAGTCTCAAGATTGCAAAGGAACTTAAGATACATGAGGGTTTACTGGAAATTCATAAACAACTCGTCGAGATATACGTGGCCACCCAAGACTACAAACTGGCATATGAGAGCCACGTGACCTTCAAGCAACTCAACGACATCATTTTTAATGACGAGAACATTAAGGAAATCACCGGCCTGGAATACCAATACAAGTTTGACAAGGAGATGCAAGCCATACGACTGGAGCAGGATAAAAAGGATGCACTTTTTGCCGAAGAAGCCAAACAACATCAAATATTCCGCAACGCTCTTCTTGGTGGCTTTATCTTTTTGCTGTTGCTCGTATTAGTCTCGTGGCGAAGTATCATGCATAGAAGGCAAGCAAACAATATCCTAATGGCCCAGGCCGAGGAATTGGGCCTGGCGCGACAAAAAGCAGAAGTGGCCAACCGGGTAAAGAGTGACTTCCTTGCTCACATGAGCCACGAAATCCGTCAACCACTCACCATTGTTTTGGGGTTTTCAGAAATTCTGTCTCTCGAGGAAGAAGATCCCAAAAAGAGACACTTCCTGCAGTCAATTCTATCCAGCGGAAAGTCACTCTTAAGCCTGGTAAACGACGTTCTTGATCTATCCAAGATAGAAGCCGGGAAGATGGAACTACGGCAATCATCCGTTTCCATACAAAATCTATTTGATGAAATTAGCACTATTTTCAGCCACCGGATAACCGAAAAAGGGATTGACTTCAAGGTGACGGTAGACTCCAGTATTCCGGAATCGCTACTTCTTGATGAAACAAGATTAAGGCAGATATTAATAAACCTGATCGGCAATGCGCTGAAATTCACAGACAAAGGATTTATCAGACTTTCAGGCATTGCAAAGGAAGATACATCTGGGACCCAGGGCCGGGCAACCCTCATAATTGAAGTGGCTGATAGTGGCCATGGAATTGGCAAAGAAGACCAGGGGCGAATATTTGGTGAGTTCGAGCAGGTAATGGGAGAAGAAGCCCAAGCAAAGGGGACCGGCTTAGGGTTGGCTATCACCAAGAGAATTGTAAAACTCATGGGTGGGTCAATCTCAGTAGTAAGTGATGAAGGGAAGGGGGCTGCCTTCCGTATCGAATTGAAGGATGTTGAAATAACAGCCAAGGAGACTGAAGAAGAGCGGGGCTTTGATCCTAAAGAACTTGAATTCGTTCCGGCAAAAGTGTTGATCACAGATGATATTGAGTTCAATCGGGACTTAATCGCGGCCTATCTGAGCCCATTCAATTTCGAACTTCTTTTTGCCGAGAACGGCAAGATTGCTTTTGAACAAGCCCGGAAACATAGACCTGACCTGGTCCTCATGGATATTAGAATGCCGGTGATGGATGGATACGAGGCATTGAAGATGTTGAAGAAGGAAGACTGGGGAAAAGACATTCCCATTATTGCAGTTTCAGCTTCGGTAATGGTGCAGGACAAGGAAGCCATAAACCTACAATTCGACGGCCATCTGGCCAAGCCACTCGACCAGTTTATTCTGATAAACGAAATCAAAAAATTTCTGGAATATTCAAGAAGCGACGTTGTTGTGTGAATCGAGCTGAAAGCATCAGTCGCGGGAACTAAGTGTTCTGCCAGTAACCTCGTGATCAGTCTTTTGCCTGATCAATATGCCAGATCCGGCTCATGATCCCAATCTCTTTTACCGTTGTCGGCTGGCATTGCAAAATTTCGAATCTTTTGTTGAGGTCTGGTGGTTACTTCAAGTCACATCTAGAGCGACTGAGTTTTGGGTATGGACTATCCTGCCAATCAATTAACCCGAACAAAGGTCATGCGATTTGATTGGCATACTCTTCGGCTTCGTCAAAGGACGTGGTGATGATCTTGTCCATGGTCTTTTTGTCCAGACCGTACTCCCGTTTAGCCAATTCATACACCGGCTCCAAAGATTGGGGATCCACGTCTTGCCTGATCAGTGACGCGATCTGTACGCCCGGCTCAAGATCAGTCCTATCTTCGTCCTCACTTTTGTGGTGACAGGAAATGGCATCAACCAGGTATTGGGGCAGATGCCATTCGCGGGCCATATGACCGCCGAGATCCGTGTGGTCAAAGGAGAAATGGTCTATCTCCAAGTCATGCAGCCAGTGGTTTTGGCCCTGCATCGACGTCAGGATTTTTTGGTACGCCTCATTACGCTCCCGGATGAGCACCGGAACCGCCATGTCTTGCAGCAGAGCCGCGGTAAAGGATTCTAACTGTGTAGTCGGATGCAACCGCTTGGCAACCTGGCGAGCAAGGCAGGCCCGTTGCGAAGCCGCGACCCAGAACTGTTTCATGCTGAAATTGGGTGCTGTGGCATTAGGTAACGCGCCCTTGACAGCGTGGCTCAGCAGGATGGCCTCCAACCGCACGTGCCCCGTCATCGAAACCGCCGTGTGCAAGTTGGTCACCTCGCGTGATACACCGAACGAGGCAACGTTGACTGATCGCAGGATCTTGACCGTCATGCCGGGATCGCCCTCTAGCTTGGTGGCAATGGCACCCAGACTCTGGCTGGGATTACGCAGATCACTGAGGACTTCTATGATCAGGGAAGGGAAACTCGGCAGTTCGTAATTGTTGAGTAACTCCTGCATCGCTCCCTGACTATTCGACTTCTTTTTTTTGAATAAGTTAAGCATTTCAATTCTCCTATTCGGCCCGGCGGGCAATCTTATTGCTAAAAATCGCGAGTAAGCCACCGAGCATCAAATAACCCAGGATAACCTCTGATATGGCCACCATTTGCCCGGCCACGGTTGAGGGCAGGACATCGCCATAGCCCAGGGTCGTAATCGTAACGACACTAAAGTAGAGGGGTGAAAAAGCGGTCTCATATTCGCCATAATCGATACCTACCTTCTGGTAGATCATGGCATAGGTCATAGCCAGCAGAAAAATCATGCCGCACCAGCGTACAAGGCTGCGACCACAGTCGCTGGTGATTAGCCAGGGGTAATACATAAATCCGGCCAAACGGCTGCTCTGGCGGTATTCCATGATGTAATTCTGATCCATGATGAAGCGCCGCAACATGAGGCTTCCGGCAAAACTGATGTCGTGGATTTCCACACCGATCCAGTCGGCAGACAAATAGCCCCGAACCATACGCATGCGCCCACCGCGCAAATCGGCATTGCGGAACGAAGCTCCCTTGACATCGCTCTTTGACAGATGCACATCAGTCATAATGGCCGAATTGAAATCCGTATTCCGGAGTACAGCGTTACGCAGGCGAACACTTTTGAGGCTGGCGTTAGTGAGGTTGGCCCCACTCAAATCGGCCTCGCTCAAAGTCGCCTCGTCCAGGCAGGCGCGTTCAAGCCTGGCGTTTTTCAAACAGGCCATGCCGAAGCCAGCGCGGGTGGCTGTCACGCAATCGAGAGCAGCATCGGTCAGATCCGATCCCGAAAGCTCCGTATTGTGCAGAATCGCATTGCTGAGAATTGCTCCCTGCAGATTGGCAGCAAAAAGACGAGCATCCGTCAAATCGGCGCCAATAAGATTAACGCCAGCCAGATTAGCCCCACTGAGGTCGGCACCCGTCAAATCCGCATTGGCCAAATTCAGTCCGGAAAGGTCGCAACCGGCAAGTTTTTGCTGTTTCAGGTTGATGCGGTCTTCGCTCATAGGGGGACGCCCGGCTCGCAATGCGGCCAGCACATCTTCTTCTACGATAACGTTTTGCATCTCTGACTCAATGGTCATACGGGACTCCTCGTACAGATTCCATGGGCTATACCCCAACTATCCTGCACAGGAGAAGCAATTGGGGTGCCAGAAACCTGTTCCTTCCCAATATTCCATCCGAGACCCAATCGGCCTATTGGAGACAATTTCAGGAAAAAAAAACCTCAGAAAATTAGAAATTCATCCTATTTTGGGGGCCGGTTTATTAGGTGGGAACCTGTAATGGCTTTTTGGCAGGCTGAATGGTCAGTCATTTTTCAGGTCGAAAAACGCTCCTGTTTTTCAGCTTTCAGGTGTTGTTTGAGGATTATTAGGGATCTCGAGACTAAATTCTAATGGGGAGTCCGCAAAGACTCCCCATCCGTTAACTGACAATTCTTCTACCTAAACAGGCTTTTCACCGACCCGAAGGAAACATTTTTTACGGCAACCGGGTCATCAG
>JAAEOA010000112.1 GCA_024223715.1 bacterium | reverse complement strand
GAGGACAGACCCCACGGGCTCGCCGAACACGCCCAGGGTTCCATTCATGACGCTGACACGGAAGGAAAACTCTGCGGCAGCCAACTGCCGGGAGATCTACGAGGACGGCGACGTTTGCAGGTCCACCTCGGCCATGTACTTTTTACGGGTGGCACTCAGGTGTTGAAGTGTGCATGGCCCCCTAGACTCTGTAAAATGGAAATCGCGGAAAATCGCGGAAAATCGCGGAACCAATCGCGATTTTTCTGGCGAGCTCTCGTGGCCATATTCGGCTTCCTCGGAAAAAACTGTGCACAATGGGCAAAACGAGAGCTCGGGAAACGGCTTTTTGACCACTTTCCCGGGGTGTGTTGAACAAACACATGGTAGATGTACAGGGAAGCTTTTAATAGTAGTGGGGGCCAGCCCCGCGATATCAGCTTCTGAGGTACAATCAAATCATGTCTTTTCTGCCTCAGCCTCACCGATTCTCATTTGGAGATGGAACAAATTCATGTGTTTTCAGCCGGCAGTGTTTTTGGAAAATGCCAATTTCATGTGTTTTCGGACATTTGACGAGGAGACGTTCTGTTTTGGCTCAATTTCGGCCTTGGGCGGCCATTCTAAGTCACCCTTCGGGTGAAGCAGCGGCAGGCGGACTGGTTCGGGCGGGGCAGGT
>JAAEOA010000111.1 GCA_024223715.1 bacterium | reverse complement strand
GCTCATTACGATTATTGGTCAGACAAAGTCCGGCGGTCTGTCTTGCCGGACAGCAAAGCTGACATCCTTATTTATGGCAACGGTGAACGCCAAATACTGGAAATAGCCGCCCGTCTGGCCAGTGATGAAAAAATTGGAACCATGACCGACATTCGCGGTACCGCTTTCATGCGTTCGAAAATGCCTGAAGGCTGGGTGGAAATGGATTCCACGGAGTTGGACAAGCCTGGAGCTCTGGTATCCCATCCCGACCCTTACGCCATGGAGCCAGATTGCGACAATCAACCAGAAGCCCAACCGGGGCAGCCTGAACTGCATCAACTTTGGGGAAACCGCGATAAATCTGTCATCCGCCTGCCGTCTTATGAAGAAGTAACCAAAGATCCCGTATTGTATGGACATGCCTCCCGCCTGATGCATCTGGAAACCAATCCCGGCAACGCCAGGGCTCTCGTTCAACGCCATGGAAATCGCGATGTGTGGTTAAATCCACCTCCCATTCCTCTTTCCACAAAAGAGATGGATGCGGTTTTTGATTTGCCTTACAACCGCCGGCCCCACAAATCATACGGTGATGCGAAAATCCCTGCTTACGACATGATTAAAAACAGCATCAACATAATGCGCGGATGTTTTGGTGGATGCACATTCTGCTCAATTACCGAACACGAAGGCCGCATCATTCAAAGCCGAAGTGAAGATAGTATCATCAGAGAAATTGAAAACATTCGGGACAAAAGCCTGGGATTTACCGGCACAATTAGCGATTTGGGTGGCCCCACAGCCAACATGTATCGCCTGGCCTGCCGTACTCGGGAAATTGAATCGGCGTGCCGTTTGCCGTCCTGTGTCTTTCCAAAAATCTGTCAAAATTTGAAAACCGACCACACTCCGTTGATCAAACTTTACCGGCGTGCCCGCAAGGTCAAGGGAGTGAAAAAGGTATTTGTAGCCTCAGGTGTTCGATACGATCTGGCAGTAGAATCGCCGGAGTATGTAAAAGAGCTGATCACCCATCATGTGGGTGGATACCTGAAGATTGCTCCTGAGCATACTGAAGACGGGCCTTTGAACAAAATGATGAAGCCGGGAATTGGCAGTTTCGAAAAATTCCGGCGAATGTTTGAAAAGTTCAGCAGGGAATCTGGAAAAAAGCAGTATATCATTCCCTACTTTATTGCCGCGCATCCCGGTACAAACAATACCGATATGTTAAATTTGGCTCTCTGGTTGAAGAAGAACAAATTCCGACCCGATCAGGTGCAGGCGTTCTTGCCTTCGCCCATGGCAACAGCCACGGCTATGTATCATTCTGACCGGAATACTCTTCGGAAAGTGACTTCCAAAGCCCGGTCTGCTGAAGACAAAGTTTTCACTCCCAAAAAGAAGCGGCAACGAGACCTTCACAAAGCCTTTTTGAGATACCACGACAAGAAAAACTGGGGACTGTTAAGAAAGACACTCAAAGAAATGGGCAGGGAAGATCTTGTCGGGTCAGCTGAAGGATGCCTGGTCCCCGGCGGGCACATGCAGCAACAGAAGAATGAACCAATACAGCCGCAAAAATCTCGTGGAAAGGGTCGACCGAGTTCTAGAAACAAAGGGCCGCGGGGTGCTGGACGGAAGGGAAGATCAGGTAAAAAGGGGCAAGAATGATCTTTTTTTAAATTCCTGCAATTTTTTCTGTAAGATCTTCTTTTCCAAACAAACAATTTCTCCAGAAGGCTGACTCAATGGGAATCGGCCAAATCATTCCTGGAGGAAAAAAATGAAAACAATGCAAATGAAAAGCCATAAGATCCTGATCCTGACTTCACTGTTACTTTGCTGCTTCACTGCCAATGCTGCCTTGGCCGATGTCTTGAATGGCGATTTCTCTCTTGGAGGCTCTGATTGGGTAACCTACGGTGATCCTGGTCTTGGGATTTCCTTCCCGGCTGCCGGTGGAGTTCCTGGGGGCTACGCTCTTTTGGAATCTTCGTTTTCCAACCCTGGTGGCACAATGTGCATGACCCAGACTTTTGAATGCGGCCTACCGGGGCAGGGCTCCACTTGTTCCATTGGTTTCGATTTTTTCCTGGTTCCAATTGATGCAGCCCCGGGTACCGCACGTTTATTGGTTACCATCAATGGAGTAACCGATACATTGCTTCCCAGCGCAACTGGAGGCTGGGAATTTGTCAGCTACGTGGTGCCCTGCGGTCCAGTTGTTATTGAATTCTGCTTGGTAGTGGATCCTGTAAATAATGCCTGGCAAGCAGGAATCGACAATGTACGCAACGAGTGTACAGATGTAGTGGCCAACGATGAATTGCAATGGGATTCCTTGAAGAGTATTTATCGGTAATCCGGAACCTTTATTCAAACCGCCCCCGCTTGAAAAAGCAGGGGCGGTTCTTTTTTTATTAAACTAATCTACAGGCCCAAATCGTCTCCCACCGGGACCAGAGCTTGAAGAACATGAGCAATAACCTCATCCCGCTCCATATTTAAATCGGCAGCCCCTTCATCAATATCTTCACGACTGACTTTGGCAGCAAAATCCTTTTTCTTCAGTTTTTTTCTAACCGATTTTACTTTCACCTGAGCTATTTTCTTATCGGGTTGGACCATGGCACAAGCCATGCAAAATCCACACAATTCATCCACCGCAAACAGCCATTGGGCGCAATCATTTTCCCGGGGCACACCGGTATAAGAAGCATGTGAAAGAATGGTTCGAACAAATTCTTCATCGAAACCACGTTCACGTAAAATATCTGCTCCCTTTAAGGGATGGTCTGGAGCTTCGGGGTATTTTTCGTAGTCAAAATCATGCAGCAAGCCTACGGCTCCCCAATAGTCCCCATCGGATCCGGTTTTTTCCGCTGCCAAGCGCATGGCTGCTTCCACGGCGTAAGCATGCCGCCGTAAACCATCGGTTTTGGTGAACTCGTGTAACAATTCCAAAATTTGGTCTCTTTGGTACAGTGGATTCATTTCAACTCCTGTGAATTATTCTAAATCTCCGGCGGCCCCATGGGCGCACCCGTTAAATAAGTGCCTTCCAAAAATGCCAAGACAATTCCCTTGCCCAGGTCACCTTCCAAATCGTCCGGATGAAAATTAATTCCCACCACAGGCAGCAGTCGGTGAGTCATAGCCAAAGCCACCCGCTCATCGTTCCAGGCGGTGACCACCAATTCGGCTGGCAGGTCATTTTGATCAGGGACCAAAGTCGGATAACCGGAAACTTCCAAAGGTTCGGTGTAACCGGTCCAAACTCCCACTGCATCGTGCATCAGGTAGTTTTCATCGTGGCTTTTGGCAGCAATGCATTGGCCCCCAAAAGATTCCATGTAAGAAGGAAGAGCTTCCCGTGTTGCCATCATGGGAATTTGCTCCAGTAAATGCTGATAAATTTCTGAGGCAACAGGGCAGTTGAAAATGATTCGATGGGGTTCCATTTTAAGAAGGGTTTCTGCATCGACGGTATCGTCAGCCAACAGCTGAGGTGGCACACCCGCACACAATTCGCCCAGTAATTCAACCCAACGAACAGGTTTGTGTCCGGTCTCATGAACCAATACCACTCTGATCCCTTCAATCGACATGATCAACAACTCCTACAACCACCGAACGCACAGGCATGTCTTCCACTTGCAATATTTGTCTGGCTCCGTTGCCTTCATCCAGAATGATAACTGTTTCACCAGCACCGGCGCCGATGGTATCGATGGCAATGACGTACCCGCCACTGGCTTGGCCTGCGTTGTCCAATTTGTCGCAAACCAGCAATTTCCGACCCGCCATATCGGGATGATGAATGGTTGAAGTGATGCGGCCAGCCACCCGGGCAAGTATCATGATTCACCTTCCCCGGTTGAATCGATATTAAGGTCGTCAACAATTCCCACAACAGCATGATCCACCGGCACATAACTGGGATCTAAAGTCAAAGCCGCTTCCCTGCTGGCTTCCCAATAAATTATTTCCCCGGGACCGGCCATGCGAGTGCCATCAGCGCAGACAATAGGTTCACCTTTTTCCACACCGGTTTTATCCAGAGGTTGCACCCATAAAAGAGGAACACCCTGCAATCCTTCATAAACCACCGAAGCAACCAAACGGCCTGTGACTTTCCCCAGAAACATGCTAGTCCTCCGTGCTTTCGCTCAAAAGATCTTCAGATGTTTCACAACCTGCCGGTTTCCAGTTCCGGCAGGATGAAAAATGACTGCCTTCACTGACAATGTTGCGCAAGGTGTCATCCAAACGGGAAATTACCGAAACATTCAATAACTCCGACCCTTTACTCAAAGACGAGGGAGCCATCTCGGCCACTTCCTGAACATCGGGCAATTCGCCGTCCACAATAGCCAGGGCTCGCCCACCCAGGTCATCGGCCAGTCGAATTTCCACCAGGGAAACCGGGACTGCTTTGAGCACCCGGTCCAAAAGGTGCAACAGACCCGGTGAATGGCTCACTTCAAGCACACCAAGAGTATCACCTTCAGGTTCACACCGGCCACCTACCAGCGCTTCATTCAAACCATTGGCTGGATCCGGAAGAAATGTATCGGCCACCAAAGCGGAAGCCTCTTTGCCTGAAGCCAAACCTTCCTGATACGCTTCGTCACAGCTGGCCACCGTGCCACCCACCAGGGCGAGGTAACGCCCAGGATGAACCGTGCCACAGCGCAACAATGCCACCGGCGACTTTTTAAGCATCCGGTCCACAGCCAGCATTCCCACAGCCGTGCTGTTAAATTCCAGCAGCGCCAGGGATTGACTAGCAACTTGATCCGAAGTTTCACTCATTAACTACCTACACGATTCTAAAGTGATCGACCATGACGCACCGACGGCGACGCGAAAAACTTACCGGATAAGTAAGACCTTCGCCCGTGGGGCTGGCAATGGTGAAGCTGGTATGCCCTTCGCCACCGGCAGCGAGGCCGGCCACAATGGGCCCGTTTTTTACAAAAATACTGGTATTCATGACTCGGGCCATGCGGCTGAGAGCCTCGATGTTTCGCGAGTGCATGGATGCTGAGTGGCCAAACCCATGTTCAGCTTCCCGGGCCAGGGCAATGCCCCGGTCCACATCCGGAACCCGGACAATTGGAAGCACCGGCATCAACTGTTCAGTCCACACCAGAGGGTGGTCTTCGGCCACCTCGGCAATAATCAGCTTGGCGTTTGAAGATCCGGTCACGCCAATGCGTTCCAGAATCCAGCCGGCATCCTTGCCTACAAAATCCTTATTGATAACACCGTGGGCCCGGGGCCCGCGATTTTCCTGGAAAATCTCTTTTTCCAGTCGCCGCATTTCCGCTTGGTCAGCAAGGTAAGCCCCGGCTTTGCGCATTTCAGCAATCAGCTGATCGGCCACACTGTCAACGACGAAGACTTCTTTTTCATCTACACAAATGATGTTGTTATCGAAGCCAGCCCCGTGAACGATGTCGCGAGCCGCTTTGGCAATATCTGCGGTTTCATCCACTACCACGGGTGGATTTCCCGGTCCGGCGCTTATGGCCCGCTTGCCGCTTTTCATAGCCGCAGCCACCACACCCGGACCACCGGTTACCACCAGCACATTAATACCCGGGTGGTGCATCAGTTCGCCTGCCGATTCAATCGTCGGCCGGTTGACTGCCGTCACCAGATTCTGGGGTCCACCTGCACTGACAATTGCCTGGTTCAGCAGACGAATGGTCGCCATGGAGCACTTGGCGGCCCCCGGATGCACATTAAACACCGCACTGTTTCCCGCCGAGACCATGCCAATGGTATTGCAAATGATGGTGCTCGTGGGATTGGTCGTGGGAGTAATGGACCCGATGACTCCAAACGGAGCCCACTCCATCAGCGTCAATCCGTTGTCGCCGGTTGTGGTTTCGGGTCGCAGGCTTTCCGGTCCTGGTGTTTTGTCCGTCACCAGTTGGTTCTTAATTTTTTTATGCTCCAACCTGCCGAGGCCCGTTTCCTTCCAGGCCATTTCCGCCAACTGGTCGCCATGTTTGCGCATGGAGATTCTGATGGCATCGATCATTTCCTGACGCTTGGCCAAAGTGGCTTCGCTCAGGTGTCGGTAGGCAATGGTGGCCGCGACCACGCACTCATCCACGGTGTTAAAAACTCCGTCTCCGGTAGCGGGTTTATGGCTCACGTTGCCGGGAGCCAAAACGGTGGAAGCGACATAACCACCGGCAGGAGTTCCCGCCGGTGCTGTGCCTGCCACGGCAGATCGGAACATGGCCTTGGGGTCCTTCCCAGTGCACGCCGATCCTGCATTCATTCCGGACAACCGGCCCGCTAACTCCCGGGCAATGCTATCCACCTGTTGATCCGTCAACCGGCGCATCAGTCACGACCCTTCTTGTACTTCGGGTCACCGTCGATATCCCAGCTGTCGACAATGGCCATGACCACAGCGTCCACCGGTTTGCCGTCTGTGACTTCCGTTTGCCGGGCAGAGGAACCCGAGGCATACAGAACGTATTCCCCTTCGCCCGCTCCCACGGCATCGACAGCCACTACCGAACCTCCGGTCAACTCACCATCGGGACCCGCCTGCCCCAGCATGAGCAATTTCAGCCCATCCAGAGTGCTTTCTTTTTGGGTGGAAACCACCCGACCGAGAACCTTGGCTAAATTCATATCAGCCTACTCTTCGCCCTGGCGACCCAAAGGAATCACCGCATCGACATTGGCGTGAGGGCGGGCAATGACGTGAACCGAAACCACTTCACCCACGCGAGTGGCTGCGGTTTGGCCGGCATCGCAGGCAGCTTTAACGGCGGCAACATCGCCACGAACTACGGCGGTAGTATATCCGCCACCTGTTTTTTCATAACCGACCAGATCAACACGGGCGGCTTTTACCATTGCATCAGCAGCTTCCACTGTTGCTGCAAAACTTCTGCATTCAATCATTCCCAGAGCGTCTGCCATTTTTCTTCCTCCATCTTTAAAGATTGGTTACTTGCTATCTCGTCCACTGAGAGCTTCCAGCGCAGCCACTGCTGCCGGCCGCGCTACTTCGATGTCTTTTTCTTCGCCTCCGATATATACCCGCCCGAAACTGCCGAAGGAACGCACTTCCAGGATGTTAATGTTGGCCGCTTTCTCCGCCTCGTTTGCTGCCAGGGCTGCATAAGCTGCGGGTTCACATTCCAGAACAAACATTGTTTCGCCCGATAGAATGAGATTGCCATGCCTCATACGGTTAATAAGCATGCATTGATGGTCGTCGAGATGGCGCACCACCTGGTCCGAAACTATGCGGGCCTTCATGCGCTGGTCTTCTGAAAGATCCAGAGCTTCGAGAATTGCCTGACCGGCAGCTCGCACATCGGCCTGACTGTCCGAGTGAACTTCCAGCATGCCAAAATGTCTTTCAACAATTTGCATGCCTGGAGTCACGTTGGTACTCTTCAGGGCAATATCCATAACCCGGTTAATTTCAATACCCGGGGCAATTTCCACAAACAAACTTGCCTGCCCAACCTTGGGCAGAAATCCCTGAGCCACCGTTGCCTGGAAACTGGCAAACTGGGGCTGCAGGTTATCGACAATACAAAAGGCTCGCAAATCGACAGTCATGCTCAACTCCTTACTAATTTTCTACCGGCTAACGGTAGACTGGTTTGCTTCCTGAACAATGCCAATGCTGGCGCTCGCACCAATGCGCGTAGCCCCCGCGTCGATCATGCGTTTGGCATCGGTGAAATTCCGAATTCCTCCCGAGGCCTTCACTTCCATGCCGGCGCCCCGAACCACCGAAGCCATCAGGGCAATGTCATCAGCTGTGGCTCCACCCGAAGCAAAACCAGTGCTGGTTTTTACAAAATTTGCCCGGGCTTTTTTAGCCAGTTCACACACGCGAATTTTTTCCTCATCGGTTAGCAAAGCTGTTTCAATGATGACCTTGCTGACAGCGCTGCCGTCGCGACAGGCATCGGTCACAGCCAGAATATCTCGCAGAACGTAGTCATCGTCGCCACCTTTGAGGCGGCCAACATTGATGACCATGTCAATTTCTTTTGCTCCGTCTCGAATGGCTTTGCGAGTTTCCATTCCTTTTATGTCCGGTGTTGCTGCGCCGAGAGGAAAACCAACAACCGAGCAGGTTAGAACCGGTGTTCCTCGCAGACCATCGGCAACCTTTTTCACCCAACAGGGATTCACACACACTGAACGGAACGTGTGTTCACGGGCCTGGTCGATAATATCCTGGACCATTTTTTCGGTGGCGTCGGGTTTCAGAATTGTGTGGTCAATATATCTGGCCAATTCTTCAGGTACTTTTCCTGGCGATTCCGGGCCATGACTCAACCGACGGGCACCCAGCTCAATAAACTGATGAGCGGTGGTGGGACAACTGCCCACACAAGGACCTGCATGAAAGGCTCCACCAGAGCTTCCGCCGCCAAGCAAACCTTCAAGACGGGTAACAATGCGGGACATGTCTTCTTCACTCAGGTCAGCGAAGTCGCCGCCCAGCGATGATGCTGACGCCACACTGGCAGCCCCCGCGCCCTCGGCAATCATGGCCACCCGGCGCTGATGCCTTGGTTCGGTACAATCCGTATTCAAAAACACATCGACAATTTGTGCCGCCAGATTGCCGCCAATCAGGCCGGCACCAAGGGTGAGCAAATTGGCATCGTTGTGTTCGCGGCCGTTGCGGGCGCTAGATAAATCGTATGCCATGGCCGCCCGCACACCCGGCACTTTGTTGGCCACCATTGAGGAACCAATGCCCGCGCCGTCGATCATTACACCACGATCAGCTTTCCCGCTGGCCACCGCTTCGGCCACCAGGCGGGCGTATTTTGGATAGTCCACAGCATTGGTGGAATTGGTGCCCAGGTCCAAAACCTTTTTACCCTGACTTTCAAGATGAGAAATCAGCGTTTTTTTTAATTCGAATCCGCCGTGATCCGCGCCGATGGCGATTTTCATGCCCTGTACCCTCTTTGTTAAATCCGGGCCGGTTGAATGGTCAACTCGTGACGCACTCACCAAACCTGAGAATCATCGTTTTGGCAGGATTCGACTTTTTTATCCCGCTTGAATGAAATATCTGAGATTTCGTTCACACCCAGGGCCATGCTAAGAAGCCCGACATAGGCGCGCATTTTGTCCCGTCCCAAAGGCGACAAACGGAAGGCCGTCACCAAACGGTTTCCCTGCTTCACTTTTTCCGCCACAAGGTATTCTGCAGCTACCAGTTTTCTGGCCTGAACATGTAGATTTCCATCGGCCAGCCCTGTTTCGTTACGCAAAGCGGTGAAGGTCCAGGGTTTATTGTCGGCAAGGGTCAGAACGACGGCCAGACGGGCGGGTGTGCCCAGCAGGTCATCTACGTTCGAAACCTTCATGGAGAATCACTTTCCTGACATTTCCCTGGCATTTCTTCGGTATCTGCCCGGCATTCTGCAATAATCAGCAATGCTGAACCTGATACCAGCTTATACTTCGTAAAATAAAGTAAACACGCTTACAGGGATAGAAGTCAAGGTTTAATTTTAAACTTTATTAAATTAAGTTAACCACGGAATAAGGCCCAGGTCGAACGGCCAGTCAGTGAAAGCAATGTTTTCAGAAAATACAAACTCAAACGAAGGCGTTTACCAAAACCAGGCAAATCATCGTGCCAGTGGCCCCGATCCATCAATTCAGCCTCTCCCCGCCATATGTACCGGGTTCCTTCCCTGACCTTCAGAGGTTGGCCTGGAACCATCAATAAATGCATTAAAGAGGCATATCCTTCCACTTTTTCCGCATTTCTATTCAGCAGGCCCAACTCCACATCCAACCCTCGCAAAACCCTGGTGGTGGCCCAGCCGGGAATCATGGTTCGGGGTAAACTTGTCATAAAATCCACACCACAAACATGCTTCATAATATTAAGTGAAAGCCCCAGGGCATAGTTCATTTTTGAACGACTTGCTTCCTTTACTAAATAAAGTTTATCTTCATCCGTAAGACGATCCACCAGAAGGACCAGGTCCAGAGTCCTCTTTATGTCCAAAAACCCATCGGCAATGTTCTGGTAAACACCATGCAGGATCTGATCGGGAATGGATGCCGCCAGGGCGGGATATTCACCCAGTTTGATGGTTTGAGCCCTGTTAAATACGCCAGGAACATCCATTCTGTAAATGGAAGCAGGCAAGGTAAGATCCCAGTGTATCTCAATACAGGACCCCTGAGGACCCACCATCATGCGGTGCAAATGGTGTAAATCATAAAATAGTGGGTCTCGGCCCCCCGCGAATGCCTCATATCCAATGTTTTCCAAACGACTACACACATCGTCCACCAAATGAGGTGGTACCAGTATGTCCAAATCCAGAAACCAGCGCTGGTCAGCTGTTGCATAAAATTCCTGAGCCAGGGCTGCCCCTTTGAGAATTATGGGCTTGCATGCACTCCAGGAAATGGCGGGCATTATGCGCTCCAGCTCCATCAATAGAAAAGCCGTGCGTTCCTTTGCAGAAGCCAGGTGTTCCCGATACTCAAGACTCTGGGCCTCTTCCGGAAGATAAGCGGCCAAAGCCACCTGAATGTGGTGAGAAATCAGGATATCGCTGATTTCAGCGCTGTCCACACCTTCAGGAACTGGCACAGGTCCGCCCTGCCCAGACCCCTTGTCCTTGGCCCAAGCTGTTAATAGCTGAGTCAGATAATGTCGTGTTTTGTCATTCATGAGTTGCGGTATCGGCCCCTGTCAAATAAACCTTATCAAGATCTGTGGGACATCCTGCTTTATTATGCTACCATTCTCAATGAATATTTAAAATGTGATTTTGCTTCTTCCGGAGAAGGCAGTTGAATACCGACAACCCAAGAGAACAATGGCTCGATTCATGGCTCGCCCTCAAGGGCGAAAACCCCACATTTGAGGGCCCTATCCAACTGCCGGTTCTCAGTGGATCCATGCTGCCCGATTTCCCCGTGGGCTCCACACTCCATATCAAAAAAACTGAAGGCAATCGTTGCCACCCCGGGGATGTCATAGTATACCGTGATAATGACCGTCTGGTTGCCCACCGCCTTCTTCTGCGCGTGGGCCTGGGAAGCAGATTGTTTTTTTTTGAAAAAGGCGATACCAATGACCGGGGTCGTTGGATTCCCTCCACTTGGATCAAAGGCTTGGTTACCAGTGTTGTTCTTCCTGAATCCGAAATTTCGCAAGATGTTGTCAGGCAATCCGACAAAGCAAGCCGTAGCCTTTGGGCCGATTTCATTCACCGAGTTCTGGCTCCGCCACGAAAAATCAAGCAGATGATATTCCCCGGAGGAGAAAAGTAGTGTCTAACCTGAAACCCAATGAATATCGGCTCAATTTGGGCGGCTCGGTTATTGCTCTTCATTGCACACCCGAAAAATTTGCTCCGGCTCTGGCCCAGTGGTTCCAACGTCCCTCCTCAACCGAAAAGGCACACATCAATTTGGATTTGGAACTGGTTCCCCACAAAGACTCACTGGATTTGCCCAATACCCTGTTACAAACTAAATCCCTTACTGAAGATGGCCATTTCGACATTGCCGACGGACTCATCCGTGGCCATTTCGATTCAGAGAAACAATTCGGCCACATTCAGGCCAAAGGCGCCTTAACACGTGGGCTGCTCATGCGGGTGATGGAACAAATTTTCTATCAGGCTTATCATTCGGCCCGTCAACAGTCCAAAATAAATTCAGTGATGCTGCACTCATCGGCAGTGGTTGCCGCAGGCTCAGGCTTCCTCTTTGTTGGGCCTTCGGAAGCAGGGAAAACCACCGCGGCAAACAACAGTACAGCTCACCACATTCTGGGCGATGAAATGAATCTGGTGTTAAGCACACCATCAGGCTTACTTGTCGAAGGAACTCCCTTTAACGGCTCCTTCAAGATCAAGCGTCCGGGTCGGGCACCTTTGCGGGCCATTTTTCTGTTAAAACAGGCCTCTGCCCATGGCATATCAACCATCGATGCGGCCGAAGCGGTGACAATGATAGCAGCCGAAGTTGTGCCCCCGGTGGGGCTGGACCAAATTCCAGGCCCTGAAACAGTGCCCCAAATGGTCGATCTGGCGGCCATGATTATTGAGAAAGTCCCGGTCTACCGCCTGGAGTTATTGCCCGATCCAGGTTTTTGGAAAACCATAAATGATTTTTTCAGTCTGGACCTGAATGGCTTCCAGTAACTGAATATTCAACAACCTAACCGTCAGGAGTTATCATGGATCTCAAAACAGTCTTCAGTCAGAACAAAAAATGCCCAGTTCGAGAAATTGGCGAAGGGTTGGTTATTTTGGCTCCCAGTGGCGATACCACCCACTCCCTGGAAGACATTGGTGCCTTCATTTGGAACCAAATTGACGGCCAAAAAGACCTTCAGGGAGTCCTGGATGCCATTTTAGATGCTTATGATGTCGAAAACGATACTGCCAAGGACGATTTGTTCCAATTTGTCAGCCAGATGCAAACGACCGGCCTGATTTTGGAGATGTAATTTCAATAAATATCACAATATTGCTGTTTTTTAGAGACTTTAGTCTCTAAATGTTGTATACTTAAGGTTCATACTTCCACCGATTATTATTGCTTTTCTCAGGAGATTATAATGAAATTCGTCCCCGGATCCTGGTCCGTCATGAGTTCACGCCTCACCGGCCTCTTGCTTTTCATTTTCTGCCTCGGCCTTCTCGGTTCTTCCGGCTTTGTCTATGCTGCCGACCGCACCGTTGTGGGTGAACTTTGGTCTGCCGACAACTGACCTTATTGCCCTTCCGCGGTCGCGGGATTTAATGATCTGGAAAATGTTTACGATACGACTGAATTTCTGCCCATGACATTCTACCTTGGTGGAAGCTACTCCATTCCCGAAGGAAACTCACGGGCCGGCTGGTATGGTTTCAATGGAACCCCTTCCGCAGTTTTTGATGGTGTTGACGAAGCCGTTGGTGGACAGCAAAGCGGATCCATGTTTGCATCCTATCAGCCCATGTACCTTTCCCGGGCCGCCATCAGCAGTCCGCTGGTTATGAACGCGGCCTTTATAGCCATTGGTAACCAGTTCTCTGTTTCGGCAACCATTCAAGTGGACGAAGCTGTATCAGGGAGCAATAATCAGGTTCACTTTTTTGTCTGCCAGGAAGGCTACCACAACCAGAGCAATATGGTTGTGGACATGCTGAACTCTGAATCTTTTACTCTCAATACTCCGGGTCAAAGCACGGTGGTCTCTCGTGAATTCACCCTGGCTTCCAACTTCACCCTAGAAGACCTGCGCATCATTGTGGTCGTGCAAAACATGTCCACTAAAGAAATTCTGCAAGCCACTCTGGCCTCTGCCGATTATTCCGGAACCCTTGTCGTGGACGCGAACCCTGACGGAGTCGATGCCCCCTGGAATCTGACCGGCCCAAATGGTTTGGACCTGAATGGTACCGGAGACACTTCCCTGAATATGTTCTTCACCGGAGACTACACCCTGACCTTCCTGGACATTCCAGCCTGGACTTTGCCTGCCTCCAATCCTCAGAGCCTTGCTCTGTCTGAAGGTGGCCTCATTTCTTTTGAAGGCCAATACACAGATGGTCCGTTCCTGGTTCATTCTGATGGCCCCCTGGGAAATGCTGAAATGGGAATGGGCATTAGCCTGATCGACTATGACCGCGATGGCGATCTTGACATCCACGTATTGAACGATGGATCGGCCGATCAACTCCTGCGCAATGACGGAGACCTGAGTTTCACCGACGTCGCTACCGGACTGATAGCCGACACAGGTGCCAGCCGCAGTGGTGCCTGGGCCGATTTCAACCGCGATGGCCACCTTGACCTTATTCTTGGCAAACACGAAGAAGCCAACGTTCTGCTCTCTGGAGATGGTGCTGGCGGGTTTGTTATTCCAGCTAGCATTGGCATGGACGATGCCGGACCAGCCACCAGCGTATCTTGGTGTGACTACGATCTGGACGGAATTCTAGATGCATACATTGCCAAT
This sequence comes from bacterium, assembly GCA_024223715.1. GTDB lineage: Bacteria > Krumholzibacteriota > Krumholzibacteriia > LZORAL124-64-63 > LZORAL124-64-63 > LZORAL124-64-63. Next base: position 13,135 of record JAAEOA010000111.1, on the reverse strand, counting down.
CAGGGAACGCCTAATCTTCTGATGAAAAATCTGGGCGACCTCGGTGGTGGTTTTTACATATTCACTTCCCAATCCGGCCCGGTTACCAACGATGGCCAAAGCCTCGGCGTCAACTGGATCGACCTTACGGGTGACCAGCGTCCCGAATTGTTTATCAGCAACAGTTTCAGTGGAAACGTCTTGCTGGAAAATACGCCTATCGGATTTTCCGACTTTTCATACAGCTCCGGCTTGGCCGACGTAACCAACGGTACCGGTTGTGCCTGGGGCGACTACGATAACGATGGTGATTTTGACCTCTACCTCTGCAACGATGGTATGTCCGATCACATTTATGACAATGGTGGTGACCTGCACTTTGCTCCTCTGGTTGGGGATCTGGCCACCAACATGGGTCATGGTCGTGGTGTAGTCTGGGCTGACTTCAACAACGATACCAACCTCGATGTTTATGTGGTCCGTCATAATGAACCGGATTATTTTCTGCTCGGAGATGGTACCGGTCAATTCACCCGTGTGCCCGTCGGACCCATTGAAGCCAATGGAACCGGTAACGCCATTGCCTGCGGTGATCTGGATAACGATGGTGACATCGATGTATTCATTACCCGGGAAGGCATGAGTAACCTTCTGCTGAGTAATGAAATGGCCGGCGATAATAATTTCCTGGAGTTAACTCTGGTTGGCTCTGCTGATCAGCCCGATGCCATTGGCGCTCAGGTACGGTTAACCGCTGGGGGTATCAGCCAGATCAGAAACCTCAGCGCCGGTAGTGGCTACCTCAATTCGAACAGCCCCACTCTGCACTTTGGCTTAGCCGATATTGCCTTGGTGGATGAAATTGAGATCACCTGGCCCGACGGCACCATCCAGACCCTGACCAACCTGGCTGCCAACCAGTTCATGCAGGTGACCATGGGTGAAAATCCTCTCAGTCCGGTGAATGACCACCTGAATCTGCCTCGAGTCACCACTCTGGGTAAGGCTCATCCAAACCCGTTCAATCCAGCCACCAACATCAGCTTTGCGCTGGCTCAAAGCGGGCCCACCCGCCTGGACATTTACACTGTCGATGGACGTCACGTGCGGTCCCTGGTCAACGAAAGCATGGCCGCGGGTCAGCATGATGTAACTTGGGTTGGAAAAGATGATTCGGGCCAATCCGTGGCCTCTGGCACCTATTTCTACCAGTTGACTGATTCCTCAGGAAATCAAATTTCCGGACGCATGGCGTTGGTAAAATAAAGAACTCTCTTTAGTAAGTGGCTCCCCATAGTGGGGAGCCATTTTTTTTGATATTAATCCACCAAAATCCCCTAAAGATTTCCCGTTTCACGGCGATACCCATACCAGAATGTCCAATAGGTCATTAAAAATCTTTTGCCTCATGAAATGGAGTGAGAAATGTATTCCACCAACTCCCGGTCCCGTCATCTGATAGTACTGCCTGCCATTTTACTTGTATCACTTTTTGTGTTTTTTGACGCTGCTCCGGTATTTGCCGACGGGCCAACAGCTGCGGAATATGGTGTTGTTTTGAACCTTTCGGGCAAGCAACGCATGCTGACCCAGAAAATGAGTAAAGAAATTGTATTGATTGCCATGGGCCATGAAACAGCGGCTAACGTAAAAAATCTGCAAGCCACTGCCGGTCTTTTTGACAAGACCCTCAAGGGCCTGCGAAACGGCGATGCCGATTTGAATCTGGTACCCACAACCAGCAGTCGCATCATTCGCCAGCTCGATAAAATCGACACCATATGGGCTGAATTTCAACCAGTAGTGCAAACTATTATTGACCAGGGCAGCGTCTCGCAGGATCAGGTGGCAACCGTGGCTGCCAAAAATCTGCCCTTGCTCAAACAAATGAATAAATGCGTTAAGCTGTATGAGAAAGACGCCAGCAAATCGGGCATGAGTTCAGACCCAGGCCTGGCAGTAACCATTAACCTCAGTGGTAAACAACGCATGCTGACTCAGAAAATGAGCAAGGAATTTTTCCTCATTGCTTATGGTCACGATGTTGAAAACAACAAGCTGAACCTGCAGGAAACGTACACCCTGTTCGACCGGACCCTCAAAGGCCTGCTCGATGGTGATGTTTCACTGGATCTTCCTGGCACCACCGATACAACCATCCGTGCTCAGCTGACCAAAGTCAGTGGTATGTGGACATCATTCCAGCCAAGCATCGCTTTTGGAGCCGACCCTGCTACGACCACCATTGGAAGTGACAAAGTTTCCACCGTGGCCAGTGGAAATGTCCCGCTGCTGAAAAACATGAACAAAGCGGTAAAAATGTACGAGAAAAAAGCTGCTGGCGGCGCTCTCTAAATTCCGAATTTGAAAGGCTTCAAGATGACCATCAAACATAAGCTTCTGGGAAACGCATTATTCACAAGTGCCCTGATGCTCGTCATTTTGGCAACTCTTGTTTTGTCTTTGGGAAAACTTCAACAAGGGTTGCTCACCATTGTAAATCGGTCCGAAGTGGGCACAGAAATGTCCAGAGCAACAAAAAACACTCTGGGAAAAGTCAGTACGGACTTATCGGCCACTTCTGCGGAGATGGAAGTTCTTTCCAATGAAATTGCCAAAACCACTCAGGCTATTAAAATCAACCAACGGAAAATTGCTTCCATTTCCAAAACCATGGAAGAGTTTTCAAAAACCTTAAATCTGGCTACTGGAAACCTTCCTGACGGTGAAACCCGATGGGACCTGGAAGATCTTTCTGATGAACTGATGGACATTCAGGATAGCCTGAAAAAAGAAGCCTTAGTGGGACTTACCAATTCAGCCAATCTCATGACTGAGTTTTCCACTCAGGTGGAACAATCTGCGGTTACCAACCATAATTTGGTCATTGACGTCCTGGAAGGATCAACAAACAGTCAGCATTCTCTGGAAGCCGCTGAAGAAATTTCCACTATGTCAGCGTCGTTTGGTGAATCGTTTGCGGGCCAGCAAAAGCTTCTTACCGGACTTATTGTTCTGGCCGTGATTTTTTCCATTGTCATGGGAGTGATGACCATTCGGGGCCTCATTCCTCCTTTGGAAAAAGCTGTCGTCTGGGCTGAAGGCATTGCAGGCGGAGACCTTGAACAGGAGATCCACATCAAAGGAAACGATGAGATTGGCCAACTGGGTCAGTCCATGAAAAAAATGATTGTGGAACTGGCAGCCAACCGAGGCCAATTGGAGGCCAATGCTGAACGTCAGCAAACATTGATTGAACAGGTAACCAATGCGTCCATGGAAATTGCCGCCGGGTCCACCACTGTTGCCAATACCAGCTCGGTATTGTCTCGGGGAGCTGTTGATCAGGCCGCTTCTCTTGAAGAAGTTAATTCCTCAATGGACTTAATTACGACACAGATAAAATCCACAGCCGACAATGCCCACCGGGCAAATAGTCTGGCAGAATCCACTCAGAAATCGGCCACCAAGGGAGTCGATCAAACTGAAGATTTGAATCTGGCCATGAACAACATTCATAAATCCAGTTCTCAAATTTCAAGCATCATCAAAACTATTGATGACATTGCCTTCCAGACTAATTTGCTGGCTTTGAATGCTGCTGTTGAAGCGGCCCGTGCCGGAAAACACGGCAAGGGTTTTGCTGTCGTTGCTGAAGAAGTTCGCAACCTGGCCGGGCGCAGTTCAAAAGCGGCTCGGGAAACAGCTAAGCTGATTGAAGAATCGGTGGAACGAACCGACCGTGGTTTGCAGTCCGTATCGGAGACTTCTGAAATTCTGAATGAAATCGGAAACAGTGTTTACGAGTCCGTGAGCCTTGTGGCTGAAATAGCCCAGACAGCTCAGGAACAGGCTTCGAGTATTTCTGAAATCCGTGACGCGATCAACCAGGTGGGAACCGTGGTTCAGGAAACGGCCAACAGTGCTCAGGAAACAGCCTCTGCTTCTGAAGTATTATCCGGTCAATCAGAACAACTGAAACAACTTCTTGTTCATGACACATCAAACGTGATTCCTGAAATGGGAACTGCAAAAGTGGACTATCAGGAAGAAGATAGTTGGGCTCTGGTCTAACACCAGGTCAGTCTAAAAACAGGTCAGTCAAAAAAAGCCGATCCCAGAAATTGGGACCGGCTTTTTAAATTATCAATCACTTTACGAGAGCCATTTTCTGGACGGAAACAACTCCGTCCACAGTAAGCCGCGCAAAATACAGTCCACTGGAAACACGTCCACCCTGATCGGTGCGTCCATCCCAGCGAACTTCATGCCAGCCGGCAACTGCTTCGGTTTCCAAACGTCGCACCTGATGTCCACGCTGATCAAATACGACCAACTGAGCTTTTTGGGCACCGGTGGGAATATGGTATTTGAGCATTGTTGCAGGATTGAACGGATTGGGGTTCGGCGCATTCAGATGACTGACATCTCCGAACCCTGGTATTTCATTCACTGCACTGGACGCCAGTTGGCTGACTGTGATTTCATCGATCCACCAGCCAATACCACAGTAGTTTCCATCTTCAGCAGAATAGGAACCATCGCTGTAAAGACGGAAACGAATATCAAGAGTTGAGACACCATTGTTCTCAGCTGCATTCAAAACCGATGATGGAATAAGAATTATTTCATTGGTGCAGTTACTGCTGCCATTAAATGATGCCATTTGTGTCCAGCCATAGCTTAAATCTCCTGCAGGACGTGCTTCGATGTAGGTGTAATCGTAGCCGGGTTCCAGGTCGTATTTATGGGAAATAGTCAACGAAGGACTCTCGGCTGTGTTTACAGAAACAGTTACCCAGGCCACGTCGTCCCAGTTATTTCCATACCCGGGGCAATCCCATTCATTGCTACCAAACCACAGGCCACCTGAACCGGAACAACCATCGGCCTGGCTCTGATCGAAGTGTGCGTAGCTGTTGCAGAATTTAAAATTCTCAGTGCCCGTTTCAAAATCCCAGGTCCGGTTGCCCAGAGTGATTTCCGACAACTGACCGGCTGCTGTATTGACCTGGAAATCGAGGGTTACGTTCTCGCCATCGTCGTAAATATTATTCAGAACCACACCGGTATTATTGCAGTCAAAATCCCAGGCGGCGGGAATGGACTCATCGCTGAATACGTTTCGGTCACGAGGTCCCACCCAGTCAGTGCTATCGGCACTGAAAGAGGTGAAACCGGGCCACACATCGCCATTGTCGCCACGATTGAAGTTATCCAGATATTGCCACCGACTGTAGTCACGCGGGCCGTCCAGGTTTTCATGCCAGCTGCCGTCAGGATGAAACCAGGGGCTGGCGTCAACAACGTCTACCAGACGGTGCACATCGTTGCTGTTGTTATTCTGACTGTCGTCGATGTGGTAAATGACCAAGCCTTCAGGAGCGGCCAAACCGTAAGCGATCTGGCGGCGCAAAAGACCAGAATCGAAACCGATGGGACGACGATTTTCCACCAGGAAATACTCATCACCGTTGGCCTCCCCCGCGCGAAAAACACGATAGGCAACGGCGTTGTTTTCGACCGGTGGTAAGCTCACGTTGGGACTATTGCTGGAAATAACAGTGGGATCCAACCATCCCATTTGCATTTTACACCAAGCTGACATATGCGAAGGAGTGCTTCCGGCTGCCAAACCTTCGGCTGCTGTCCAGCTTCCTCCGGACATAAGTCCCCACTCACCAATTCCACTGCTGCTATAATCGGTATCGTAAAGATCGGGCAGACCCAGAGCATGACCGTACTCATGAGCAAAAACACCCATGGTCATCAGGTTGCCATCTTCCAGCATTTCAGGTTCCACAGTATAGCGGTTAATGAAAACACCATCATTGGTGGCCAAACCATTCCAGAAAGACCAGGCGTGACTCCAGATATCCTCAGGGTTTCCGGTTTGTTCTTCACCGGGTCCAGAGTGAACAAAGAAAATGGAATCGACATCGCCATCATCATCGCCGCTGTTGGGAATGCCATCAGGGCCGTCATTATCGAACTGTGAATAATCGATGACCGCGTCGAGGGCAGCAATGGCGTTTTGCAGCATTACCCGGGCAGTGTTTGCATCCTGGCTACCGTCACCGTTGGCATATGAGGCGTAAGTATTACTGTCAGTGTTCCATCCGGAGACCACTCCTCCCACCTCAAAATTGCCATAGCTCACCTCGCGGTAATAATCGTTCATGCTGCCGGATGGAAAAGTATCTACCGAGAACATCATTTCGGTATAAGCCGATTGAGGGTGATTCACCTGGTCAGCAGCGTGATCAGTGAAATCCCAGAGAATGACCAAACAGGTTCCCATTCCGGTAATGCGTGTTGATTTAGCCTGAAAATCCAATTGCATGTCCGAGGCCATGCGCTGGGGTGTTTCTGCTTTATGCAAACGGGCAACTTCCTGCCTGCCCAATCGTTTCAGCAAATCGGGGTGGGCGGGAGACAAATGTAATTCCTGACTTGAGGCCAGGGAGCCCGTCGCTATAAGCAAGCCTAACACCATCAACCAAACGCGGTACTTCAACATGGATATTCCTTTCAAGGTGGCATAGTTTTTTCATAACAAGTATACGCTTTAAGCATCACGAATCTCTCACAGGACCGAACCTTTTTCTGACTGTTTTGTTAAAAAAAACCGACAATTCCTTGAAGGAAATTGCCGGCTTTTATTTCTTTCATTTTTAGCCAGGTCCTTGGCACCCGTTGTTTATTTAATCAGCGTCATTTTCCGCGAAGTGGTTTCCCCACCGCTGGCGTACTTGTAGAAGTACATCCCCGACGGCACATTACCACCGCTGGCATCTCTTCCGTCCCAGGAAACACTATGTTCGCCTGCAGCACGGGTTTCGCTGACCAAGGTGCGCACCAAACGACCACTCAGGTCATAAATCCCCAGTTCCACATGACCTTCACCAGCCACCGAGAATTTAATATTCGTGGACGGATTGAAGGGGTTGGGATGGTTTTGAGCCAACCGGAAAATTTTGATGGGGGTATTGTCTGAAATAGGGGACAACGGATTGTATGCCGAGTTGGCTGCATCCACATTATCCTGCAATTGAGCAAGAGTTTCGCCGTAAACCAGAGCATAAGTGGTTACAGCAGTTCCACCATTGGCCGACAGGTTCACTTGGGAGCTGGTTATTGCAGACCAGTCTTCAGCAGTTGGTGTCGATGGAGTGCTGAGAATGGCCTTCAGGAAACGCAACTTAAAGCCGTCACCAATGGCACTGTTGGGATACACATAAGTTTCGTTATTAATTAAAGACAGATTTTCAGCTGTGCCTTCAGGGCCAATCAAAGCAATACCAAAATATGGACCACCAGCGGAATACATGTAAGTCAGATTCCTTGTGGCATCGGTTCCACCCATATTGGCACTGGAGTCGTTAATATCGAAATCACAATAAACACCGTTGTAAAGGGAATTGAGATCTGAAGCCCCTTCGTTGGTCATTTTGTATTCCAGGATCACAAATTCATTTTCACCATAGCCACTGAAGGCCAAACTGGTTTGCTCAACGATCAGAGGCTTGGGTGAATTGTGACCGCTGTCAGTGAAGATAGCCTTGAAGGTCTGGTCACTGGCGGCGGAACCCAAATCGGCCACTCGGCCATTGGGCGATTCAGAAACTTCCCACTCGAAGGTTTCCATATTTCCAGGAACACCACTGAAATCGCGGTTGCAGATGTAATTAACATCTGTACCGGCCCAGAAAGAACCCAGGAAGAGCCCACTGTTACCGTCGAGATACCCCATGCCATCACCGGTGGTACCATTTTGGTCCATATACCCGATAATACCCTGGTCGGTGACCGTCAGGTAAACATTGCCCACATTGTGGGTGCGCCAGTCAGGAAGGCCCACGTACCAGGGAATTTCATAAGTTCGCTCAAAGAAACTTCCGCTGGCCACGGTGAGCATCATGGTCAGGGGATAACCCTGAGGTGCGTTGGCTGCCACCTCAAGAGCGAATGGATCGCCCGTATTAATTTCCGAACCACCATTCATGGCAATGTCGGGGAAAGTGCCGTAGGAATCGGTAACGGTTACGTAAGGGTTGGAAACCAGAGCCAAGCGAGCGGTCACACCGATGGCATCGATAACCGTGCTTACATTTTTCAATTCAAAAGCAATAGTACTGGTTTCACCTGGATCCAAAATCCCATCATTTTCTGCATCAGGCAGGATGCCGGTTTGAACCAGGTCAGCAGACATGGACGTTGGTGTGGCAGAAACAATATCAAAGGCATCGATGCGGCCGGCGCCATAGGAGTTGTCTTTGCCGGCAGTACCCAGATCCAGGGCGTTCAATTCCATAATGGAATCAAGACCCGCAGGAGAAAGGCTGGGGTTTTTTTCCAGCATGAGAGCAGCCAGACCCGCGGCATGAGGACAAGCCATGGAGGTTCCGCTCCAGGTGTCACCACTATAACCGCCACCCACGGTGGTGGAATTCACAGCAGTACCGGGAGCTGAAATATCCGGTTTCACCAGACCCAGGCCTGGGCTGTACGGCCAATCATTGAAAGGATCTACGTTGTCCCATTTCGCAGGTCCACGAGAGGAAGCATTGTACATGCCATTGCTCTGATAGCCGGTACCACCCACGGCAATAACGCCACCAAGATTGCTTGGGGTTGTAGGCAGAGAATTCCAGGGAGCGGGAACCCGGGCAGTCAGACCACACTCAATAGGTGGATTAAATTCGTAATGTTCGTTGCCGGCAGAGTTAAACATGGTCACACCGGCATCGCGCAGGTTGTTCATGTTCACGCGCTCGTTGCGCATTAATGATGCAGACAAATCACCTTTGACACCCAAAGACATGGTGATAATTCGTGCACCATTTTCTACACAATATTGCTCGGCACCCCAAATCATTCCCAGGGTTCCGCTTCCGCTGTTATCGAAAGCTTTACAGGCGATGAGTTTGGCACCTGGTGCCACACCGGTCTGGGAGCCTCCGGTTCCGTCGCCGGCAACCGTTCCAGCAGTGTGAGTTCCGTGTCCGGCACCAGATCCGTCATCATTGGGGTTGTTGTCGTTATCGCCAAAATCCCAGCCGTTAATGTCGTCAATGAAACCGTTTTCGTCGTCGTCAAGACCATTGCCGGGAATTTCACCGGTGTTGATCCACAAACGATGAGCCAGGTCAGGGTGATCCAGATCGATACCGGAATCAATGTGCCCGACAATGACTCCTTCACCGGTGTAACCCAATTGGTTCCAGACTTTATCGGCGTTGATAAACTTTACGCTCCAGACCGTATCGGCCCGGGCTGCTTTATGAGGAGCACCGGCCGGTCCCCGTTGAGTGTCTGAATCCAGGTCGTAGCTTTTGTCCAGGAAAAGAGTTGCAGAATCGGGAAGACCGCCCAAAGTCTCCACAATGTTACCCGTTGCCCGGAAAGCAATGGCGCTGGCCAAATAAAGCTGCGTAACATCGGCAATTTCCGTGCGGTTTTCAGGATCCTGCAGAATGAACATTGCGTTCGTCTGGCTTTTGCGATTTTTCTTTTTGAGAGCTTCAATTACACCCTTGCGCCGTTTGCTGGGTGAAAGACGATCCAGCTCAATGACCATGTCACTCACATCGTGAGGGTTGTCATAAATCATCAGTACAGGAATCATGTCATCGCCTTTATTGGCGAGGGCGGCCTGAAGATCAGGGTCAATTTTGACAGCGAAAGAAGCCTGGGGTGCAAAAAAGCACGCGGCAAGAAGAACCGTACAGATGGTAAGGGCGTACCGGCTGTGCATGATTATCTCCTGAAAACTGAAGCAAAAGAGGAATCGGAGAACGAAACCGACCCGTCATGGCATTTGAAGGCAGACCCAAGGTGAATAATCACAATGTAGAGTGCAAACAACTAAAAAATGGCCCAATTTTTGGACCTCTATTTAGTGTAACATAATATAGTCTTCAATTCAATAGGCTTAGGTGTTTTTATTTGTCACTAAAATGTAATCATTGGTGATTGTGGCCGTTTTTGAAAGCATGGCCGAAACCGAGCAATATTTACTCTCACTCAACTTAATGGCACGCTCCAATTTCTTAACATTCACATCTCCTTGAACATGATATTTCAAATGGATTTTTGTATAAACTTTCGGGTGTTCTTCTGACCGTTCATACTCTGCTGTAACTTCAAGTCCTTCAATGGGTTCCTTCATTTTCAAAAGGATGCTGGTAACATCCACCCCTGTACAGCCAATGAGTCCGAGCATAATCAGCTCCATGGGAGTAGCAGCGGTACCGCCGCCGCCTGCAGCTTCCGGAACGTCAGTAACCAGGCCATGCCCCGTGGTCGATTTGTAAACAAAGCGCAGGCCACCAGTCCAGGTTGCGGTCATCATTTTAGAAATCCTCCTGAATAAATATGCTTAACGCAGCAGTCGAACCCGTTCCGGGGGATCTTCTTCTTCTTTTCGCCTCATCAGGGCATTGATTTCAGCACCCAGTAAAAAGATCAGACCGGAAATCCATAACCAGATCATGAGAATGACCACAGTAGCCAATGAACCGTATGTTTTGTTGTAATGCCCGAAGTTGGCCAGGAAAATCCGGAAAACAGACGAAGCCAGCAACCACAAAATGGTTGAAGTGAACGCTCCGGGCAGAATCCAGACAAACCGTTGTTTTGCCTCAGGGGCCACGTAATACAGAATTGACAGGGCCACCAGGTTCAGAAAGAACGCCATGGGCAGGCGAACACTGGTAAAGAAGGTATTGGTTTCACTGGCTATTCCCAGATACTGAAAAGCCTCCTGAGTCCAACCGGGTCCCACCAGCACGATGGACAACGCAACCAACCAAAGTCCACTCAATCCCAGGGTCAAAACAATAGAAAGAATTTTTTGCGTAACGATGTTACGCCGGGGCCGTATGTTGTAAGCTCTGTTGATGGTGGTGATGAGAGCGCCAATAGCCATGGACGCTCCCCACAAACCGGCCAAAAGACCAAAACTAAGCAAGCCCTGGTTGTGTTCGGGAATTAGCTCCATGACAATATCTGTCACATATTGAGCCGCTTCCACCGGCATTTGATCTTCCAGGGAATCGAACAGAAGCGGTTGCAGCTTTTCTCCCAGAGGGAAGGTGCTGACAAAACTCAGCAAAAAGATCATGAAAGGAAAAAGCCCCATCATGGCATAAAATGCAATTTGCGCCGCCATACCCATGGCGTCGTCATAGCCCATTTCCCTTTGCAGGCGCAAAAGGAACAACCAGGCTCGTTTTAGTTTACGGGATAAGTTCATGTTGCCCATAGAATGCCCTTTTTCAGAGGGAAAATCAATATCAGATCGCAGGTTTCGTTGCAGCGGGTTCTGGTATATGTTGAATCCTTCTTCAAACCCGGGAGTTGTCATGTTCAGAAATATCAGTGTCCTGCTTGGAATTGCCTTGTTCTTACTGTCTTCTTCGCCTGCTCTGGCGGAGTTGGTTCCAATAGAGAAGGTCCTCACTACCGAGGCTCAAACTCTTCAATTACCAGCCTTCAACGACGATGAAATGGTTGGAATCGATTTTAAAAAATTGTTCGAACAGCTGCCGGCAATGCCAGGGCAGCAATGGCCCAGCGATAGTACCGGATCCGGCCTTTGGTCTCTTTTAGGTTCCGAAGAAGGCCAGTTTTTGGCTGAAACCCAACCTTCAAGTGCCGCCGTTCAATACCTGGTATTTTACGTAAATAGCCATCAATACCAGAAAGCCACTTTAAAAATTACCTGCGGCGCTGAGTTGGCGGCCTCAATGAATGGGGAAAAAGTATCTCTTGGTGAAAAAGATGATTCCAATGTACGGGAAGCCGAACTTGTTTTGCCCGTTGGCCTGCACCCTGTGGCGGTCCGCGTTCTTCTGGACCCGGAAAAACCTGAAAGCTCTGCGCTTAAAATTGAAATACAAACACCGGACGAAGCGGCTGCAAACACTCTGACGGTAAGCACCAACCGCCAACACCCGGTCACCATTGACTCCATTTTGAATGCTCCCAAAGTGAGCTCGGTTTCCGTTTCTCCTGATGGTCAATACACGGTTCTCAGGTTGGGCGAATACGCCGATGGAAAGAATCACGACCGTTGGCTGGAAATTCGCACCACCCAGGACCTGAAACCCGTTCAATATTTGCGTGGGCTGGGTTCACCCTCAAGTCTGAGCTGGCATCCGGGTACCGGCGATAATACAGCCCTGACCTGGGAGACCAGTCATGATGACCGCTCCACAGTTTGGCTTTTTAATCTGGACAGCGGAGAAACCCGTGCGGTTTTGGAAAACGTAGCCGACCTCGGCCGCTGGCAATGGGCACCCGATGGCCAGTCTATCTTCTATGAAATTTCCCGTTCCGATGAAGCCGATTCCCGCCGCGTGAAACGAGTCGCTCACCCGGCCGATCGCCAACCCTGGTGGCGAGGTCGCTCTCACCTGATGCAAGGCTTTTTGGATGGACGTCTGGAACGACAACTGACCGCCGGACCCTTAAATCCTGACAGCTGGCAAGTGGCTCCCGACGGCCAAAGCCTGATTTTCTTCACCCGTGAAAACGACTGGACTAACCGCCCTTTCCACATCACTAAACTCTGGCAGTTAAACTTGCAAAACCTGCAGGCGGAAGTTCTTTTTGAAGACTCCTGGGTAGGCAGCGCAATTTTCAGTCCCGACGGAGAAACTCTTTGCCTGACCGGTTCACCCTCGGCGTTTGATGGCTTGGGCCGCAAGCTTCCCGACGGCGTGCAAGCCAACGATTATGGCGGACAACTTTATCTCATGGATTTGCAGGACCGCACACCACACCCGGTAAGTCTTGATTTCCGTCCCGATGTGGCCAACGCCCAATGGTCTCAGGCCGACGGTCATATTTACGCACGCTGTACCGATACCCAGCACAGCAACATTTACCGATACAACGTCAAAAAAGACCAATGGACCAAAGTGGATACAGGTGTTGAATACACCAATCAGATTTCCCTGCCCAAAAACGGACGCTATGCCGTGGCGCGAGGCACAAGTGCCAACCATCCCAATACGGTGCAGGTGCTGGACCTGAAAAAGAACAAAGGGAAACACACCTGCAACCCCGGGAAAGACCATTACCAAGGCCGGGGAATTGTTTTTGGCGAAGTGAAAACCTGGGGTGCAAAGCTGGCCAACGGAGAAACCCT
>JAAEOA010000110.1 GCA_024223715.1 bacterium | reverse complement strand
ATGCCGGAGGAAAGCCATTCGCCATGAAGCAGTCGCGCCCCTTTTCCCAGATTTTGTTATGGACAGCTATGGGAGTGGTTATTGTTGCCGTGATTGTGACCGGAGTACTGACCAATACCACCCTGCGCTCAATAGAAAAAAATCTTCCAAACACGCTGCTCAGAGAGCTTCATGATCTTACCCTTGTCCTCCAGGACCTAGCAGAAGTCGTTTACGCCGCCGAACGGGTGAAAGTGACACCCACTTCCGAAAACTTTAAGCGGCTTCGCAATAAAGTTAAAACTGTCTCTGACTGTGTCGTAAAATTGCGCAACACCTACGTTTTTAAAAATTTGATTCAGGCTTCTGATTTCCACGCCGTTGTCGCACCGGCCATCGCCGATTTGCAAATCTGGCTTTCTGAGGGTGTCTCGGGCTATGGACCGGAAACAGACACAACGGTTTACATCGCCCTGTCGCGTATCTCCAGGGTGTTACAGAAGGCCAGAGCCCTGAACTACGATTTCCAAATAGCTGCCCAGAAGATGCTGAATGAAGAACGCAATCGGCTTGACCAATTTTTGTTCAGTGTCAATCTGCTTTTCATACTGACCCTGGTGATAACGTCCATCATGGTTTTTCTCTTCATCCGCCAGCATGTTCTGACACGTCGCGAGGTTGAGTCCCAGGCGGTACTTAGGCGCGCCGAACGGTCCATACAGGAAAGCGAAGAGCTATACAGCAAGCTGATTGCCGCCATACCGGATGTGGTGGTGCGCACGGATGTTGACGGACAGATTCTCTTTGTCAATGAAGTCGCTCTTCAAATAAGCGGGTACAGCATGGAAGAACTGGAAGGCAAAAGCATCTTCCAATTCATCGCGCCCAAGGATCATGAAACAGTGCTCGAAAACTTGAAACTCATTTTTGACCGCAAACTGGGTCCCGAAGAATATCATCTCATCATGGCGGACGGTAAAGAACTTCTCTTTGAAGTCAATTCAGACGTTCTTCGCAGGAAGGATGGGTCACCGTATGGTATTGTAAATGTTTGTCGCGATATTACCGCGCGCAAGCTGGCCGAAGAAGAACTACAAAAGCT
>JAAEOA010000109.1 GCA_024223715.1 bacterium | reverse complement strand
TTTGTTTTTGCACGCTTTTAATACACAGATTTTGAGTCTGTATGATTTTTGCCGTTTCTGGCTTTACGGGGCCCTCCTTTCGGTGGCCTATGCGGTGGCTCTGAATCTGGTTCTGGCTGTGGGACTTCCCGCCAGCTTGTTGTTACGATGGGAAAAGGTCCAATACATGGATGTGCTGGGTGTTTCCATGGCCCGACCCGGTCCCTTCGAAGAGGGAAACTACTTCGGACTTTATCTGTTGATATCAACGGTGATTGCGCTTTGGGCCGGCCGCCAATGGCCTTCCCGTTTTTACAAAATGGCTTTGCCCGTTCTTATTACCGGGGTGGTTATTACAGCTTCACCTGCGGCATTGCTGGGCGTGATGGCCGTCATTTTTGTGGCCGTTATTTCCGGTGGCGTGGCACCGACGGTGCGTTATCTCGCTGGTATCAGTGGTGTGGCGGTCATGGGGATTCTGATTCAAACCGGGTTGTTCAAAACCCTGGTTCTGGATAAATTCAGCCTGATTTTTGTCGGTGGTGTGACCGATACCAGTAATATCTCATTAGTGCAGCGCCTTAACGAAAGCTACCATGCCTGGAAAATGTTCCTCGATCATCCGCAAGGTGTGGGTATGGGGAACTTTGGTTATTTTTTTGGTCATTATCCCGATCTTTATACCTGGTTGATTACTGATTTCAATAACTTTAAACCCATTGCAAATAATGTTTATCTGGAAGTATTAAGTGAGCATGGTCTGCTTTTATTTTTGCTGTTCATTTTTGTTTTATACCTGATGATACGTCGCCTGGTAAGAGCGAAAGAATTCATGGTGGCTGCAGGAATGCTTTTATTGTGCGTTTATTTTGTGGCCTTTCCTACGTTCAGGCTTTCACTGATCTGGGTCTTCTGGTCCATGGTGATTTTTATTGGATCGGATCACACAGATTTTCGGAAGCGTAACAGTGGCCAGGATGCAACCAGCAAATAAGCAGCACCAGCGGCAATAATTCTAAAATAGACCAGCCAGGAATTAAGGGCGATTACGACCAGCGACATCACCAGCAATGCAGGCATCAAGCCCATGGTAACCCATGCTAATTGGCGCGAAAAACGTTTCCGCAACAGGAAAAATAAAGTGGCAAAAAGGATGAAATGACTGCCAGCCATACCCAGACTGGCACCCAAACCACCAAGTTTTGGAATCAATAGAATATTCCCAATAACCGCAGCCACGGCACTGATAAGGAGTGGTGGAAAATATTTTCGCTGGTTGTCTTCTGAAACAAGGGTATTGCCAAAGAAAGTGCCAATGGCGAGCATGGTATAGCTGATGGCTAGTACTTGGAAAACACCCCCGGAGTCAGGAAACTGGCCTTTGTAAAGCTCGGTCATTAAATCAGGTCCAACTAGATAACCTCCTACCGCCACCGGAAGCAAGCCGGCCAAAACAAATCCCAGGTACATATTGAATGCACGGTTGAATTCCTCTGGGTCGGTTTTGGACAAACGTGAAAAGCGGGGTAATAAGGCGTTCCACAAAACTTCGACCACGACCATTAGCAGGAAAATTATTCGCATGGCCGCCGCATAACCACCAACCACAGACGGAGTGGAGAGAATACCAAGAAGAAGAAGATCAATATTCAGAAGTACTCTTTGCACAATAATGTTGGCACCCATAGGCAAAGTTTCATGACCCCGTCGGCGAACTTCGGCCACGCTGGGCAGTGCGGGCACCAATACTCTGCCAAACCAACGAGCAAGGGGGATCCCAATACACAAGTTGCTCCCTAAAACCGCGGTAAGATAAAGAACAGGTACCAGGCGGTGGCCCACCAGGCCCGTTATTTTTTCCAGAGGTGAAAGTAATAATAAGACTAATAAGGCATAAAGGAGACTCAAAGCAGTCCGTGTTAAACTGACCCAGGCCATTCTTTCCAATCCCACAGCAACCCAAAAGAGCATGAAAACCTGGGGCAGGACGGCCATTAGGTAAAGCAGAAAAACCCAGGGATCTTCACGATAAAATGGCAGATGTGGAAGCAATACCAGGCCGGCTGAAAAGACAATTATCGCCTGCAAAGCCATGATACCCATGTGAGTGCGCACATAAGATAAAATGGAAGTTGGTTTGTCGAGTCGTGAAACTTCTCTGATCCCCAGGGAAAACATTCCCCACTCAGCGGTAATCAGGGCGTAGGCCATGAATGTCACACCAATCTGGACCACGCCAAACCAGTGCGCACCCAGATAGTGGGTTAAATAAATCAGGGCCCAAACATTGAGAAGCTGGCTGGCTATTTGGCCAGCAGTCAAAATGCTAAGGTTGTGTAATACGCCTTTGTTTCCGCGCATGACCAATGATGTCCTTTCAAGACAGGGAACTTTAAGTTGCCTGTCTTGAATCGTCAAGGATGCAAGCTGTTTCTGGACAGGGTACCCTATATACCTGTATATTTTGTCTGAACATTTTATAAGTTTTGGACTTGAGTGGGGCCTATGCCGGATCATGTCCGTTCGGAAAAAATACGATAGGGCATTTTCACTGAAGCTTCTGCCTTGGTTGGAGGAGTCCGGAAAAAGGAAATGGATAAAATTCACTACAATACACAGGGGCAAAACCCCTCGGATCTGGTCCACCTTTCTTGGCTGCGAAGTCTGGGAATTAACGAAGTGAAGGATTTGAAAATTCTGGATCTGGGGTGTGGATCTGGTTATCTCTGCAATAAATTCATGGTTGATGGAGCACGCTATGTAGTGGGGGCTGATATTGACCGACCAGTGGATTTTTGTTTCGAAGGCGAAGCCTTACATTTTCTCCCCTTGGACTTTAATTCGTCAGACTGGGTAATGGCTATGGGCAGGAGTCTGGAGTTAAATAAGTTTGACCTTGTTCTTGCCTTCGATATTGTAGAACACTTGAATGCGCCCAGTGTTTTTTTAAAAAACATCAACCAGTTGCTTGAAGAAAACGGTCGCTTGGTCCTCACCACGCCAAACACCAATAGCTGGGAGTGTTTTTTATTTCCTGATTCTTGGTCGGGGGCCAAAGACCCAGATCATCTGACTTTGTTTAATGCTTATAGTTTGAGATTTATTCTGGAACGAACAGGGTTTGAACTAGAGAAAATGCAGGCTCCAATCAACAAATTGGGTCCTTTGGCACCATTGGTCCCCAATTGGGGGGGGCAACTTCTCTCTTTAAGCCGAAAGAAGCCGTAATGAGATGTGTCAATAATGATGTTAAGAGCCACAGGGGTGGCTGTCTGATTTTTTGGTAGTGGATTATTGGGACACTCTCTTGCTTTACACTTCTGGGTCGTGAAAGTATAGTACGTTGTCTGTTCAGAACGTACATTCCCGGAAGAGAGAACATGCCCCGCAATTTGGGATTCACGAGAATTTTGCCACTATATCTTTTGGCTTTGTGCTTGCCGGTTTCGGTCAGTGCCATCAGCATTGCAGCCGGACTGGTCTTTTTGACAGCCCTGGTTGTCATCGCTATGGACCGACAGATAATAAGGAACATTCCCACCACAATTTGGGTTGTTTGGTTGGTTTTAATCGTTGCATATGCTCTTTCTACGGCCTTTTCTTCACCCTACCCTTCAAATTGGGGCAAATGGGCGGAAGAATTGTGGCTGAAAACTCTCTTGGTGGCCATTCCGATCGTGGTTGGGTCTTTCCGGCATCATATTCCAAGAATCCTCAAAGTTTCATTTTTTGTAGCTTTTTTGACCAGTTTTTATGGCCTTTGGCAGCATTTTTATGGGGTGGACCTGGTTCGCGACAGGTCTTTGGTGACAGAATTCGGGCATCATGAAATTGTGGGTTTTTTCAGTCACAAATTGAGTTACGGTGGGCAGCTGTTGATTTACATGTTAATGGGTTTGGCTGGACTGATCAGTGAAAAAACATACAAGGGGAGGGCCTTTTGGCTGTTCGGACTATTGTCCATGTCTTTGGTTTTAATTTGGTCCCATTCCCGGAGTCCGCAACTGGGTGTGTTTGCCGGCGGCCTCCTGCTGTTCCTGTTGATAAAAGGACGCACTCGCTGGTTGGGGTCAGGATTGCTGGCCTCCATTATTCTTGTTTCATTTTTTGTCCCGTCAGTCAGAGAGCACTGGCTCCGGTCTTTTTCTCAGGATCTTAATGTGACCCGCATGAACCTTTGGGAAAGCTCCTGGGAAGGAATCAAAGCCAGGCCGGTATTGGGATTTGGCGGCGGGAATTTTGAAGAAATGATGAAAGATTTTGGTGTTGAAGGTTTTTACAATACTCAGGCCCATTCCCATAACGATTTTCTCATGCACGGGGTCAACGGCGGATTCCTGGGAATTCTGGCCTCGGCGGCTCTTTTAGTGATGGTGGGAGCAATTGCCCATCGGGTGTGGAAAAACAACAACCGGCAAGCCTGGATTGGTCTTTCCACCCTTGCCGTAATTGTTGGAATTTCCACTGCGGGCCTTTTTCAAGTCTACCAGACAGACAATGAAGTAGAGGCCTTGTTCTACTTCCTGTTGGGTTGTGTGGTGGCTCTTTGGCCGAATGAAAAAGAACCCGCCGGATAGCCCAACCTCTTAAAGCAGTCTTGATAAGTCACTGCTCATGTGCGAAATTGTACTCTAATCATCCGACTCAAAATTAATTACCAAATTCCCGAGAGGAAAACCATGCGCAAATACGCAATCATTATTCTGGCCATTATAATGTCCGGTACCCTACTGCTGACCGGTTGCAACAATAAAGAAACAGCACCCGTCGTCAGTTGGGTGGTTATGGAAGAAGGCCTGAGCAAGGTTGACTCCACTCTGGGCCAGGGCGCAACCTGTGGTACCGACGATTTTGTGGAAGTTCATTACACTGGCTGGTTGTGGGAAGCCGACGAGAACGGTGTTCTGGGCAAGGGCAATCAATTTGACAGCTCCGTCGAACGCGGAACCCCCATTGCTTTCCCTCTGGGTATGAGCATGGTTATCCCTGGTTGGGATAAAGGGCTGGTTGGCATGAATGTAGGCGGCAAGCGCTCTCTGCTGATTGAACCTGCAATGGGTTATGGCCCAGCCGGCCGTCCCCCGGTAATTCCAGCCAATGCCACTCTTTTCTTTGATGTGGAATTGGTTAGTTTGCCCAAAGTAGATATTGAAATCCTCGAAGAAGGTGACGGAGCCATTGCTGAACTGGGCGACAAAGTCAGCATGAACTACACCGGTTGGTTGTGGGAAAATGGCGAAAAAGGCACTCAATTCGACTCATCCACCAATACCGGCCGGCCTTTTCAGTTCACTCTGGGAGCAGGTCAGGTTATTGCAGGCTGGGACCGCGGCATTGAAGGCATGAAAATTGGTCAAAAGACCCGTTTGATCATTCCTTCAGTAATGGGTTATGGCGCCCGAGGTAGTGGCGGCCGTATTCCTCCCAACGCTACTCTCTGCTTTGACGTTGAATTGGTCAGTATTGAAGGAAAATAAGCCTTCTCATTTGGGGGAAACCCCCGCTGGAACTGTCTTATTTTGATCTGATAACGGGGTTTTGCTTGCTAGCAACCCCGTTATCTGTTAAATTTGCTCCGCTTTCAGGAAAAAGCGCCTCTTTTGAGGCGTTTCTTCTTTGCATAATTATTGAAGTTCGCCCTGCCTTGCTGGTATTCCCCCGCAGTCCGGGCGATTTAAACAGAAGCCGTCCAATCAGGAGGACTCATAGTGCTTATTTATCTCATCCCCGCCGCCGGAGTTTTGGCGCTGCTTTTTGCCGCGTTCAAAGCAACCTGGGTGAAAAACCAGGAACCCGGTGATGAGAAGATGGTCGCCATCGCCGGTCATATTCAAGAAGGCGCCATGGCCTTCCTTAAGCGTGAGTACACTGTACTTGCAGTATTCGTAGCCGTTGTCGGTATCCTGCTGGCTGCCGGAAACGCAAAATTGGAAGGTTCACACTGGTTAATTGGTGTGGCTTTTGTTTTGGGTGCTCTGGCTTCCGGCCTGGCTGGCTACATTGGCATGAAAATCGCCACTCTGGCCAACGTTCGTACTACCAATGCTGCTCGTAATAGCTTGAACAAAGCTCTCGAAGTAGCTTTCAGTGGCGGCGCGGTCATGGGAATGGTTGTGGTTGGACTGGGGGTACTCGGTTTGAGCCTACTTTACATTACCTTCACCCATTTGTATGGCGAAACATGGGGTGTAACCCGAATCATTCAGGTGATTTCCGGTTTCTCCCTCGGAGCCAGCTCCATTGCTCTGTTCGCCCGTGTGGGTGGCGGTATTTTCACCAAGGCTGCCGATGTTGGCGCTGATCTGGTGGGAAAAATTGAAGCCGGTATTCCTGAAGATGATCCCCGCAACCCTGCCGTGATTGCCGATAACGTTGGTGACAACGTGGGTGATGTTGCTGGTATGGGTGCCGATCTTTTTGAGAGTTATGTCGGATCCATTGTCGGTTCCATGATTCTGGGTGTGGTTTTCCTGCCTGCTGGCAACCTCATGGGTGTTTTGCTGCCTCTGGTGCTGGCCGCTGTGGGAATCGTGGTTTCCATCATCGGTACTTTCTTTGTCAAAACCAAAGAGGGTGGTAACCCTCAGGCTGCTTTGAACATTGGTACCTTTGGTGCCGGTGGAATCATGATGGTGGCTTCTTATTTCGTAATCACCATGATGCTGCCTGAAAGCTGGGTCTTTAACGGACTGACTTTCACTCCCATGGGTGTTTTCATTGCTACTGTTGTGGGTCTGGCCGGCGGTATTGCCATCGGTATGATCACAGAATATTACACTGCTGAAGACCGCGGTCCCGTACTGGGCATCGCTAAAGCCAGTGAAACCGGCGCCGCCACCAACATTATTGGTGGTCTGGGTCTGGGTATGAAAAGTACTGCTCTGCCCATCATTGTATTGGGTATTGTAATTCTGGTTGCCTATAAATTCTCTGGTCTTTACGGTATTGCCATTGCTGCTTTGGGTATGCTCTCAACCACGGGCATTCAGCTCGCTGTTGATGCTTACGGTCCCATTGCTGACAACGCCGGTGGTATTAGTGAAATGGCCGGACTGGGTTCTGAAGTTCGCGACCGAACCGACAAACTGGACGCCGTGGGTAATACCACCGCTGCCATTGGTAAAGGTTTTGCCATTGGTTCGGCTGCTTTGACAGCCCTGGCCATGTTTGCCGCTTATCAGCAAATTGTTGGACTGCAAAGCATTGACCTTCTGGTGCCTCAGGTGCTGGTGGGACTGCTCTTTGGCTCCATGCTGCCGTTCCTGTTCAGCAGCTTCGCCATGGACGCTGTGGGCCGTGCTGCCTTCGCCATGATTGAAGAAGTTCGCCGCCAGTTCAAAGAAATCCCCGGTTTGATGGAAGGCAAAGCAGAAGCAGACTTCCGTCGTTGTGTGGATATTTCCACCGCCGCTGCTATTAAAGAGATGATCGTGCCTGGCCTGATTGCCGTATTGACTCCTGTGGCAGTTGGTTTCATTGGTGGAACCGAAATGCTGGGTGGACTTCTCGCTGGTGTAACAGCTACAGGTGTATTGCTGGCTCTGTTCCAGAGTAATGCTGGTGGTGCCTGGGATAACGCCAAGAAACACATTGAAGGTGGTCACTTTGGTGGCAAGGGCAGCGAAGCCCATCACGCTGCTGTTATTGGTGATACCGTTGGCGATCCTTTCAAGGATACTTCCGGACCCAGCCTTAACATTCTGATCAAGCTTATGTCTGTGATTAGTGTGGTTATTGCTCCGTTGCTGATCTGATCGAATTGATACCTAATAGATACGGAAAAAAAGAGCCTGCCG
>JAAEOA010000108.1 GCA_024223715.1 bacterium | reverse complement strand
GGACCCTGCGGCTGGAAATTGGTTTTACCAAAATAATTCCTTGGTTTGTCTAACGTTTTTTTAACCTGCAAGCGTGCTGACGCACATTGTGCGTCAGCACAAGGTGTTACAGGCGCGATTGTCAGGTGCAAGCATTTGCTATATAGCCTCCCGCCAACCCCGCTTCTCGATAGCTCGAAAATTCGGTGTGTCGACAATTTTCACCAGGTATTTGGCAAGGACCACTAACTCATTGTCGGACTGGCTTCCTTCGAAATCGCGAACCGCAACAATATTCCCGAAATTGCTTTCGAGCTTTTGGGGGGTATTGTCGACAAAGAGAACGCGCTCGAGATCATATCCCGAACGCTTGACCTTTTTCAGATTTTTGACCCAATAGTGACCCTGCAGTTCCGAGTCATATCGCCTGGTGCACTTATCCCGAGACCACAAAAAATTCAAAAACACCTTCGCAAATATTCCAGTCTTGATGCAGTCGGCATAATCGGACGATGAGCTTGTCCATACCGCCAAATCGTAGTGCAGTGCCATCGACTCAATGAAACGGTCAACGAACGGTCGCTTATATACCAGATACTCGCAGCACTCGAAGTCATGCCTGCAAGGTAGTGCCCTCTTCGTTGAGTAAACCAACGTTTCATCCAGGTCTAATACCAGAAGAGGCCTATTCACCACAGTCTCCGTCTATAATATCTACTGTTCCTGCACCGCTAATGCCGATCTCTTCTGATGAGTCTAATATACACCGGGTGTTTTCTCATTGGTAATACTGCCACCGGCAACTTCCTTTAATTCCTCTTCCGATAACTCGAGTTTATTGAGCTCTTCAATCAGACTCCTTGCTTTCTCGAGTTTCTCTTTTTTTGCCAGCTCTTTCTTCTCTTCAGACATGATTTTCTCCTCTTAGAGTTAGTGATTATCAGAATAGGGAATCAACTATCACCACCTGTTACCTTCGATAATTCATCATCGCTCAGTTCAGGGAGATAGGCATTTCAAACGCATTGTCCCCCCTTTGACCGAAAGTTGACTGCATTCTACTATATTTTCTGAACAGCCTCAATTCATTCTTGCTGCAATAACCCGGCATCCCACCCAATCCTGGCCCATTCTGCCACTTTCGTTGAATTCCAGACACACCCCGGCCTCAACCGGTTTCAATGCCATCGGGAAATCACGGCTGACATTTCTCTGCTCTGGTGTGATTCAGTTCCTGGTTTAGCCCGGTGCCTCGGCCGATTGGTCCATGTCAGCCCAATCGATCCCCTGGAATAATTGGGTTACCTGATCAAAATCCAGAGCCATCTGAGGTGGTGTCGCTACCATTTATTCCATCCGACGAGACTGGAGCCAACTTCAGCCCGTTCTCAGAAAAGGATGTGAAATTTAAGTCAGTGAGTGTGATTGCTTCGATTGTAAATTCAACAAAATATCAGCCGGTTTTCTACCAAAAATGGGATCCAACCAAACCGATCCATGATCAGTCTCCACTTGCCTAAATTCTTTTTATGCAGCGTCGCTAAATTATCGATGGTGCATGCCGCCGAGTACGGGCGACCTCTTGATCGGACCAGCATCGATCGCTTGGGCCGAGCTTGAAGCAGGTGTCCTTCTCAAGACCCAAGTGTGCCCTAAACTCATGGTAATAAGAAGAATACTCCTTCAAAATCCGGCGTAAATGTTTTTTATTCAGAACAATTATGTGATCAGAAACCGAGGCGCTTGGGAAGAACACTTTCCAAAAGCTGAAAAGAACATCGCCGCCGACCTTATGGCCGGCGGCGATTTCTTTTTTCGCCGAGTGTGGTTTCTGTTCAGAGTTCCACCCTACCTGACGATTCCCTGAGCGCCATCGATTTGATCCACTTCGATGAGGTCCAAAATCCATCCAGGATACCACCAAGGGCGGGGCACCCACCAAGGCAGGCAATCGACCATGCAGTCCACCACTCTGACATTGCACATGGTGCAGGCCAGGCCTTCGCCGTGTCCAGGCAACCAGCTACGTTCGGTGCAATTGTTATCTGCGAAGCATTTGTCGTGCACTTCACAGCAGTCGAGCATGCACTCGGTTTCGAGCCAATCGGGAATTCGATCACAACCGGGTTCATCTTTTTCGCCACTTTTGTTACCCTGGGCTGCCAGCACATTTTGGTAGACGTAATACAAGGTTGTGTTGCAACCAAAGGGGTTGGCTGAGCCTTCGTAACCTTCAACCGTTCCTGATGTCACACCAACCACATCGACGATCAGGGTTTGATCTGTCACCGACCAATCCAGGGTGGCCAGCACCGTGCCGTCGCTGATAAGGGTCAGCTCGGTGTGGATTCCTTCCTGAGGAATGATCGTGCTGGTGGCGATGGTGCCGTCTTCAAAGTTGATGGGGTTGAAAGGACGGTTGATGGGCCTGACTTGATCGGGGTCTACGGGGATGTGGGTTCGTTTCAC
Source organism: bacterium (assembly GCA_024223715.1). Lineage (GTDB taxonomy): Bacteria > Krumholzibacteriota > Krumholzibacteriia > LZORAL124-64-63 > LZORAL124-64-63 > LZORAL124-64-63. The sequence goes on along the minus strand of JAAEOA010000108.1, from coordinate 51,442 downwards.
TTCCTGGGTTGGGGAAGTGACATCGGTTGGTGAAGATACATTTGAGGAGTCGTCGGTGCACCCTGTCCAAAGGAGAAATGATCCTAGCAGGCAAAGTAAAAAGACGATGGCAATTGGCTTGGTCATGGTTTTCATGGGGGCCTCCCTAGATTGGTGAATGGGTTCAACTCTACGGGGGGAACAAAGTGGGGTGAGGTTTTTCAAGAGAATTTTGGGATTTTTTCAGGTCTTCAAATCAACTCCAAACCTAATCAGGAATCTCCTGCCGATACTCAGGCCCACTGTCATTACCGTTTAATCTATCCGAGCAAATTATCAACGACCGCAAGGGCAAGTCAGGCAATTTGAGCACCGTAGGAAACTAATAATACGGCGAGTCCAAAGTCGACATATGATTTCATCAGCAGATTATTCGCAACCATCGAAACGATGACAAACCGATCCACCAAGCTGCCAGGCTTGTTCGGAAAATGTTTTCTGCAGCGTCGCGAAAATACCGATGGTGTCAGTCGCCGAGTACGCGCGCCCTCTTGATCCGCCCCAACTACTTCCCCAGGCGACGGTTGCGAGACAGGTCGTAAACGCGTTGGCGATCGGATTCTACTGCAGCGACCAGCGCCCTACCCTCCGGACTCGCACTTTTCACCTGTGAAATATCGAGGGTCAACTCGTTGAGGAACTGCAACCGCAGTACGTCTCCATCGGTACGCAATTCCGGGAGAACGGCGGAAAAGAAGAACTCCAACCCCTCTGTCACTTGCCCCACCGTCGCGGTGCCGGGATCGTTGGCCGGAAGATCGAGGTAGACGGCATCCACGCGTAAAGCCAGCAGCCCAGCGAGTTGATCGGCCAGGTGATCGGCGAAGTTCTCTCCGATGGTGGAGACGTCAATGAAGGCCACGTTTCTTGTCGGGACGAGGGTGAGATGAATACGCGTCGGACCACTGGGAGACCAGGACCCTGCGGTAGAAACGATCTCCCGCTCGATCGCAAGCTTCCCAACGATTTTGCGTGTCAAGTCAGCATAGTGTTCGGGAACGTGGATCGTGCGTTTGGGCACACCGCTAATTGCCCTGAAAAACGCAATTAGAGAATGTCGTTGCTGTTTTTTTTTAGTATCGATCCCCACCATTGTTGTTTCTGCCTCGATGGTCGCGAGAAACACACCGGTTTCTTGTGCTCCGGATTTGAGTTCGCTGAGTTGGCTGAACAGGTGATTGGTTACACATTCGGACCAGAGGCCGCGAAGGCCGACCTCCTTCACGATGTCCCTCTGCAACAACACCATCTTCCCGGCCAATCCGTGACCGCGGTAGCGCGGATCGACCACCATCTTGCCCGCCTCCGCACAGAGCGAGCCCGCGGCAGCGAGCGTCGCCGAGACATGCCCGACGATTTCACCGGCGCCGTTGACCGCGACAACCGAAATCATGAGTCCTGACTCGACAAGGGCAGCCATCCGCGTCGGATCGTACACCTCGTCGTTCGGGTAGGTGTAGCCATAGCACCGGTACATGCAACGTGACAGGAGCAGAGTCTCTTCCGGCCGCATGCGGCGGATCTCCAATTCAGCCCCATCTTCGGCGCGTGCGACATCCTCCGCCAGTTTCTCCTCAACGTCGTGGAACGCAGGCCGATCTTCGGCGCAGTGCAGGTCAACTTCGCAGACAGCCACATTCCCGCTGTGCCCGTGCAATGCGATCTTGAACTCTGCAACGAATCCAAGCCGGGCCAGTTCGTGCGGAATGGCCAGTACCGGGTCATCGTTCGCAGCCGGAATTCCCTTGTCATGCACCTCAACCACCAACCGGTCACCACGAATCAGGATAACAACCTTGACCTCAGCGGGGTCGCTTCCATGTTCACGCTCGAGGCTTTCCTGGACCAACTCTTCCACGACGTTTCGCAGGTGTCGGGCGGAGATGGAGCAAACGCTCTGCTTCATTGCCGTGTCGTAAACAGCAATCCCGGCAGCCGCCGGAGGTGTTGCATCCCCAACAAATGTCATCGAAAGAACGGGAAGGCCTTCAGTTGGAGCGGACATGATTGGTTCCTTTACGTGGTTTCAGCTGTGAGACACTGAGAATAACTACTTCAAATGCATGGTTCCCCACACGGGACCGAATGTTGACCACTCTAATGCATTCCGGAAACTGGATCAATCAAATCGCAGAATATTTGTCCAGCGTACCTGTGTTTGGGGATGGGGCGGGCTTAGCTCAGTTGGTAGAGCATCAGTTTCCCAAGCTGAGGGTCGCGAGTTCGAGCCTCGTAGCCCGCACCAGATAAACAATGCAGCGTCGCAGCAGTGACCGCCTTGCTCTTGTGCCAAAGTAGGTGCTCTTTGGCGGCCTGTTGTTCGGCACCAGCCAGTTCACTTTCCCGGCGGGCAAGCCCCTCCCCTGTGTTTCAATGCGCCGTACTCACCCGCTCAACTTATTGTCAGTTCATATTGGGGACTTATCATGCGTTTTATTTTGACGGGTTTGTTTGTGTGTTCGATGGCCGATCTGGGGTAGCACAAGCATACTGAATAGAACCAAGACTTTTTCCGGTCCACAATCCCGGGTCGGCCGGTGGGACTGTTATGGGGAAAACCAAAACGAGAAGAAAGCATCCCCCTCAGACAGTAGTGCCTCCGTCAAACCCGGGCGATTCACCTTATTTCCGACGATCTACTTGGCCAGCAAAATCTTTCGACTGGCCAATCCCCGGGGCGTTTGCACTCTCAGGAAATAGACTCCTGATGACAACTCCCGGCCGTGAGGATCCCGGCCATTCCATTCCATTTGCCGCGTACCCGCTGCGAAGGATCCGGCTATGCGATCGATCAGGTGACCGCGAACATCGTAGACTTCGACCACGGCCCGACCGTCGGTTTCCATGGTGAATTCCACCGTCACCATTGGACTGAAGGGGTTAGGGTATCCTTTCAGGGCCAGGCCGGTAGGATCGGGCAGATCCTCCACCACAGGCGACAAACCATACCCGTGAGCGGACATGAGGAAATAACCGCCGCTGGAAACCAGGATCTTCCCATCTCCAGCACCGATGGTCCTGGCCGGAGAAGAGTTCTGAACGGGAATGGCCCCCACCGGTCTGGGGGCCAGGGGGTCACTCAGATCAAACACCAGATTGGTTGACCCAAGGTAACCTGCGTCACCATCCACGAGGAAAGTCAGGCTGTAGGAAGGGATCTTGATTTCGGGGGCATGCTGCGGAGCAAAGGGGTCCGAAACATCCATAATGAACATTGTGGGCGGCCCCTCCCATCTCTGGACAAGATACAGGCTACTATCTCCGGCGCTGACAAACCAGGTGGGGTCAACCCAGATGGGACTCGCCACAACAATTTCTTGCGGATCTGAAGCATCCAGTAGCAGGCCACCGTTGGAAGCCGGCTGGATCCGATCGTAGAGAACCACCGTGTTTCCTGCTGTCAGCATATCGGAGTACAAATCGGTCTGGTAGACATCAGCCAATTGAGGTGTTGTGGGCTCGCCCAGATCGTACAGCTGCAGCTGCTGCTCGTAGGAAATGTCATCAGACTTCGTCCAGACGGCCAAAGAGTTTTTCGTCAGTCGAAGATCGTCGATGGACCAGGTCCCCGTGTCCAGGAAACCGACTTGCGTTCCCTGGATATCCAGGATATCCATCGTACCGTCCGTGAAACCAATGTAGACCATGTTTCCGCGGATCACGAAACTCGCCACATGATTTTCTGGCCCCAGATGTGACCACAACAGCGCTGGTTGGGGGCCGCCGATATCGTAGCAGTAGGTGTATCGGTAGGCCGATGAGAACAGGCGGTCACCCACAATCTTCAGTCGGTTGCCGTTGACTTGCAATCCGGCGATCTCGGAAGAGGGAGCCGTGCCTCCGGGCTCCAGAGAATAGGAAAACAGTCCATGCGAACCGGCGGCCATGGCCATTTGACCGTCTATCACTGCGCTTTGCTCCGGGTAGCTGAATCCTTCGCATTTCATGGTCAGGGTACCGCTCATCAGATCCAGGAAACGAAAGAAACCACTATTGACCACGTACAGGATATTCCCATCGAGGGCCAGGCTCAAATAGTTGGTGTTGTATTCCCCATCCATGGCGATGGTTCGAACCGTGAACATGGCCGAAGGGTCGGCCATATTCAGTTCCAGGATGCCCTCAGGTGCTCCCACGAAAGCCCGGTCGCTGTCAGTCAGCAGATCAGCTGGGGCATCCACCGCCACAATATCCGCGGTTTCCGGAGCGGAAGGGTCGCTCAGATCGATAGAGGTTATTCCGGCACCGTTGCGGACAAGGGCATAGTCTCCCACGACCTCGACTTGGTCGGCCGTTCCTGTCCACTGACTAACCACTCCCGTCGGAAAGCCGAATTGTTCTGTAGTATCGAAGACGAGAAGGCCGTCTTGCCCGCAAGCGATGACCACATATTGGCCCCAGGTGGCGATGTCCACCGGAGTGTGCGGCAGTTGCTCCAGCCAGCGGAGGACGGGACTCTCGGGGCTGTAGCAGAAGACCTTCACCAAGAGATCTGGTTCTGAAACTACGTATGCCGCGCCACTCTGAAAACTCACTGCCTGTTCGAACCCCGGCAGGGACAGGCTGGATATGTGTTGAAGGCCACCCTCGCCAAGGATAAAAAAGGAAAGGCCCGAGATCAATCCCGTGGAAACGACGTAATCGATGCCGAAATTTTCGATGAGCTCAACTGAAGTGATATCATCTCCGTCGTTCAGGTGGGAGCCGCTCCAATGTGTGTGAACGGAGTAGTCATATGTCTGATTGCCAAGTGCCGAGGAGCAGAAGAGAGGGGCCGCCAGATTAAGGGACAATAAAAAAATGAACCTATTCATGGGGGGCCTCCGGGATCCTGGTCGCGTTGATTCGCGAAAAAAACTTTGAAAACAAGATCTCCAAACGCAGGGGAAAGGCACTTCAAACGCATCGTTCCCCCTTTTGACCGAAAGTGAAACCCATTCTACCACATTTTCTAAACAGCCTCAATTCATTCTTGCTGCAAAAACCTGGCAACCCACCCAATCTTGGCCCATTCTACCATTTTCGTTGAATTCCAGACACTGTCCCTCCCCAAAACTCCATCGCCCTTGATGCAATCCACCAAAGGCTGGCTTACTTCGGAGCTCACCGATCAATTACCCGGAATCGCCCACTGGAAACAGCCCAGTTCCCCGAGGCAACTGCAGATTGGGCACGCTGCCCAAGTGTGGCTGCTCTTAGTAGTTCACTCAGGGGCGAGGAACCTCGCTCTTGGGTATCCGAAGCAATGGTTTCGGGATCCAACAAAGGACTGAAGTCCGCTGGCTCGGCCGTAGCGATGGCTTTGAACAACTCCGGCCCCAGCGGCTCTTCCAACTGGAAAATGAATGGCTCAGGGATCCTGTGCCATTCATTATCTGCAACTATGCGGTTGTCCTGCACACGCAGTCCGGGATGAGGCCAAAGCGGCCCTATGCTTCCATCACTTTTCAGATCCAGCACAGTGACATAGGCATCCACAAAACCGGTGTTGCGCAATTCCAGCATCACGAATGTTCCAACCGGAAATTCCGGCGGCCCCGCAACTGTTGAAATGGAGGATAAATCTCCAACAACACCCGTGACATAACCATCGGCATCAAACGCAACTTCTACCGGAACCACCTTCAGCTCGATGGCCACCTGGGCATACGGATCACTGTTTTCCAAGTCGTTGATAAAATGCCATCGGGCGACACCCTCCAGTGCCGAGGCAATGGTCCGGTGGGATTCTGAAGTGACGGCAAATTCACGCAATAGTGATCCATCGTCTTTTTCCATCCGCATTATTCCGTTTTTGGGAGCGGTGATTCTGATATTCCAACCGGAGGTGCCGGCCGTAGCTTCGCAAATTTGCGGCAGGATCTTGATTTGATCTTGCAGGGCCGGCAGTGACGGCCAATGAGACAGCTTGGAAAGGTCAACCTCGATGCGTATCTCCCCATATTGATGCACTTCTTCGATGGCTCTGGATGCCCTGAATACTGAATCCTGTGAAGTGCCGGAAAATTCCGGTTCCAGCGTCAGCTCGCAGTAGTTCAGATCGGCATTGGAAATTCTGGCCCGGGCCACTGGTTCTTCATCCTTGAAATTCATGGTTCCGGCTGGGTAAATTCCTAAAACCGAACCTTCGGTCATGCCCTGCAAAGTGCCGGCTTCGAGCAAAAGGCCGAGGCCGGAATCCTGGGTAATGGGCAGGTATTGGGGTGTTGGCACGTATTGGCCATTAAAAAGTATTTCATCCAGACGACCTTCTATCTGCGGTGTTTGGGCACGATTGCGTTCAAGCATCAGGTTGGTCACCTGCTCAAACAAAGAGCGGTAATTGCAGTCTGTCCGGGCCTCGGCAGCGGCCTGTGTAAAAGCCCAGGTGAACAGCCCCATGGTGCCACCGGCTCCATCGTCGGTCTCACTGGCCACTTGCCCTTGGCTGGTGGCCGACAGCACCACATAGTTGGCTTCGGTGGGGTGGGTTCGGCTTAGGAATACACCGGCATCCTTTTTTGCCTCATCCGCATTTCCTCGGCGAACAGCTGGTGTGGCTCCTGTCCATGATTGACCACGAACAAGCTGGCGTCCTCCTCGAGTGGCCGTTCCGGAGTAACAGCAGTCAAAGGTCAGGGTAACGCTGGCTGGTTCCCGTGAATCCAGTTGATCCAGAAGATCAGCCAATCGGTCGTCCCTGATGTTGGCAGAACCGTCATGCCTGGAAATGTAATCCGAAGGAACAAGGCACTCATCCAACCCATCAATTTCATCGCCATTGTCGTCGGGAATTTCGGTGCCATGGCCTGAATAATGGAAATAAACTATGTCACCAGGTTTGGTTGCTTTGATGAGCCATTGTTCAAAGGCAGTAATAATTTTTGCGCTCGTGGTTTCTTCAATACCACTTAGGACAAGGATGTTTTCTGCGTCAAATCCAAAACGTCTTTGCAACAAAGCACTGATCGCTTCGGCATCACCGCTGCTGTTCAGATTCCACCAGTCATCGGGTCCACCACGATCGTACTGGGAAATAGCAACAATGAGTGCGCGTTTTGTGGGATTTGGAGTGTCGGCAAACGTTTTGCCTATACCGAAAGCGGTCAGGAAAACCAGGAATACAGTTGTTAAGCGAACGGTTTCCCAACACACTTTTTGGCGTCCCTTTAACACTTTATGGCGCTTTGGTTGCCCTTATTGCGGCTTCGGAATTCACTTTTCCGTAGCCCCAGGCAGGATTAGGCGTTGAGCCTGTGTTTCGGTCAGATTTGGCAGTTCGGATGAGAATCTCCCGCACCTGGGCGGCATCCAGATTAGGGTTCTTTTGCAATATCAGAGCAACCACTCCGGCAACATAGGGAGTAGAGGCGCTGGTTCCTTCCCAGGCCAGGTGCAAACCGTCGGGGGTGATGTGAGAATTACCTGCGTCTTTCTTCATGGAAGAACCTTCGGCCGCAGCTGAGATGGCGAAACGACCGGGAGCAGCCAAGTCGGGCTTCACCACGCCGTCACGCCTGAATCCAGGATTGCTGAAGCCGGAAATTCCCCCTTCGATCATGTTGTACCGCGTAGTCCCGCCATCAATGTTTGGCCAGGTGATGTTGTGATCATAAGAGCCAACGGTGATGATATTATCAGCGTTGCCAGGGCTGCCAACCATAGCCTCCTTCACGGTGCCACTGCCGAAGGTTCCCTGGAAAGTAAACGGCAGGTAAAGATCGCATTTTCCATTGGTTACTTTTTCGGATGCACCATAGGCCCAGGCGTAATAGCGACCTGCGGGCAGGGGAACTTTGACCTGCTCGGATCCGGAGCCGGCAACACCGAACTGAATGGCCCGAGCCCAGTCAATAAGTTGCTCAACGGGGATGGCGTCAGGAACCAGAATATCGGGTTTACCGTCCACTTTCTGGATGTAGCTTATCGATTGAACGCCCTCGTCGCTGACCAGGAAATTGTCCTGGCCCATGATGGCCAACCCCCATTCGTCGTCGGCATCAAAGAGAACATGCAGCTCGGTTTTTTCCTTGACGAATATTTCGATGAGGCTGCTGTTGGCGTCAGCCTGGCCCGCTGATTTTGGCCCATAACGCACCGCAGCGTGAAAACTCTCGCGCCCCTCGTTGCCTGCTGAGGCACAGATCACAGATCCGGGAATCCCTTCACCCACCAGGTCATTCATAAATACTTCTACTGGCTCATGGCCATCGTGGGCGCTGAAGTGGCCACCGAGGCTGAGGTTAATGACGCATGGCTGGCCCAGCTCTCTGGCTTTTTCTATGATCCACTGCACAGCCAAAACGTAATCGTTGTCAAAGGAGCCATCGCCTGCACGACAGATTATTAAGTCAGCATCTGGGGCCAGACCCTCAAAAGATTCTGCGGAAGTGTCTCCAGTGGATAAGCCATTGCCGGCGGCAATGGAGGCGCAGGCCGTACCGTGCCCGGCTCGGTCCTCGGAACGACAGGTGTCTTTTCCCTGCAGAGCCTGGTTGATGTCGTCGGCATCATACAGAGTGCCATAACGATAAGTCATATTGAGAGCTTCGTTGTAGGCTGCCATGGGTGCCAGGTCACCGATGGCGCCATCGGATTCACCGTAACTGCCATCGACCATATCCCACAGGTAGAGAATGCGGGTGGTGCCGTCGGGGTTGAGGAAGTCGCCATGGCGCCAGTCAATGCCGGTGTCCACTATTCCCACAATCACGCCTTTGCCGGTCATCCCACCGTGGTCCAGATTTTCATTGCCGCGGAAAACCGAAGTGGCGTTGCTGATCTTTGGTTGGACCCGTTGAGGAGATTGTGGAGTATGCGCCGCCTTCAGGGCATCAACCGAAGCCACCGAACTTAATTTCACCAGTTTGCCGAGACCCTGAACTACCGTCGATACTACAACGTGCTGGCCGTTGCCACCGCGTATGAGCAGCCCGGCAGTTTGGATATCATCTCCGGTAGCACCCTCGGCAAGAGTAACTCTCACCTGCAGTTGAGGCATTTTATCCTGAGGGTCGATGCCAAAAAGATAGTTCAACTGGTCGGAACTGTAGCTGTGACCTTCGGGACCGCCCCGGCCTGCAGTGAACTGTTCGTAAAGTACCCTCAACTCGTTGTCGAGTTTGTCCAGGTCACTTGAACCACGAGTTTTGAGGGACACGGAGCTTACGTTTTCATCGGGGTTGCGAAATTGAGGTTCAGCCCCGGCTCCAGTGAGTACAAAGCAAATCAGGAAAAAGAAGGATAGAAATTGTGCAACCTGGGCCCTGCCTCTTGGTGACCTGGAATTAGAATTCATGATTTTGACTTTCCTTCATTAAAAACTGTGTTGTCTGTTTGCGTTGCCAGATGTGTGAGTTAATCCATTGAAATGATCCAATAGGATTGGACGCCCTTTTTTTTGGGCAATAGGTTTCTAAGGGATGGTCCCCGTTGCTGCAAAACCCCGCCGATATCAGCCATCACCCGAAGTTTGCTGGCATAATAGGAATGAAACTCGGGAACATTCCAAGGGGTGACCTCCACCCCGGTGGCATCAATGACATCCATTCCTTCGGCCACGGCCAAGGGTGTGCCAAGACGCTTATCACTCAGAACTCTGGATGCGTCGAGGGCTGTATCCTTGTTGGACGCGTACAACGTCCAGCGCTCTGCCAACCCGAAGGTTGTAGGGAAAATATCTTCGGCGAAGGTGCGGGTGTCAAAATCAGGCGCGGCGAGAATGACGTTTTCAAATAGCGGATTCTCATCGCCATTCATGAGGGCAATCCGGTGCAGGGCTCTGAGAAGAGCCTGGCTGCCCATGCTGTGGGCCATCAGGTGAATGTTTTCGGCGCCACTTTTCTGGCGAAGCTCCAATAGAAAATCCACCAGGTAGCTGACGCTCCACTCCACATCCTCTCGGTCCGAAAGATAACCCAGCAGGCTGCCGTTCGATGGCCAGGAAAAAACCAAAGGAGCACCCTGAAAACCAAGGTCGTAGGACATCTGGGCAGTTCTGCGGGCGGCTTTGCTGAAGCTCACGTTGAAGCCGTGAATGAAGACCAGGAGGTCGTTTTCGGTGCCGCCTCTACCGTTGGCAAGACCATCGTTTAGAAGGGTCCAGAAGCGACTTTCTTCCATGGGATTGATTCGGCGCAATACAATGTGTTTTTTGGAATCGGGTTTGAACTCCAACCGGCAGAAGCTGGGAGATTCCAGATTGCCGGGCTTGTGCTTCAGTACAGGAATGGTGACTTCACAAGTGCCCACGTGCAGGTTTCGGTCGACTGCGGCACGTTTACCACCATAGAAAGTGGTTGGTGATTTCGGATCATCTACGGCACGAGTTGTGGCATAGAAAATGGTCTGAACGATGAACTCTTTGATGGCATCTTGATTGCCCATGATTTGATTGCCCCGGTTTTGTTCCGCCTTAACAATATGGGCAACCAGATCCTGTTGAGTCTTGATCCGGTGATTTTCCGGTACCGGCACCTGGTGCTCGTCACAAATCAGCTGGACGATTTCGAAGGCGTCAAAAGGATCGGCGTGAAGGTCTTCTTCGAAGCGAAGGGTTGGTTGGATATTACTTTCAGGGATACCGAAATACCTAGCCAGGGAACGGGTGACCTGTTGTTTCAGGTCTTGCACCCGGTCCATTTCATCGAGGCTGATTTTCGAAGTGCCTGATTCAGGAGTTGGGGTATTAGCCGGTCTGGTAAGGCTTCCTGTGGAGCTGGTTTGCTCATCAATTGTTGAGGCCGTTACAGGAACAACCAATACAAACAGGCTCGCCAAAAAAAAGAGTCCCGAAAAGCTTTGATGCCATGAAAATAATCTCATTGTTTTGTCCTACTGCCGATGGGGCTAATTTTCCCGATTGCCACCCGACTACACCCATTTCATTGTAACCTGCGGTTTTGCCATGTAAAGTGGCATCTATCATCAAGATACCATATTGGATTGAAAATGACGACAAAAGCGTGTGAGCTTGTCCACTTTCCTGTGGTGTTGTACAATCTGCCAACTCTGAAACTCCAAAGGACCAATTCCAACAAACTTGGATAATGAAGATTCGAGGGTTTACCAATTGATCGGGTTTCAAATGACAATGGGAAAACTAAATTCGTTGCTGACGACAATTGTGGTCATCCTGCTCTTGGGATGCAATTCAGCCAAGGCTGCAGAACCCCTGGACCAGGAACTGTTTGGCAAGATCGTCCAGACCAGAACCATAACCGACGGGAATCAATTCGGGGTTGTTTTATTTGGAACCGACCACGGCGTTGTTTCCGGTGAAAAGCTCCTGGTTTATCGCAACGATGGTGATGAATTTCTGGAAATAGGTTATGCCCGGGTTGATTCCCTGGGGTCTGAATTCGCTCTCATGCGCTTCGACCCAACCACTGTGGATTCCATGGTGATCGGCGATCTGGTTGCCATGAGGGCAAGGGTTGTCTGGCCGGCAAAAGGATTGGTATCTCTGAATGTGGCCGCGTTTGCTTTGAACCTCAGCGACCTGCAGATGAACCCCATTCTGGATTCATCAGCCCTTATCAAGAATCCCGCAGCAGCCAACGACGATACCCTTTGCACCAAACTCCTTGCCGCCATCGAAGAGGTATTTCCCCACGTAAAAGATCTGGATGATCTTAAGAAAATTGCCGAGGGTGGGCGGTTCAACGGGATGACCGCTTTTGAAGCCATGAAAGCCACCACCACAGTTGATGTTCGCAATTATTTGTTATACGTGCGGTCTTTTCCAGCCAAATACATCGGACAAACATTCCGTTTTGCAGAAACTTATGCTGCCTGGGTACTTTCCAATGCTCCGATTTCAGGATGGGAAGTTATTGAAACCTATCCTGGTCTTTCCAAAACCGCCCGCCTGGCCTACCTCCAGGAACATAAAGCCTCCTTGCTTGAGGAAGATGCCTTTGATACCTGGTACCTTGCTGCGCGCCATCTCCATAAAATAGGGCAAGAGGATTTAGCCTGGCAAATTATCGAAATCATGGAACAGGCGTCAACCCTGTACAACGAGGAAACCGCATCCAATTTCTATTGGGCCGCCAAAAGCGACCTCCATTCCTGGTCCGGCCAAAATGAAGAGGCTTTGCAGGCCATCACTCAGGCCATCGCCACTGCCGGGTCAGATTCGATCAATGTCAGTGCGGCCTATCATAACCGGGCTACCATCTACGAGAGCCTTGAGAAATGGGAACAAGCCATCGCCGATTTTGAGACGGCCCTGCGTTGGAAGGGTGCTTTTGAGGACCCCATGGCCAACCATGCCAGTGCCTCCAGTTTGGAGGGAATTGGCCGCTGTTTTCTGGGGATGCAGGAGTATGAACCATCGGTAGTGAACCTGTTGGTCAGTCTTGAAGTCCTGGCAGCTAATGCCGACCTGGAAGCCGTTGGTTCCACCGCCCGGGCCTACTCCATCCTGGGTGATGTTTACGATGCCATGGGGCAATACGGCAAAGCAATTGAAGCCTGGCGTAATGGTTTGAAGGCCGCCGAAAAACTGGGCTGGGCAACCATGATGGCCGACGCTTTGAATGACGTGAGTGATGGCCACTGGAACCTGGGAGAATTGAAAGAAGCGGTGGAAGCCCGGTCACAGGCTCTCGCCCTGGCCAGGGAAATGGATGATGAAGGTAAGGAGGCCCTCATCCTGATCAATCTGGCGGAACTTCAATACCGTCTGGGTGAAAACCGAAAGTCCGAAGCCAGTTTCGAAGGCGCTCAGGCAATTTATCGGAAGCTGGATTTGGCTTGGGATATTGCCGACACTTATCGCCGTTTGGGAGGTTACCAGGAATACCGTGGAGATATCAGCGCCGCCATTGAAAACTACTCTATTGCCGACTCCCTATTCAGTGAAGAAGGTAACATTTCATCACTGGTGGATGTTAGAGCCTCCCTGGCAGCAGCAATGGTCCAACAGGGCCGCCATGAGATGGCTGAAAATTATTTTGAGTCGGCCTACAACAGTTCCGTGGAGGCAGGAAACCGAGCCAAGGAAGCTGAAATTTTGCGGGATTGGGGACTCGCCCTTTTAAAAAACCGCAATCCTTCCGGAGCCAAAACAAAAATCAGACAATCGGCTGAATTGTATGAAGAAATAAATGACCTGGCCGGTCAGAGTGACAGCTACCGCATCTCCTGCGACATTCTTGCTGTCAACGAGGGTGCAACCGAGCAAGCCCTGGCTCTTGGAGAAAAAGCACTGACCATTGCCAGAAACATGCCCAGCAAACCCCACATGGCCGAAGCCCTGATTTCCATTGGTAACATTCAATTCAACCGGGGGGAAATCGACAAAGCCCTGGAGAATTATCGCGAAGCATTGACACGGTTCAGAGAAACCGAAGATGCCCTGGGTATCGCCCGAAGCCACCTTGCCCTCGGCGAGCTTTATTCGGATCTGGGCAAATATTCCCAGGCCCGGGCTGAATTTGTAACCTCCGGACAGGTTGCTGAAAAAGCTGAAATCGAAGGACCCCGAGCCGATGCTCTGAATTCCCTGGCTTGGTTGTCACAGAGCCTGGGCGACTTTGATGAAGCGAAAATCATAGCCCGGGAAGCTCTGGAAATTCACCGCCGATTGGGCAACGAGTGGATGGAATCTGGTATTTTAATAACCCTGGGATCCATTGCCATAAATGAAGGAGAACTGGAAGAATCATTGAAGCTTCAAGAAAGAGCTCTGGAAATTGATCTTCATTGGAACAGTTCTTTTGGCCAAGTGGCAAGCCTGAACAACATCGGGCGTATTTATGAAATAATGCGTGATTTTTCCAAAGCCGTTGAGTACTACGAGCAATCCCATGAGTTGAGCAAACAGCTCCATTTCCTGGATGCACAAACCGCCACCAGTGGCAATCTTGCCAATTGTTATTCTGAGCTTGAACAGCATAAAAAAGCCCTTTCATTTGTACTCGAGGGAATCGCTTCTGCTCAAAAGGCCGGTGCCATGCCTCGACTTGTTGAGTTGGGGTCGCTTCACGGCAAGCTTCTGCGCAGGGATGGGAAATTCACCGCCGCACACAAGGTGTTGGATGAGGTTCTGGTCAAAGGTGAAGCCATCGGAAATACGATGACGGTGCTTGGTGTTCGGAGCCAAATCGGAATTCTATTCTGGGCCGAAAAAGACTATGAACAGGCAAAAACCACTCTGGAAGAAATGATTGTCGATGCACGGAAATACCGCATTCCAATGATCATCGCCGAACCGTTGCTTTACCTGGGTCACTGTGAACGGGATATGGGCAACACTGAAGATGCCATTGCTGCTTACCGTGAAACTGTCCAACAACTTGAGCAGGTTGGCGGCAAACTGAAAAATGAACCTGCGCGCGCGAACTTTCAGGAAAAACACCGTGAGGCCTATGAAGAGCTGGTGAAACTGCTTTATTCTCAGAACCGCAACGAAGAGGCCTGGGAGGTGCTCGGCCTGATGAAATCCCAGGAGATGCGCGACTTGAACTCCGGCACGCACTCGGTTCCCGATGATCAGCAGAGCAGGGACCTTCTGGCCCACGCCGACAGTCTGGTCTCACGCGAGGCTCTGCTCATGCAGAAGCTGAACAAGGAGCTGACCAAACCCGAAGCCGAACAGAGACTGGACCTTCTGGAAACCTGGGAAGCCCAGCTCGATACCATCATTTACGCCTTTGAAAATTTTGTCGACGAGCTCAAGGATGGGCACCCCGATCTTTATAGCCGTCTGGAAATCGAGCCAGTCAGTTTCCACACCCTGCAAAGCAGCCTGCAGGAAGGGGAAGCCTTTGTTGAACCGTTGCTGCTTCCGGACAAGCTGATCATCTTTATCGTTCGTGGGGGTACTGACCCCCTGGTAGTACGGGAAGTGCCGGTCAACGCCACGGAAGTGGATAGTTTGATTGTCCAAATGCGAGCCAGCCTGAGCCGGCCGGGACGGGCCTGGGAAAAATCACGAGCCAAGCTGGCCACGCGCAGGCCGGTTGCTCAACAGAAGAGCTCCACCGAAGCCTCGGAAAAACTGCATGAGTTACTCATTGAACCCCTCGAGCGAGATTTGCACGGGATCGAGACCGTGATTCTGTGCCCCAGTGGTCGTTTGCGATATATTCCTTTTGCCGCACTATATGATGGGGATTCTTTCCTCATTGATCGTTTCCGAACTTGTGTGCTAACCAAGGCCGGAGTGTTGGCCAACCGAGGGCCCATCAAGGCTGAAGCATCGGTGCTGGCGTTCTGCAATCCGGACGGTAGCCTGAACGGTGCCGAGCGGGAAGTGCACAAGCTTGAGAACATCTGGAATGATACAAAAATCAAAACTTACTGTGGCGACGATGCCACCAAAACCCGGCTACGGAGGGAAGTCAGAAGACACCAGATTCTCCACCTGGCCACCCACGGAGTTCTGTTGAACAACAACCCACAGGGATCTTATATCCTGCTGGCAGGTGAAGGTGACGGGGTTAATCTTACTTTCAGGGAAATTTCGCTGCTTTCGTTGAGCAGAGTGGAATTAGCGGTTCTCTCGGCTTGTGAAACTGCCGTTGGAGAAAATGGTGAAGGCAAGGAAATCGCTGGCCTTGCTTATCAATTCCAGGATCGGGGAACCGCTTCGGTGATAGCAACCTTGTGGGCAGTGGATGACGAAAGCACGGCCGATCTCATGGTGGAACTTTATTCGTCATTGCAAGAAGGGGAAATATCACGAGCTGAAGCCTTGCATGGTGCCCAGATGGCTTTGCGCAAGAGTGAGAAATACTCACACCCCTATTATTGGGCGCCGTTTATTCTCATTGGGAGTTGGCGGTAAAAAAACCCAAGGTGGAGAAAGCAATTTCGATCCACCTAATACTCCGCATTGCAATTGCACTCACAGTGATTTTCCATAGCTCGGTGCCCTCGTCTCATGGTAGGTTTTTGTGCCTCCTCGCTAAGGGTGTTGTGCCGCCAGCAGGCCACCTGTAGCATGGTTTTTCTATCCCACCTCTGCCAGTCTTTCTTGACCTTGATTTTCTGAAATTCCACGCCAGTGTCGGTGTGGTACCCATCCCAGCCGTGAGAACCCCAGGAGATGCGCTTAACAGGATCAATGACCATTACTGTATGACCATCGCCACGAGTAGCGTCGCGGTAGACAAGGATGTCT
Organism: bacterium; assembly: GCA_024223715.1. Lineage (GTDB taxonomy): Bacteria > Krumholzibacteriota > Krumholzibacteriia > LZORAL124-64-63 > LZORAL124-64-63 > LZORAL124-64-63. The sequence continues at coordinate 35,292 of JAAEOA010000108.1, read as the reverse complement.
CCTATTTGAAGTTCATCTCCACAAGGTTCACAGAAATCAGCCATGAGACTCTTCTGTCCCACCATCTGGAATGTGGCAAGATAGCTGTCGTTTTTCTTGTTGTAGGGAAGGCCCGCTCTGGTGAAGGCGTACCAGATGGCTCGGGAACAGTCGATGCCCACGGCAAGGTTTTTTTCATCGCTGCTTTTGTTCCAGGAGTGTTGTTTGTAGGGAACACCATCGGTGCGTTCTTCACTGTAATTCGTCAGGAACATTGCCCGTTCAAGAACCTTGCCCAGGGAACTGTTGGGATCGTCGGGTAAATAGGGACGGATGTCGAAACGGTTGATAGTGTATTCGCGACTTTCGGTTGGAATGCCTTGGTCATCGGTCACCAGAAAGCGGCTGTTTGCTTCCACTCGAGAGGTAAGCGAGCTCATAGTCCAGGGTGCATCCTCGCGTTTGCGCACCGGACGACTGCCACGGGTTCCTGGTTGCAAATATTGGTCAAGTGTGCGGAACAAGCTGGACTGCCCGCTGGTATCAGCGGTGCGGGTGCGGGATTCCTGAGCCAGCAAGCTCCAGTCTACTGGTTGGTCTTCGCGTGTGCCGAAGATCAGAATAGTATCATCGCCATCAACAGGTCCACAGCCCATGAATATATCTTCATCAAACTCTACATAACCACCAGCTTCGATTCGGATCACCTCGCCATTAGTGGGAAATGGAATGACTGAGCCATCAGCGGACAACAAAAGGCCGCCAAGCAACAACCTTCCACGGGATTTCCCTGCAAGGGTGGAATCGGGCCAGTCAACCCGGACATGCCACTGGTGACAGAGGGGTATGATCTGTTGATCGTTTGGGTTTCCCTGTACCCAAAGGCCCTCGGCACAATCGGGCTGATAAGTCTCGGCCACAAGGCTGACTTGCAGTGTCTCGTTGTCCTTGAAATTTGTGCCGCCTTCACCGGTCATTTGTAAAAAAGCTTTTTGCCTGGCGTGCAACCAGAGGTTGTGGACTGTGGCTTCAATCTCGGTTGAACTGATATCCATGGTATTACGCACCTGGTTGTATTGGTCGAGCACAACCAGCCGATTCTGGTAATCGGTGTCGATAATGAAATCTCCTGACTTCTCTGACAGTTCAATCAGCATGTTCGCTTCGGGATGGTCGGCAATGGCCTTGCGCAAATGTTCGGCACGGTTGGCATCCACTCCTGCGCCCTGATTTTCCGGCTGGATGTGTACTGTGATCTTCAGGAATTCATCCCCAGGTCGGACTAGAACCGCCAGATCGCCAACGGCAACAGGATCAGCACCTTCAGTCCTGGCATCGAGACGGCCTCTTCCCGAAGTTTTAAGATCCGCACTCGGTCGGGCAGGTTCCATAACCACAAGCCCTTTACAGGGTTTGCCCGCTTTGGCTTCTTCGGGACCAGCGAATATTTTTAACTCTGCACCGCGGCCCATGCCCGGCAAAGGAGGGCCTTCGAGGATCAGTTTTTCTCCACGAACTCGGCTGATGTTCCAGCAAAACGGCCGCCCCCGGTCATGAATGCCGAAGATGTTTCGATCCATGTTCGTGCCGTGAAAATAGGGTATTTGACTGCTTTTGGCCTTGACCAGTTGCCGGATCTGCCGGCTGGCTCGTGCGTAACTGAGGGGCTCGGTTCCAGCCTGGGAAAAGACACGGATCAGGGCGTCCGTGAAAACGCCTTTCCCATTTCGTTCGAGGGCTCCTGTGCCATCTCCAGCCGCAGCAAATGTGACCATCATTGGCATGGGGCTATTGCGGAACTCGTCTCCACCATCTCCGAAGCCCACGGACAGTTGGGCGGCCAATTCGGGTTCGGGCTCGAACAAGGGTGAGAATTTTCGCACCAGGAAATCTCCACCCAATCCTCTGGTGGCAGTGCCGGAATTGCAGGAGTCGAGGATAACCATGATGTGTTCGGTGTGGTCGTAGAGTTTGGCCAATTGGTCGGCAAGAAGGTCATCGACCATGTCTGGTGCCCCATGGCGGGAGTCATGAAAAAGCAGGGTTTCGTCACGCTCATCAGGCTCATCGCCGTTCAGATCGAGTGTTTGGCCACCATGCCCGGCAAAGTAAATCACCACCACATCTTCGGGGCTTTTGAGGCGGTTCGCAAGACTCTGGAGAGCATGCAGAAAACCTTCCAGCGTGGCCGTTTCGTCAGTCAGGAATGTTATGTCTTCTGGGGCAAAGCCATAGCCACCGGGAGCGGTCAGCAATGTTCTAAATTTTTCGGCGTCACCAACGGCCCCCCTAAGATCAGGGATATCTGGGTTGGCATACTCATTGATTCCCACGATGAGGGCCAATCGGTGGCTGCGTTGGCTGTCGGCCGCAGCCATTGATGGCAGAAGGCAAGCCAAAGAACAGAATAAGAAGATGATTGCAGAGGGTAACGGGACCGTTTTTAACACGGGCTAACTCCTTGGGGTCATATAATTAAATTGTTCTTTGTTTGCATTGACCTTTGATGGCCAGCATGGATTTCATTGTACTACGTTTTGGCGCAGCTTCAAATTAGTTTGTCATAACTAAGTTCATCTTTACCAACGTCGGCGGATGTGCACCATGGCCGTCACCATGGCCGTCACCATGGCCGTCACCATGAAAATAAACCTCGAGGTAATTACCATAAATGCAAACACTGCGGCATGGGAGATGGAATAATCTGGGATGAAAAGTGCCGAAGGAGGGTTAAATTTATCCGGGCAAAATATCAGCGAACGCAAGGCCCAGTCAATTTGAGCATCGGAGGGGACAAATATTGCAGCGAATCCAAAATCGAGACATGATTTCATTTGCAGATAATCCGCATCCCTTAAAACGATGACAGACCTATCCACGTAGTTGCCGGCATATATGAAAAAAGATTTTATGCTGTGTCGCAAAAATATCGATGGTGCATAAAAAAGAATTTCGGCGCGTGGAGACTGATCATGGATGGGTTTGTTTGGTTCCCATATTTGGTGGAAAACCGACTGATATTTTGTTGAATTAACAATCGAAACAATCAAACTCACTAACTATAATTTCACATCCTTTACTGAGAATGGGCTGAAGTTGTGCTACAATCTCGTCGGATGGAATAAATGGTAGCGACACCCGGCTTCAGTCCAGCTCGATTTCCAATTCCTTCTCAAAGTGAATAGGTTCGTCGACGCCACCCAAATAGTATGTAAACTCAGTGCGCACCGTGTACCAACCAGCCGGTATCCGGTATTGCCCACCGGCTTCATCCCACGCCCACCGAAGGTCCCACACCTCACCAATTGAAGCTCCTGCGGCCAAGGAATGGTGAACTGGAGGACATACAGCATTCAGTTCCGGGTCCCAGATAGTCAAGCAGCTTCCTTCGAAATCTTAGATAGAAATACCAACCAGAAACCCGCAGCCAGCAGGATAGTTAATTGTTTCGCAGGTATAGTTTTCGACACTGACAACAGCAACGTCAAATTCCTGGTCTTCGGATACCCATGTCTCCGCACTCAGCGTCAAAACAACACCAAACTCTTCTTCAGGCCTAGTCGAGTCACTGCAGCCAGAGGTACCGGCTAAAACGACGACAATCAGAGCTGCGCCATAAACGATGTGCTTTTTCATTCTGGCCTCCCTGTCTTCGCATACCATTGCCCAATTACTTTACGGATAGATCCTGGCTGCACTTAACTTTGGCTTCACCTACAAGTGTGTTTGGTGAGTGCTTGTTACCTGTTTACAGGGAAAGCATACACAAAATAGCAATGGCCCCAAAAACCACCCAGCTTAGGTGCTTTCCTTTTGACGCCACCATCGTGGCTACACTGCTAACAAAAAACACACCCGCCACGGTCCGCAACACAACCTGAGCAAGGTCGATTGGGTTTCCGGAGACCTCTAGGAGCAAATTACCGAAACCCCACCAAGCGACGGTTGTGAGGTGCCAAGCAAAACGAAGTGTTCTTTTTGTAAAAAATTCGCTGCCAAAAAGAGGTGGAATTCGAGACCCCCTAAACAGCCTCATCAAGATGAACCGTTCACCCAGCAGCGAGTGAACAAGCCCGATTCCGAAACATAGAACTGCAGCTAAAATCAGCACAGTATTCCTTTACACTTACGTTGGCTTTGGGATATGCATTTCAAACGCATCGCCCCCCTTTTGACCGAAAGCTGACCCCATTCTAGTACATTTTCTAAACAGCCTCAATTCATTCTTGCTGCAAAAACCTGGCAACCCACCAAATCTTAATTTTTTATGAATAGTTTCAGAAACTTCAAGTAGTGAACAATGAAAGTATGGGGCATTTAAAAGAAAAGAATAAATATTTACTGAATATTACAAATTTGGGATTTTTTGAGTGATTTGGGTTTAGATTATCGAGGTGGCGTTTGGCGTTGTAAAAGAGAAAGTAACATTGATGATCATGTTGAAGATACAAAAGGTGGAGTCGAGGCTCTGTTGAGCCTCGACTTCTGGAATTATTACTTTGCACTGTGTGACTGGTTAACAGAATGAAGCTGTTTCGTCGACACACTGACAGTACCAGATGGTTACGGCCACCACACCGCCGCCACCAACAGCAATGTATGCGGTAATGGCTGCCGGGCAACCTAATCCCCCTGTGCCGAAACATGCGGCAAGAACAGCTGCGCCAGCACCAATGGAGCCGGCCACGCCAGCAGCGGCGCCAAGGGCACGAATCCAGCAGTTTACTTTTTCACCGTTGTTTAAAGGGCTGCCGTCGCCGCCAAGATCAATATCATCGACAATGGCAGAGACCAGAGATCCGGCCTGGGCCATGTCCAGAGCTCGGTCTCCAACGGTGATGTTACAGTACCAGGTATCCAGTTCGTCAGGGTTTCCCACAAAGGCGGTGCCCTGGGCGATTTGATTACCTCGCCCGTCGAAACCCATGACCGTGGCTTTGTTCTTGTATTGATTAATATCCCAGTTATTCAGGGCCTGATGGGAAATACGTGCATCCAGGATCAATCGCCAGCTTTTAACACTTGGGTACATGGTCAATGTACTGGCCGCAGGAGCAGTTTCGTCAAAACTGAAAACCAGTGTATTGGCTGGTTGGGGGCGAATGGGTTTGACTGGCTGGAACGGGTGGATTGGCCGGACCATACTGGAAGAGTTTTTATCAGATTTAAGGGTGTCGTCGACTCCGGTAACATCTGAACAAGCTGCCAATAAGTTGGTCATGAACACTACTGCCAAAACTAGGGATATGATTCTTGCTTTCATTTTCTTCTCCAAACTTGTTTGATCACCATCGGCCAAGCTCAAGTTGAATGAACAATCGGATTACAAAAAAATTGTTCTGTTGTCCCGTTTGTTCGGCTCATCGTTTGCCCGTTGCTGCCGAAATTTATTATTGTTTTCTGAAGCTTCAAAAAGTGAACAAAGCTGGATTGAGAAATTAAAGAAAAAGGAAAATTAATATTTAAAATATTGTCAAAACGCCTGAATTATTAGTTCCCGATTGTCGATGTAGTAATATAGGTGTACTGGAGTGAAATTGTTTTTTTTATCAAATTTAAATATTTTCTTTTTTGGGGGTCAGCCAGTCAGTCAGTTATGTGTTGGACTTTTTCACCAGCCGTTTTCAACCTGGAGACATACTACGTTTTGGACTCAGTTTCTTCAGATCGTAAACCTCCTGCGAGCGCCACAAATAAAGAACGATGGAAGCGATGTGAAGCAAGATAGTCAGCTTCGCCAGGTTGGGTTTCGTACCGCCATCGAGCCAAGCCTGCAAGTGCAGATACATAGGACCGTCCTTGTTGGCGTGACAAATTTTGGTGGGATATTGCCGGAAAGAAAGTTGTTTGGGACTGGTTGGATTTTTTGGGCCTGACCAGCCCATTCTCAAAATTTATTCCCAACAGCGTCCGACCCGAGGAGCCAGTTATTCGGGAAGGATCTGTTTTTTCCAAAATCCGGCAAACGGCCGAACAGAGATTAATCTCCTGATTTCCAGGCACACTCCGGCATCAACCCATTTCACTCTCAAAACAGGATCTCTCTGCTGCCCCTGCTCTGTTTGGCGACTCAGTTCCAGGTCCCGTCAGTTGCCTCGACCAATTGATCCATGTCCGGCCAATCGTTCCCCTGGTCAACTTGGGCAACCTGGTCAAAATCCATCTCCCCCTGAGGGGGATCCGGCTGGAAGCACCTCTGGAGGTTCCATTGGCTCACCGATATGCAATAGTAATCGAATTTGGAGAAAGCTTGCTCTTAGTCATAAGATTCCAAGGTGGATGGAATAAATGGTATGCACAAAGATTTTCCAGAACCAGTAATTGTCGGCTTTCGAATGAAGAAACCAGGATTTTCAGGAAGTGTTTCAGCATCATGAGACGTATCCTCTGCGAGAGCTAAGTCGTTAGTTTTCAATACGGACGGATTAAACATTTGTACAGGCTTTTTAACCCAAGGGCAGTTCTCTAGCCAGACCCTTGTCTAAATTTAGCCCAATCGATACGCAACATGTTATGGCCCAAGGCGTATTGCTGAGCCGGGTTGAAATACGCGAATTTAATCGAGGTTTTTGAAATGAAATATATCTGGTTGGCAATTTGTTTAATTTTAGCCAAACCTGTGCTGAGTCAGGAAAACAACTCAACAACTAACGCCGATACACTTGGCAACGAACCCTATTTCACTGACACAGTGGTGGTTTCAGCTCCCCAGGTGTCTTTGGATGAAGTAATTGACGCCATCATCAAACGTTCCGAACGTGATGATTACCTCATGGCCCAGTACGAATACACCATGCTGGTTACTCAGGTATTGCGCGATGACCCGGGAGTTGAGGGGGGCAATTACACATTAGAAGAATATGCCATTCGTCTCAGCTACAGCAGGGAATTGGGCGAACAGTTGTCCACCCTTTGGGAACGTCGCCGCAAGTATGAAAACGGTGAGCTTGTCGAAGATGAAATCGATGAAGAAATATCGACTGAATTTTTACCCCGGCAGGATAATGTCATCGACGCACCTCCCTTTACCGAGGCCGGCCGCCGAAAATACCAGTATGAAATACTGGACCGTCAGCTGGTGGGCAACAACCTGATTTATAAAATCAGTTTTGCTCCAAAAGTTAAATTTGATGCGCTGCCCAAAGGAACCATCTGGGTCGATTATTCCAATTGGGTGATGCGCAAAATGGAAGGTCAAATGACCGATGCTGTGCCTTATCCCATGTTTCTTGAATCGATACCCGTTTATCGCACCAGCCAGGAGCGATTTGGCGAATTCTGGTTTCCAACTGAATTTCAAATGCGCATCAATCTGAGAAAAATTCCGTTACTCCCAATTCCCGATAACGTTGAGGTTCGAGTCACCCTGCAGGATGTGATTATCAATGGTGAAGCCCTCAGCCCGCTGGATTCCGCTCCAGGTACGGGATATTCCGATATTACCGAGGAAGAAATTGCTGAAGGATTCTGGTTGAGCGAAGAGGCGAGCAACGATTCCCTTTCAACGTACTGGGACCGAATTGGTGATCAATGGGAAGCTGATATAAGCGACCAGGCAATCAAGATTACCCTCACCGAAGCCAAAGTTGATTCTTTGACCGAGGTAGGCTCGACCCAATTGCAGGATTTGCGCGAGGGTAATTTGTGGTCCGTGAAACCCGAATGGATGAAAGCCCCAGGTTATAATCGCACACAGGGTTATGTGGCACGAGTGGGCCTGAAAATTAAAAAACAAGGTCGCCAGACACCAGGTTTGAACCTTACCGCAGGCTATGCATTCTCCAACCAGCGTCCAGTTGTTTCAGGTGAATTATCACTTCCGCTTCTGCGGTCGCGATGGACATTGAAAGATCAGCCAACCGATGGGAGCCAGTACAAAGGTTCACTTTATAAGGTGCTTTCCCTGGACATTTCCGGCGTCAAAGACAGCGCATTGTTTGGCGGCGATAACCGACGTCACACACGATCGGCTTCTTCATTATTTTATGGTAGCGATCCCAACCACTACTACGAAGAACGAAGCCTCAGTGGTCAATTGAACTGGCGTCTGTCCCGTGGTTTGAAGATTCATGCCGGTGGCGGGTATGCCGAACATCGGGCCTGGGAACAACAAACCAGTTGGAATATATTGGGTCGATCTTTAAGTCCTGATGGCAACATGGCTGCCGATTTTTTGAACGACATTTTTTTCAACACTGGTGCTCAATGGACTTCTGGTGCACTGACTTTTGCTGGTGAAATCACCTGGCATGACTTGGGCGATGCCTCTTCAGTGAATGAAAAATCTACCATGATGGAAATGAAATTCGATGGCCAGTTGGACCTGTTGGACCGCTACGGAAACCAATGGCTGTTGAGAGGGTCATATAGTGGATTTGACGGCACAGCACCCTCGCAATGGAAAACATGGTTGGGAGATTATGGTTCTCTGCGGGGCTACAATGCGGGTGAATTAACAGGCGATTCCGGTGCTCACGCCTCCCTCGACACCAGATTTGGTTTTGATCTTTTTCAGGCAGCCAGGGTTCCCTTCCTGAAAAACTGGGGACTCCAACCCATGGGTTTTGTTGATTGGGGAAAAACCTGGGATGAGGCTCAAATGCCTCCAGGGGCTGAGAACCCCCAGGAAGGAGCTCGTGGATGGCGCATGGACGCAGGCATTGGATTTGGGAAACGATTCGATGTGCCTGGTTTGGGTCAATTCAATAATGTACGTCTGTATGCTGCTCATCCGGTTTTTGATGACAGTGATGGCCACGGCTGGCGATTCCTGCTGGCTTTTGAAAAGTAGGTGTTGTTTCGGAAATTGTGTCTGCCCCCTCCTAGAGCGGGAACAGTCCTCAGCTCCGAGACAATGCGGTATTGTCCTCAACAAACAGGTTGCCACCGACGAAAATCAGCGATGACAAGCCGTCCAGGTTCGTGATGCCAGCCGACAACGGTTTTGAATTGAACGATGGTCAGGTGTCGCTGCCAATTGAACTGTGGTACAATGTTAAACCAATGCTGGCCGAACCCGCCACAAAGATACATATTTGGAGCGTAGGGGTAGGAAAAAATGGTCAGGAAGCATCCAAAAAGTAACGGACATTCCATTCACAGTTTTGCGAAACGGGCAAACAGATGACAGACATCCTGATACTTGGAACCGGGTGCACAAAATGCACCCGACTCATGGAGTTGACCGAACAGGCAGTCGCTGAACTAGGCGTCGAATGCTCGGTCAAAAAAGTTGAGGACATTGCGGAGATTCTCAGTTATGGGCTGCTATCGCCTCCGGGTCTGGTCGTCGCCGGTGAATTGAAAATGTCCGGAAAGTTGCCATCCCTGGACGAGCTCAAAGAGATGCTGTCCCAATTCTGTTCTACTGAATGAAGGTTACCCATGAAAACAACTTTTTGTGTTCTGCTATGTCTCATTGTATTGGTGTCCGGTCCGGCTTGGGCCAATGTCGAGGTGGTTGAGGCCGAAGCCGCCAGCAATACGGCCAGCAATACGGCCAGCAATGCCGGTGGCGAGAAATCCCTGGAGACGGCAGAGTTCATCGTTTCGTATTTGCATATGAACCGCCGCTGTGCGACTTGCAAAAAGCTGGAAGAATATGCGACTGAAGCCGTATCGACCGGCTTTGCCGAACAGTTGGGAAATGGTTCTCTGGTCTGGCGAACTGCAAATTTTGAGGAAGATTCTAACAAGCATCTCGCCACTAAGTACGGGCTCTACACTCAGGCCCTCGTTGTCTCACAAATCCAGGATGGCAAAGAAGTCCGGTGGGAAAACCTCAAAGCGATTTGGCCCCTTGTGAACGACAAGGAAGGCTTCGTTTCCTACGTGCAGAGGCAGATCAAGTCGTTTATGGAACCTACGGAAAAAGCATCACAGAAGTCGGATAAGTAAAATGGACAGTTATCTGCTCGCTCTTGGTTCAGCGGCTTGGTTGGGCATTCTGACCTCGATTTCACCTTGCCCCTTGGCGACAAATATTGCCGCTATCAGTTATATCGGCAAGAGCCTGGACAACCCCAAGGCGGTGATATTGTCGGGCCTCATGTATACCGTTGGCCGGATGGTCACCTACACCACACTCGGCGCGCTTGTCGTCGGCTCAATACTTTCCATTCCCGAAGTCGCCATGTTTCTCCAGAAACACATGAACAAAGCACTTGGGCCGGTTCTGATTGTCGCAGGTGTTCTGCTGCTGGATATTGTCAGGCTCAGGGTTTATGGCGGTGGCGTCAGCGACAAGCTTGCCTTACGAGTCCAGAAGTGGGGTATCTGGGGATCCCTGGCTTTGGGAGTGTTGTTTGCCCTGTCCTTTTGTCCCATCTCGGCAGCCTTGTTTTTTGGGAGTCTGATTCCAATCGCCATTGATCATCAATCGAGTCTGGTCATGCCGATGGTCTACGGAATTGGCACCGCTCTGCCGGTGGTGGCTTTTGCCATTTTGATCGCTATGGGGGCAAGATTCCTGGGAAATATATTCAACAAGGTTTCAGTTTTTGAAAAATGGGCACGACGGGTGACTGCAGTTGCATTCATTATTGTTGGCGTGTATTACGTATTGGTTTATCTGATTGGTGTAGATGTTTAGGGTGGTGCCTGCCGCGAAGGCATGGAATGCTTTTGTTCGAATTGGCGAAGCGTTGGCAACGGCACCCCAGAACGTTTGGCAAGTCCTTCTTGGGTAAGGTCCATCTCCAAACGCTGCCTACGGGTGTTTTCGGTCAGCTTTTTCTGCACCTTTGCCGGAGTGTTTAATAACATTATTATATCTCCTAATGCGTCTTTTTTAAGATTACTAATATTATTCCATTACTTAAATTTCTCTTTCACCATTCGGGAAACCGAATTTCTTATCCCGGGTGATAATGTTTCCAAATATTGGTCCTGAGTAACAAAATCAATTTCTTCGGATAACTCCGGATGTTTTTCCGCTATCTTAAGAATAAATACCAGAGCATTATACCTAACTGATGGCCCTTTATTTATCGATTCCCATGCGTTCATGCAAATGTCAAACAAATACCCCTCCTGGTCATCATTCAGCTCCATGATGCTTAGAATTTTGATCAATTCTCTGAGATGACCATCTTTCTTTTTCTTCATCACTTCAAGAATAGTATCAACATAAGCTCGTACTCTCTTATCATTCTCCTGCATTACACTCCACAGCAGCCAGGCCGACCGCCAGGCATAAGGTTGCTTATTAGAGATAGCAAGCTCCAGAGCCTCTTGAAAATGCTCTGGCTGAGTCGTCAGGAACTCGATCATTTGTTCCTTGTAGACTGTAGTTAGTATTTCTTCGAGGCGAGTTTTTTGTGCCATATAACGTATTCCCCTGTTTCCCTCTTAACCAAGGGGGGAAAATTCCTTGTTTTCAGTTTTCTACAACACTGTTCCCAGCTCCCAAAAATCACTGATAAATCCGATAAAAAGCCCAGTAAAAAGGATGACTCCAGATGTCTGATTCCCCAGCCAAATCAACTTGCCCCAATCGCAAAGCTTCGGGAAGCGATTTTCCTTCAACCCAGTAGAGATACACCCGGCCGGCCAGAAAACGTGCGGCCCGATCATCGACTTCCAGGCTGCTGGCAATGACCGACCTGGCACCTGCTTTCAGGAAAGCCTGCACAAACCCACCCACAACGGTACCACCATTTGAAGCGGCGGCCTCGCAACTGGAAAGATAAACCAGATCAGCCTGCAGATTCAAATCAGCAACCGCACCGGCGGTGAACTGTTCCTGCCCTGTGGGTCCTGACAGAACCAGATAAGACTGCTGTGGTAAACCTGGAAAAACCCGGGCATGACTGGCCAGATGAATCGCAATATAAGAATCCAGGTTCATTTGTTTTAAGGCTCCCCAGGAGGCATCCTGGCCGGTCAAAACGGTGCACGAGTCCGGTTGCCACATGGAGCAAATAGCTTCTGCTTCTTTTTCTGCGAATTGAAGACGATCCTTCCCTGAGCGCTCTCCATCGTTGGCTCCCAGAGCCAGCAACCGCCGGGGGCCCTTATCGCTGGTACGAGGTCTACCGTAACTATTCCGAACCGGTTTCACATTGTAAACGATGGGGCCAAAATTCAAGGCTCGGGTGCCCTCTTGGGTTCCGAATGAAGGAGGCAGTGGCAAAGCAGGCCAGGGAACACTGCCCAGAAGGCCATCGCACACCAGAAGCAGATTTTGACCTTCAACCCAGGCATATTCCACTCCGGAAAGAAGGGTTTCACTCAAACGAACTGCCGGCTGAGATGACAACTTCCGACCGGGGTGTGAAAAATCCGATATTACCGGAGCCATCAGTTTTTCCAACTCATCGGCCGCAGGCAAGGTGGTGACTCGAATTCCTACCTCGGAAACATCCCAACGGTAGGTTGAATTTTTGCCCATAAAAAATACAACCTGACTTTGGGCCCATTTATTGTGGGTCAAATCAGGAGATTTTTTTACCTCAAAAAGTCCATCAAAAAGGTTTAGGGTGGCCAAGGCGGAATCGGATGAAGGGGCTGTTTCGGGAAAAGACAAATACAATTCCATCAGGCTTTCAGCTGTTTCCCGGCGCAGGTTTTCGTAAGACCTTTCGCCCGGGTTGTGGGTCCATTCAGCTTTTGAGCTAAACAAAGTTTCCCATGCCAAATGAAGCTGCTTCTCCCCCGGACCCATTCGCCCCATAGCCAAATAAGATTTCCCCAATTCCAGCTGGGTGCGAGCCACAAGATCCACCGGTGAAAAAGGCGAGCACATGGCCACGGCTTCTTCCAGCTCAAGAACAGATTGTTTAAAATCCTGAGCTTGATAAAAGGCCACACCCCGGAAAATTCGAGAAGATAGTTCGGTCCTGAAATTTCCCCCAAATCCCAAAGCATCGTTTCGCGAGGGAAACAATTGAAGGGCCTCATCGAAATTTCCTTCATCCAGCAAAGCAGAGCCCAGCAGGAAGCGGCCTTCTGCCTGCAGTTCAGGATTATTAATGCCCTCCAGGGCCTTCATTCCCACTGTGAAAGCTTCCCGGGCCGAAGTCAGATCGCCTCGTTTACGAGCCAGCAAACCTTTACTGCGCCACAGCTTCCAGGTCGCTTCCGGAGATTCAGACTGGGCCAGAGTTTTTTTGGCCCGCTGCCAGTGAATTTGAGCTTTGCGGTATTCTTTCTGTTGGGTATAAAAATCGGCAAACATCAGGTCGTGCTGGTAATTGACGGCAATTTGTTTGCCCTTGGCCAAGGCGACGTTGCGCAGGGAATCCACCTGAACAATGGACCGATGAACCAGATCAGGCCTACCCTGCCGCAGTCCACCCTGAATTAATTCCATGTGCAATTTGATGGTTTCTTCGGCCACCAGCTGGTTGGTCGGGTTGTCCAAAGCGGCGCTCAAAAGAGAATCCATTTGAGCATATTGCCCTACCTGGGCGTAATACTCAGCGAGCATGAGCGGCAATCTGGCCTCGATGGTGGCATGAGGATAAAGCCGCACACAGCGGATGGCTTCATCCTGAACAATGCGGCATGAATCGAGCTGGCCCATGGCCCGATGCGCGTGAGCAATATTCATCAAAATAATGGGAATGCTCACTGAATCTTCGGTGGCCTGGGCCAGAGCAAGGTTGGCCCGGTCCAGAGTCAGCACTCCTGGATAATTGCCTCGCATGTCGTAAATTTTTGCCAACTGATTGCGACTGATTTTGTGCATCCAGGTGAATTCATTTGCCTCGGCCATGGTTGCGGCTATGGCGAATTGATTCTGGGCATCGTCAAGATTTTCCCGGGCCAGGAAGACCTTGCCCAGCCAGAACTCAGTTTTGGTTTTCAGATACGGATCATTAATTTGGCGGGCAATTCGGCCGGCCATGTTTATCGTGTGCAAAGCATTGTCCAGGTGATCCCCACCCACCAGACAGTCAGTAATGGTGATCCATAAAATGCACTCCATTACCGGTCCGCCCATATCCCGGGCCGACTCCAGATGGGGTAACAATCGCCGAACACCATCATCGGGGCGCAAAGCCGTGCGATCGACCACGGCCAACCAGCGGTCCAGCCAGATTTCCTGGATAGGGCTCAGGTCCGATCGGCTATCATCGGCCTTTCTCCACCAGTATCCCCCGGACTCCCGACGGTAATTTTTGTATCCCAGATAAAAGCAGCCCACCGCGCCGTTGGTATCGCTGAACGCAGCCCGGGAAGTAATTTCCTGAAAAGGAGAACTTTTCTGCAGAAGCCTTCGATTGCGAAGGGCCAGATCAATCCAGAGCAGATTATTCGAATCCTGATTCCAGACGGCGAAAAAACTGTCCGCCGCCGCCGATTGCCGACCGCCAATAGCGTGAGAGAAATAGTTGTATTGGTCCAGAGTAACTTTTTCAGGGTTAAAAGAAGTTCCTGCCAGGTTGAGGCGACTTTCTGAAGAAGCCACTGGTCCTGCCAATTCTTCGGAGAGACTGATTCTGCTCAAGTCCAAAAGGGGAAGGGCGGTGGGAACATCTGATGGGGAACATCCGTTCCCTAAAAAGAGTAAAATGGCCGTCAGGCACACAAAACTGGAGGCAAGTGCCATTTTTGCCCATTTTTGACTGACTGACTCCAAAATATTCCAAACAAAAATCACCTGAATGAATGCTCTCGTTTCTGAATCTGGTTAAAATAGTATGTTTTCTGGTTGAGGTCCCAGAGAGTTGTTCTGAAAAATTTAGCATACATGGCATAAAGAGGATATTTATTTTACCCAATTTTCATTCAGAGGTTGCAACATTAACCTTTCAGGAACGAATATAAGAATTGCCAAATACCATTTTCGATAATTTCCCAACGGAGGTTCCTTGTGAAACGCCTGTCCCTTGTCACCCTGTTTTTTTCCCTGTTTTTGATTTGCGGCCTGGCTTCGGCCAACTCGCAGGTTGGTTACGTCATGCGTTTTGCTGACGTCAGCTCACAACATATTGTTTTCACCTACGAAGATGACTTGTGGCTGGTGCCTGTTGATGGTGGCCCTGCCCACCGGATCACCAGTCATCCGGGGCGCGAAACCGGTGCCAAATTTTCACCCGATGGCAGCCAACTTGCTTTTACCGCCGATTACGATGGCGGTGGCGATGTCTACATTATGGATGCCAGCGGCGGCGTACCCACACGACTGACTTATCATCCTTCGGGCGGCACTGCTCTGGACTGGACTGCCGATGGAAAGAGCATCATTTTCACTTCCAACAGGGAAGCTCCCGGGTTTTCTTCAGAACTTTATACCGTGTCCATTGACGGCGGCATGGCCGAACGCCTGCCTACAGATCGCGGCTCCCTGGCCAGCATGTCACCCGATGGCAAGCAACTGGCCTACAACCGCTTCGGTCGCCATACCAGAACCTGGAAACGGTATCAGGGTGGCAACGCACAGGATGTATGGATTCTCGACTTCGCCAGTGGCGACATTGACCAGCTGACCGACTGGACGGGTTCCGACCAGTTCCCCATGTGGGGTGCAGATGCTCTGTACTTCAACAGCGATCGGGAAGATGGAACCCTCAATATTTACCGGTATGATGCGGTCTCAAAAAAGCCTGTCCGCATGACTGATTTCAGTGACTACGACACCAAATGGCCCAGCTACGGAAACGGTAAAATTGTCTTCCAGTACGGTCCCGGCCTCAGCCTTCTGGATGTTAAAACCGGCAAAGTCACTCCTGTGGAAATCACCATTCCATCGGACCGCCGTCACCTGCGCGAAGAGCTGATTACAGCCTCAACCAGAACCGGATCGTTCAACCTTTCACCTGGTGGCGAACGGGCTCTGCTCAACGTCCGCGGTGATATCCTGAACCTTCCCACCGACGAAGGCGACCCTTTGAATTTGACCGGCACCAGCAACAGCCGCGAAAAGAACGCCGCCTGGAGTCCCGACGGCAGCCAGATTGCACTGGTCAGCGACCGCACCGGTGAAGAGCAGCTTTACCTGCTGGATCAACGCGGAGAAAACCAATGGAAACAACTGACTGATGGCAGTTATGCCTTCATGAACCAGCCTGTCTGGTCACCCGACAGCAAACACATCATCTTCAGCGACAAATTTATGAAGCTGCATCTTGTGGACGCAGCCAGTGGCAATACCCGGGAAATTGCCCACAGCGATTTTGACGACGCCTGGGAACGCTGGGGAATTATGGATTATGTCTGGTCGCCGGACAGCCGCTGGATTGCCTTCACCAGCCAGATGCACAACATGAACGAAGCCATTTACCTTTACGACACCAAAAAAAACAAATCCCACAAACTGACCGACGATATGACCAACGACTGGTCGCCATCCTTCAGTCTGGACGGACAGTATTTGTACTTCCTTTCCAACCGGACGTTCAACCCCACCATGGGTCGTCAGGATCAGAATCATATTTTCCTGAAGCTGGCCAGGCCTTACATGTTCCTGCTGAACGACGAGGCCCGCTCACCGTTTTACAGTGACGATGTTGTGGTCAGTTCGGATGAAGAAGATGAAGAAAGCGAAGAAAAAGATAAGGAAACCAAAATTGATATAGACGGATTAGCTTCCCGCCAACTGGCCTGCGCCGGAGTGGAAGCTGGAAACTACTTCCGCCTGACCGCCATTGAAGGCGGCTTCCTCATGCTCGACAAACCCGATTACGAATTCCTGAAATACCAGAACGTGGACGACGGAACCGGTGGCAGTCTGAACCTGATGAAATATTCGGTGGCCGACAAAGAAGCCAAATCCATTCTCGACGGCATTGCCAACTACCACCTGAGCGCCGATGGCAAACAACTCATTTACCGCGCCGGCAATAATTACGGCATGGTCGGCAGTACTGATGGAGGAAAAGTGGGCGACGGCCCCATTGATGTGGGTGCCATCAAGCTGAAAGTCGATCGGCAGCAGGAATTCCCCCAGATCTTTACCGAAGCCTGGCGGATTCAGCGCGACTGGTTTTACGACCAGAACATGCACGGTGTTGACTGGCAGGCCATGTATGACAAATACGCCCCATTTGTTGCCGGCTGCGGAACCCGTGGCGATTTGAACTATCTCATTGGCGAAATGATTTCTGAACTGAACATTGGCCACACCTACATTTACGGCGGCGACTTTGAAGACGGCGCCACTCGCGTTGGCACCGGAACTCTGGCTGCATCTTTTGTTGCCGAAGAAGGTTCCGACTACTACCGCATCGAGAACATTCTGCCAGGTGTCAGCTGGGACGAGCGCTACATTTCGCCTCTGGCTCAACCGGGCATCAACATCAGCAACGGCGATTACCTTATTGCCATTGACGGTGTTGAAGTGAAAACGGGCGACAACGTTTACGCCCACCTGACCGACAAGGGCGGCAAAATGGTCACCCTGAAAACCAATTCCAAACCAAAGAGCGAAAAGGCCATCACCACCCGGGTTCGCGCTCTTCGTGGTGAATTTGGCTTGCGTTACCGCGACTGGGTTGATGGCAATCTCGGTCAGGTAACCGAGCTTAGCGACAACCGCGTCGGCTATATTCATCTGCCAAACATGGGTGAATCGGGACTGGTTGAATTTGGCCGAAGTTATTACCCTCAGACCTGGAAAGAAGCCCTGATTATTGATGACCGCTACAACGGTGGTGGCTTCGTGGGCGACATGGTAATTGACCGGCTGGAAAGAGTTCTCTGGTCCATTACGCAGCCTCGCGAAGGCAAGGGCGGCAAGAATCCTGAACGCAGTCTTCACGGTCCTATTGTGGTCCTTATTGATGGCGACACCTACAGCAATGGCGAATTTTTTGCCGAAGCCATTAAGCAGAAAGGGTTGGCAACCACCATTGGCCTGCGCACCTGGGGTGGATCCACCGGCATTGAACCACATCAAGGCATGATGGACGGCGGCGCCACCACTCCTCCGCAATTCGGGCTATACGGTCTGGATCATAAATGGCCCATCGAAGGCTGGGGTGTGGAGCCGGATATTGTTGTGGTCAACTGGCCCAAAGATGTTGTTGACGGAAAAGATGCCCAGCTGGAATACGCCGTGGATTATTTGCTGAAGCAGTTGGCGGATCATCCGGGGAAATGGGCTATTCCTGTCACCCCGGAATATCCTGACAAAGCCAGGCCTCGCATGAGTAAAACTATTTATAAATAATATTAGGGATGTGTGGGGAGGTTTTGCCTCCCCACACTAAAACTATAAACTATTTCAAAAAAAGTGGAGTTGCGGATGTCAGACACAAACAAAATCTGTCCCAAATGTGAATCTGAATATTTACCCAAAGCTCAAAACTGCCCGGACTGTCTGGTGGCTCTGGTTTTTGCATCCGACCCAAAATCTGCCCATGTTCCCTGTTCCATCAATGACGCTAACTGGGACAACATTCCAGAAGATACAATCCTCGGCCAGGTCACTTCCGATATTGATCACATCATTGAAACCTACCTCGGTTTCTTTAAAGCAGAAGGCATTCAAGCCGCTGTGGTGCCCGATACATATTACGACCCGGGTGAAATACAATACAGCACTTCTGTGGTTTTTGGCACCCAGGTAACCGGCGGGTCTCCCGGACAAATCCCCATTGGTAATGTTGTTGAAGGGTTTCACTATTTACTATTTGTCAATAAATACGACTACGAGCAAGCCCAGGGTATCATTGAGCGTGAGTTTGCTGATCTTCATCCCGGTCAGGAAGAAGGCTTCTCCAAAGAATTCGACAATGATAACTGTCCAGCCTGCGGATGCGGGTTGCATGACGGGGCGATTGAATGTCCCGACTGCGGTTTAAATTTCAGTTAAAGCAATCCATGGAGGCCGGCCCGTTTAAGGAGTGGCAAAACACTAACCTTGCTTTAATTTTCCTGGTAAAAATGGCTCGGAGCTTGAAAAATAAATAAAACCGACTCACGGTCAGTTGTAATAGTCGGGGGCGCAACCGCCTCAGCCATCCCACATGCGTTCGTAGGCAGCCAAACGATCTTTAATCAATGCACGGGCTTCTTTTTCGTTCTTAAAAGGACGCACCACACGGTGCCCGTCTTTTGGCTGTTCCACAAACGCCCAACCCCGTTTTTTTCCCTCCCCTGCCGATGGTCTCAATAATTGAATCTGCCCGGACATTCCCGTCTCAATGGTCTCCACAATCGAAAACCGACCAGCAGCCTTGAGCCACTGCTTTTCCGTCAGGGGCACAATCACACCAACCGACAATTGGTCCAAAATATCGCTGTTAGATTTTTTGGGGTTCATAAATTTACCCCTTTGCCAGTTTTTCCACAGCCCCGGCCATGCGATCCCAAGAATATTTCTCTTTTTCCACACCAACATTGGCCGCAAATTCCGCCGCACGGTTTTCCCTGAAATAACGAGTCACCGCAGCGGCCAACGCCTCCGGGTTTTCAGCAGGAACAATAAAACCTGTACTGCCATCGGCCACCACTTCGGGCAACCCGCCCACATCAGTGGTCACCACAGGCAAATCGTAATTATAGGCAATTTGAATGATCCCACTTTGGGTGGCCGAGACATAAGGCAGGACAGCAAGATCGGCGGCCAGAAAATAGTCTTCCACGGTTTCATCAGGAACAAAGCCATCAATCAAATCGATGATTTCGGAAGCACCCGAAGCTTCAATGCGGTCCAGGTAGGGTTGCTTTTCACCGTAAACATCGCCCACAATAAGCACCCGCAAATCATCACCAAATTCAGCCTTCAGATGACGGGCCGAGTCAATAAGGTTCATCACGCCTTTGTAGGGTTTAATGAAACCAAAAAACAGCACCAGCTTAGCATTTTCCGGCAACTCAAGATGCTGACGAGCTTCCTGCCGACTGCGGCGGGCACGACCCGGCTCCCCAAAGTCGTAAACCGGATGGGGCGAGGTCACAACTGAGGTGGGGTCTGTTTCGGGCAGAACCTGGAACAGATCTTTTCGCACCTGATCGCTTTGAGCAATGTACCCGTGCCCCTGTTTCAGAGCCAACCGAGTCAGAAAGTTCGCAAAGGGATATTTTTCGTGGGCAATGACATTATCCAGAAGATACACAATGCGAATTTGAGTCCGTCGCCGGAGCAACCAGGTCACGGCAAAAAAACCAGGTGCAAAAAATGGAAGCCAGTATTTGATGACCAGGCAATCAGGTCCATCGTCCTGCAAATCGCTTGAGGTTTTCCACCAGCTCCAAGGCGACCAGGGCACAAACCTTTGTTTGTTGGGTTGCTTCAGCCAAGCGGCTGTTTCACCTTCCTGCTCACTACCGGGGAAAAGAAAATTTGGATACTGTTTGCGAAACGAAGCCCAGAAAACCGAGTGTCCGCGCTTTTGCATCACCCGATAGAGCATGGCGTAATAAGTGACAATTCCCCCGCGAAATGGCGGAGCAGGTCCCAGAAACGCCAGCTTCATTTTTTCTCCAGCAGTTTCTTCACAGCCGCCTGAACCTCATCCGGTTTCAGAGTATCCATGCAAAAATTTTCATTGGTGCAGGTTGGCTGGAAAAAGCAGGTGCATTTTTGCTGGGGCTGCATCAACACACCCCGGCCGTACAATTCAAATTCGTGAGGATTAAAAATATTGTTGAACAGAACCAGTTTTTTCCCCAACCCAAGGGCAATATGCATGGCCATGGTCACTGCCGTGACCACCAGCTCACAACGATCCATCAATCCAATGAAAGTTGGTAAATCGAAATGTCCCAGGTAATGAACCTGAGCCTCGTGAGCTAAACGTTTATTCTTTTCATCTTCCTGCGGGCCACCCAGCAGCAACACTTCATAGCCTTCTTTTTTCAAATTCCGGGCCAGATTTTCCCAATAGTTCTCTGGCCACAGGCGGCTGGTCCAACGCCCCCCCGCTCCAGTGTTCAAGCCAATAATTGTGCCTTCAGCAGGCAAATCAAAATCTGGAGACTGGACCGGGCGATCCACCACATATTCCTGCCCTTGGTATTCATAACCGCAGATGTCAAAAATTTCCTGAGGGTAAGTCAGAGTGCAGGCCTGGTTCACGTCATCAAACAATCCGGTCAGGAATTTATTTTCAACGGCCGCAGCCATTTTTTTGCTCACTCCTGAGGTTACCGGACGGCACAACCCGTCCGCCCCCAAGGTGAAACCAATAAGTTTATCGCTTTCCACTTCCGCAGCCAAAGCGCAGGCCTGGCGGTCTTTATCCAGATTTATTACCAGATCGAAATGTGTTTGCCGCAACCAAAGCAGATTTTCCGGCGTCATTCCCAAACGGTCAGAAACTGAACGGGGAACAAGATCGGGAAATTCAGTAATCCAGGTCAGGGAATGATTGGGATATTCTTTGCTAATTGGTTCCAGCAACGGGGTGGTGCGAATCACGTCGCCTGCTGCACCCAGTTTAATTAAAAGAATACGGCCTTCGCGCTCTTTGAATTCGGCGCAACCATCGCAATGCACACCCCTTTGTTTGTGAGGAGTGCAGGGAATATGACCTTTAAAGTGGATGCATTCGGGTCGGAAATTCAAAATCAGAGACTTTCTGTTGTTCCGGCCCGCCTGGCCGGCCTGTTTCTACGCCGTGTTAGAAATTATCGGTCCTGGTCCAGCCTGTCGGTCACTACTTTTAACGTTTCCCTCGCCTGAACATCCAACCCGGAAGGCAGGCCATTGTTGATGGCCATGCTCAAAGAACCTTCCGCCTGAGCCAGATTTCCCATATCCACATACAAGTGGCCCATATAAAAATAGGCTTGGGCCTGAGATGCTTTTGCCCGGTCCAGAGTCAGGGCACGAGTGAAAGCATCGATAGCTTCAAAGTCCCGGTCCACACCCTGCAAAGCCCGCCCCCGCAAAACCTGCAACTTTGCCTGAGAAGAATGCTTCAGGTTGATATCACCATCCAGAAGTTGATTGCAAACCTTCAATGCTTTTTCCGGTTCCCCATTTTCCAGAGATTCTTCAGCCGAAGCAAGTCCCTCCCTTACAGGAGCGGGCAAGGGCACCAAAAGAACTTTTAAATCATCCAAAATTCCCTCGGCAAGAGATTTCATTGCCGGATCCAGGTCAGACTCCATGGCATCTTCAGCCATGGCCTTGGATTCTTCGTACCGGTGTCCTTCACGCAAAAAGCCCGCCAGCAAAACCTTGGCTACACCATCATTAGGATTTTGCTTCAGAGCAGAATGGCAAAGATCGCGAGCCTTCAGGCGCAATCCGGCTGAATAGGCTTCCAGAGCACGGTTCACGGGATAACTATACGAAGCGGTATTCTGGCCCTTGGGAGGTCCCATCAGACTTACCACAAAAGCACCTTTTTCATCACGGTTGGTCAGAACCATAATCAGTTCTTCACCTTCGCCCCAGGGAATGGAAACTTCGTGATGATTTTCGTCAATTTTATAATAAAGCAACTCTTCGCCATTAACCCGCAGGACACTCAAATCGCAGTTTGCATCGCCGCCATCAACAACCAGCATCCAACGGCGGGTTTTCATGTCTGAGTATGCGGTCCGCAGCTGGAAACTTTCCCGAGGAGCCATGGTGTAGCTTTCCGAAGACCAGATTTCCCAAACTCCTGTTTGGGGATCTGACACAGCCAAAGCAGCCGAGCCAAGACAAAGGCTGACCAGAAAGGCAGCAATAGAGGCAAAACTGAGAATATTTTCCCTGGATAGGGATTCTTGTTTCATGGGACCGCTCCGAAGGGTTGATCTGTACCGAATCTCCACTATACTCTTTGAGAATCTACTGGAAGATGCTCTGGAACTCAAGCAAGACAAACCCAACCAGACAAACTCGGATTACAAAAGTTTGTTCAAAGGAAAGAGATTCATGATGATGTTCACTCACCGACCGAAGCGAACACCCATTTCAAATGTTTTAATTATTCTGGTATTGGGATTAATAACAGCTGGAACCGTTTCTGCCCAATCGGTCCACGGTGACCCGGTGGATCTGAATTTTGAGGTCATTAATGCCACCACAGGTCAGCCCGGAAGCATCGACCGTTTGGTTCTTCAGTATTCATCTCACCGGCTGAATGCCGTGCTAGACATCAATCCCAGTGGATCCAGCTTTGAAGTTCCCGATGCCCCCATCAGTGACCGGGGTAAATACATTATCACCGCCTGGCACAAAAACGTTCCTTATTACTGGAGTCTGCGCGGGCGGGATTTGAAGGAAAAAACCATAACTCTGAATGTTTTTGATGTGATTAACTCTCTTGACTCAGTGACAATTGTTGGCATGGATGTTTTGCTCAAAAAAACCGAGAGCCTTTTGGAAATTGAATTCCTGCTCCAGGTGAATAACTCCGCCCAGCCCCAAGCCACGGTCATGGCTGATCGGCCGGTTTTGATTTCCCTGCCCGCCGGGGCCAGTTCGGTATCTCTGAGCTACGGCAACGGTCCGGAAAAAGAAGAAATGCAGATTTCTCATCTCTCCGGTGGCAAAGCAGCCCTCAACGTGCCTTTAACAACCGGGCGCAACCCCATGCGCTTAAAGGCCAAAGCACCCTGGACCGATGGCATGGATTTGCCCATTGGTTCCAACGTAACCATTAGCTCCTGGAGTTTGATGGCCACCCCCACCACCTTGGATATTCAGTCTTTTGATCTGGTGGCCTCTCCCGATAGCGGACAAAACAACCATTTGAGGTTCAAAGGCCCCAGCCTGGAAGCCGGACGGGATTTTGAATTGCGAATCAAAAACCTGCAGGCCAGCGACCAAAAGGAAGATTTATTCACCCAGGAAAGCGACTCAGAAGATACATCTGAGGCAAAAGTCGCTAAAAATGAGGAAGATAAAGACAAAAGCTTCCCCTTTGTGGTTTTTACACCTATTTTGGTGATCGTTCTGGTGGTAGTGGCTCGAAAGAGGCGTTGAACCCTGATTCCAGAATCCAAATCCAGATAACGAACCCAGTCATAAGCCGTGCATATTGCGGTGCCAGATAAGGAGATCCCATGTCCGGGAAAATCGAACTGACCCTCGGCCACAGCCCCGACCCCGATGATGCTTTCATGTTCTACGCCCTGGCCAAGGACCTCATCGACACCGGCCCGTACAAGTTCACTCACGTAATGGAAGACATCCAGACCTTGAACGAACGGGCCACCCGTGGCGAGCTCGATATTACCGCCATCAGCATTCACGCCTACGCCTACGTGCTGGACAAATACGCTCTATTGCCCGCGGGCGCGAGCATGGGTTTTGGTTACGGCCCCATGGTCATTGCCAAAAAGAAAATAGCTCCGGCCGATTTGACTGGCATGACCATTGCCATTCCCGGCAAAATGACATCTGCTTACCTGGAATTGCAACTGGCCATTGGCGACTTCACACCGGTGCACGTTCCTTTCGATGAAATCATTGACCGGGTGGTCAGTGGCGAATTCGAAGCCGGCCTGATCATTCACGAAGGACAGCTCACCTATCAGGACGCTGGTCTTCACGAATGCATTAACCTTGGTAAATGGTGGTGGGAAACCACCGGCCGTAAAGACTGGCCCCTGCCCCTTGGCGGAAACACCATTCACAAAAGACACGGCGACAAAATGAAAGACATTTCTGACATTCTGACCGCCAGCATCCAGTACAGTCTGGATAACCGGGAAGCAGCCCTGACCTACGCCCTGGACTGGGCTCGTAATATGGGCATGGAATTGGCCGATGAGTTCGTGGAAATGTACGTCAACCACTGGACTTTGGACTATGGCCAGGCCGGACGCGACAGCATCACCGAGCTGCTCAAACGCGGACACGCAGCCGGGCTCATTCCGGAAGTTAAAAATCTGGAATTTGTTGACGGATAACCGTCAACAGTAAGATTAAGCTGTTCTAGAAAGCCACCTGATTCATCAGGTGGCTTTTATTTAATGGGAACTTCCTGTACAATCACGTCTAGAATGAGGTGTGATTTTTACAAGGGAGCCATATTATCAGAATCCTCCATTTTCTTTCTCTCGTATTTATTTTGGGATTGCTGGCCAGTCAGGCCACAGCTCAATCTGAAAACGCCGATTCTTCAGATGACCACGAAGATAGCCATATTATGGTTGGTCAGCCTTATCCCGGTGGTGGCCCACCATCACCTTTTTCCGGTTTGAAAGAAGCCGATACCCGAATTGAGTTTTCCTACCTGCACACCCTGCTCAGTGGCGAACATATTGGTGAAACTTATGGCTACTTACCCCAATTGGGCGCAGGGGTTTCTTTGGCCTTGAGTGACCGCAGCCGAATTTTCATGTCCCTTCATTATGGAAGAAAGTCGGGCGACCCGTATTGGGATGTGCCCAGTTTTTCAGGCCCCAATATTACTGTGCAGAACGTTCCCCTCATGTTTGGGGCCAAGACCAATGCTTCCAGCCGCCATAGCTATCGTTTATATTTTGGCGCGGCCATGCAGCTGACCTATCTCAAGGAAAAAACCTACACTGCCGATTCCTACGGCAACCCCTTGGAAGAAAACGCCACCGGTTGGGCCACGGGGTATTACTTCTTTGTCGCGCCAGAATTCCCCCTGAGTAAAAATGGCAACGCTCTCGGCTGCGAACTTGCCTGGGGCGGAAGCAAAGGCACGGTGCGTGCAAGCCACCAAAGCCATGGTGTGGACCTGTCGGGTTTCAATATGCGTCTGTATTATTCTTTGGATCTGTAGAAGGGAAATAAATAAATGAAAACCTTACTGCCCCATTTGATCCTTCTGTGCATGATGGCTTTGGTACCAGGTCTTGCCGGCGCCGATGGCCTGATGCTCACCGCCCCGGCTTACTACGTTTACGAAACCGGCCAGCAGGCTTTCATCCGCTATGACAACGAAACCCAGCAGGAAACCCTGAGCATACTTCCCACATTTCGTGGCCAAATGAATGAACTGGCCTGGATTATTCCAACCCCTGCTTTGCCTGAAGTGGCCGAAGAAGATGAAGAAGTTTTCCATGAACTGTACACAGCAACCAGCCCGGTGTATAGAAGACGGGACAACGACTGGGATTCCTGTTCTCAAAATGATTCCTATTTTGCCGAACCGGGAAATGATTCCAATGTGGACATCATTGACAGCCAGTTAATTGGTTATTACCAGACCATGACCCTTGCTGCCGAAGATGCCTCCGCCCTTGTGGACAGCCTTTCCACCTGGGGATTTTTGCATGAGAATAACATTGCCGAGATTACACCGCTTATAAATCAATACGTTGAAGATGATTGGTATTTTGTCACGGTAAAGGTAGACAGCACCACTATGGCTCAGGTCTTTCCATATGGAATGGAATATTACCAGGGACAGCTTCAGCCCCTGAAACTGAGTTTCAGTTCTGATGAAATTATTTTCCCGATGCGAATCAGCGCTCCAAGTGCCCATTCCACCACCCGGGTCAGTCTTTATCTGCTCAGTGATCACCGAATGCACTTCCCCGGATTCCAGACCCTGTACGCCAATCGTTTCACCCAGGAGGAAATTGACGGACTGCCAGCTCATTTTGTATTGAATGAAATATTTCAGCCAGGAGATTTTCTGACCCTGCTGCGAGATGATCTAAGCCCATCGGAAATGCTTGAAGACCTTATTATTGTCCCTGCTCCCAATGACGATGAATTCATGGCTGTGCATTACAGTGGGTTGCCTTGGATGACGGTACTGTTGATGGGACCGGCAATTATTTGGCTTGCTTATCGAAGATTCAAAAAGCCGATCAGTGAAACCTGAGTTGTGCCCAGGAAAATGTCGCTCTTTTCGCGGCAGGTCCCATCTTCCCTGAACGGGAAGCCCTCGGGAAATTGATTACGGAATTGACAGTTAGGGATTGGGCAGTGTGGTGGTTGCCTGCCTTTGGGTGTTTTTTGCAGGTATTGCCTACGCTGGCAATTGCAATGCGGAGGCCAGCGACAATCTTATGGGCTCAACTCAAGGAAGAATTATCCTAATTTTTCCATTACCCGCGGCAGGAAAAACATAACAGCAATAATAATCAGCAAAGGAATCACCCAAGTATTAACTGAGCGTTTTTTGTGTTCGTTGACAATCAACGGTCGGCGTGACCGAGGTGTTTTTTCATTTGCTTCAGTACTGGGTTCCATTTATTTCATTCCTGCCCTGAAAATCATTCTCTGAATCATTCAATTGATCCTGCATTATACCACACTGACCGCCAGGAAACAACAAATGTAACCTCTTAACCCCCACTGCTGCGATTTTCCGGAGATACAAAATGCAAATATCTACCGCTTCACAAATCCGGTTTTGTGTGGCAAATTAGCCTTAACAACAGTTTTTCTTTCAACCAAAGGATCCGACCATGAAGGTCCGTCTACTGGCCGGCATCGGCATGTTTTTACTGGCCGCGGGAATGCTTGCGGTTTTTTTCCTGACCGACGGCAAGTTGCCCGAACTTTTGACTTCAAAGAATAAAACCGAATCCGATTTTGACTTTTTTAAGGCCACCACTGCCGCCGAAGACGGCCCTCGCGATGTCGATAAATTCCTGGACGAATACAACGCCAACTACCGCCGCCTCTGGACTGAATTTGAAGGTGCCAACTGGAACGCAGCCAGCAACATTAATGAAGAAAATACTGCCGCCAAAATAACTGCCAGCAAAGCAATGGCCGACTATGTGGGCAGCCGCAAAGTTATTGAACAACTGAAAAACTTCCGCGGTCGTTTGGACTTAACCCAGCAGCAGGACCGCCAAATAGAAATAGCCTGGCAATTGGCCGCTCATTACCCGGGAACCATTCCTTCCACTGTGGACAAACTCATCAAAACCGAAGCCGCCCTGGAAGACTCTCTTTATTCGTTTGAATACAAACTTGTCCTCGAAGGTAAGGAACCCCAAACCTTAACTCCCAATGAAATTGACGATTTATTACTCACCAGCCGCGATCTTGCCACTCGCCAGGCTGTCTGGGAAACATCCAAAACTGTTGGTCCCAAGTTGAAAGATAATCTTGTTGAGGCCCAAACTCTTCGCAACGCAGTGGCCCGGGAAATGGGATACTCATCTTTCTATGCTCTGGAAGTTGCCGACTACGACTTAACCAGCGAGGAAATGTCCCGGCTAATGGATGACGTAGTGGCTGGCATTATGCCCCTGTATCAGCAACTGCACTGCTGGGTAAAATACGAATTGGCAGCCCGCTACAATGTGGAGGAAGTTCCTCAACGTATTCCCGCTCATTGGCTGGGAAATCGCTGGGGGCAGGAATGGCCGGGCATTATTGATGGTATCGATCTGGACGGAATGTTCCGTGATGTTCAGCCCCAATGGATGATTGAACAAGCGGAGCGCTTTTACACCAGCATGGGATTTGAACCCTTGCCCCTGACCTTCTGGGGCCGCAGCGATTTGTTCGAACTGCCTGCCGACGCCACCCGAAAAAAGAATACTCATGCTTCGGCCTGGCACATTGATCTGGACCAGGACGTACGCTCATTAATGAGTGTCAAATCCAACTTCAACTGGTTCCAGACGACCCACCACGAACTGGGCCATATTTATTATTATCTGGCTTACAGCCGGGAAGACGTGCCTCCCATTCTTCGCACCGGTGCCAACCGAGCCTTTCACGAAGGCGTGGGAACGCTTATTGAACTGGCCAGCAGCCAGGTTCCCTATATGCAACAAATTGGACTGCTTTCCCTTGAAGAAACACCCGAAGAAATTCGCTGGTTACTAACCCAGGCCCTGCAGGGACCGGTGGTTTTCCTTCCTTTTGCCTGCGGAACGATGGCCCATTGGGAACACGATTTTTACGAAGAAGATTTGCCGCGCCACCAAATGAATACACGCTGGTGGGAATATGTGGCCCGGTATCAGGGCTTGGAGCCCCCCACGGCCCGGGGTGAAGAGTATTGCGACCCGGCGACCAAAACCCACATCATTGACGATCCTGCCCAGTATTATGACTACGCCCTCAGCTCAGTCATTCTGCACCAGTTGCACCGGTACATCTGTCGGGAAATTCTGGATCAAGATGTGCGTTCGGCCAACTATTTTGGCAACCAGCAGGTGGGAATGTATTTGCACAGCATTCTGCAGCTTGGAGCCACCAAGGACTGGAAAGTCGTCATGCAACAGGCTACGGGTGAAGATCTGTCCAGCAGTGCCTTGCTGGAGTATTTCGACCCATTAATGGTCTGGCTCCAGGAACAGAACCAAGGACGTGAAGTGGGCTTTTAGTCCACCCGTAACGACCTTGGCCTACCAGGTCATCGTCCTGACTTCAGGGCGGGACAGAAGTTCTTCAATCATGGGGAATTGGGCTATTTCCATTCCCTCGATCAAATGGTCAACACTCAAACCGAATACCGAAAGGCATTCTTTGCCCACCAGAATCTGACCGCCTTCTGACATAAATATTTTCATCAATTTAATCATAGACTTGCCTGCTACGGGACACAAATCGCCACTGGCCGAAGGTTCCAAAAGTTTGACCCCATCAATGTTTATCGAAAGACTTACCTGCCAATCAGCAGCCAAAAACTTTCGGCCCACCCGTAATGCTTTTCCTGCATTTGCCGCTTCGTTATTTATCAAATTGATGAGCAGAGTTTTCTTTTCATTGCCCTTACTGTTACTCATGGAAAAAACCCCTTGGTTTGCTATGTGTTTGTCATCAAATATCTTGGCTTAAAAGTAGCTCCTGTTATATTAAGAATCAACTTGATTCGATACCCAAACGGAGGCCCACATGTCCGAAATCATTGCCACCAGCGATTCCAAATTGCAGCATTTCCCCATCACCCTGATGCCTTCGGCTATGGGTTTGATAGGTTTGTCGGTGGTGTTCATGAAGTTCCAGCATATTTTCCAGGTGGATTTTCCCATCGGCCAAGGCCTTCTGTATTTGGTCAGCGCTTATTTTATTTTAGTCATGACCACTTATGGAATCAGGACTTTGCGTTACCCATCCGATGTTGCCCGGGACTTCAACCATCCCATTCGGGTCAATTTCTTCCCGGCCATCTCCATATGCTTTTTGCTTTTCAGCATCAGCTATACCGATGCCGGGCATTTGCAGATCGCTAAAATCCTGTGGCTCATTGGTACGCCTCTGCATTTGTTTCTGCTTTTGGTTATTCTGCATGGCTGGTTCCACAATAATTACGATTTAAAAATGTTTAACCCCGCCTGGTTCATTCCCGTGGTGGGCCCTTTGCTCGTACCAGTTGTGGGTGTGGAGTTCTTTAATTCCGAAATTTCATGGTTTTTCTTTTCCATTGGCATTCTCTACTGGATCATGCTGATGGCAGTATTGCTCAATCGAATATTTTTTAACATGCCCATGGCTCCCAAACTTCTGCCAACTCTGTTTATTCTCATCGCCCCGCCTGCGGTTGGTTTCATTTCCTACCTGAAGTTGACCAATACTTTGGACCCAGCAGCGCGTATCCTTTTTTACTTCGGTGTTTTTACCACTTTGATGCTTTTGAGCATGATTGGAAAATTCAGAAAAGTGCCTTTCTTTCTCAGTTGGTGGGCCTACACTTTCCCTCTGGCTGCCTTTACTTTGAGCAACGTCATGATGTACAAAGCTACAAAATTGCCCTTTTATAAAGGTGCCGTTTTTGTACTGACAATTATTACCACTCTGGTGGTTTTGTTGGTTCTGATAAGAACAATAATGGAAGTAACCAAAGGGAAGATCTGCGTACCGGAAGACTGAAAAACCCATGCGATCAAAAACCTCCTGGCTGGAATTTTTCATTCCAAACCAGGAGGTTATTTTTATTATCCCAAGACCGACTGAACTGTATTCAACATGACCTGAATGTGTTCCCCGGTTTCATAATCCAAAGTGGAACCATGAATACTATGGGGAATACCATAAACCACAAAAATTACAATCATGGCAAAGACCACTTCCCAACGGCCGGATTTGTTATCAGAATCTGATTTCCAGGTCCGGAGCATTGCAATGAGCCAAACCAGGGCACCAATGGCCAGCTTGTTGTCCGTCCAATCGGAACCGAAGGGCCAGCCTGTCCAGTACGCATCGAAGGCGTATTTCTGAACCACTGGGCCCAGCATCATACCGCCTAGCATTAGGAAGCCAAAAGCAAAACGGGACAGTGTTTTAAGATGGGTCGCGCCGGTAAGGGCATCAAAACCTGCGGCGTTGCTGAATAGCATGCCCATGATCATGCAAATCACGTGAACCACTAGAATCAGAGCCGGAACCGTACCTTTGAACCGAGCCACGGCCGCTTCGGTGGCTGGAATGGTAAAGGTTTCACCCTTATGGGCAAATTCCACGGAGTATTCGACCTTGCCTGCCATGCCCTGTTTGGGCAAATAGGCTTTCAGTTGGCCCTCATCAAGAATGAACGGAGTGCGAGTCCATTCATCCTGGGTCGGGTACCGACGCCAACTCAGAGTGGCAGAGATGTCATCGTTGGGAACTGTAACTGCCAATTCCAGGTCTTCGTGAATATCGCCGGAACGCGCCAACTTGCCTTTTATTTTCTCGCCAGCTATTTCTTCGTTGAAACGAACGGGGTATGTGGGACCAGACATTTTCTGATAAATCATAAAAGAAAAGCTAATCAGGATGGTGAAAATCCACAGGAATATTAATCGTTTCAAGAGAAAGCCTTTCGTCACGTGAGTAAGTGCCTGAATGTGAGAAAGAAAAATATACCATTTTGAGGAAAAACTCTACCTTGATGGTGTCATTTTTATGTCATGAGTGAAATCGCAGCGTAAAAATGAGACAAAAAAGCCCGGGTTGGTGAGGAAACTCCACCAACCCGGGCCAGAAACAAGGCCTTATCAGGCGCCGTATTTCTTTATTGCAGAATCCAGTCTCGGCAGCATGACGAAGATAAACGCCGCCACACCCAGAATAGCCACCGCAAGGATGACAAAAATCTGAGTTCCGGGCTCAAGACCACTGATAAAGCCGGACATTTTATTGCCCACGGCAGTAGCCAGGAACCAGCCACCCATCATGAGTCCCACCAGGCGCTTGGGTGAAAGCTTGGTCACCAGGGACAAGCCCATGGGCGACAGGCAAAGCTCACCAATAGTAATCACCAGGTAGTAGAATATCAGCCAGAGCATGGATATTTTGCTCGATCCACCTCCGCCAAGATAAGATCCTACGGCCACAATCAGCAGGGACAGCGCCGTAATAATCATACCCAGGAAAATTTTCCTGGCTGTGGTTACAGGGTTACCCCGGTTGGCCATGAAGACAAAGAACCAAACTACCAGCGGGGTGCAAATCACCACAAAAACGGGATTGAAGAGACCGGTAATCATTTCCGAATTAAGCAGGCGCACGTATTTTCCGGGAACAAGCTTTTCTGCAGTAGCCGGTACGCCCTCATAAATCATATCCATGGTGTGCCTGCTTACCAGAATCAAAGAAGCTTCCTGACCGTTTATTTTGCGGGTCAGGACCACTTCGCCAATACTGGGAGTCTTTTCAGGAGTCACCTTGATCGCGGTCGTAGAGGCACCGTGGGCGTCTTTTTCCTCCGAAATCTCCACATTTTTATCGGGATAAACCTTGCAGGCCAAACCACCCTGTAAGTTTTCCTGACCGGTATAGTCAATCACACTCACACCATAAGCCATATTAGTGCGGAACTCCTGGACCACGCTTTCGGTCAGAATTCTGGCACCAAACATGGACTCGGTAGCTTCTTTAACCACCAGCAAAGTGCGTTCATCGGGACGAGGAAGCTCGGGGTCAGCGTTAATGTAGTACGAAGGCATGGCCTTTTGGGCGTATACATCGGCCCACTGGGGGATCCACTCACTGCGCCGGTCGGTATTGTCCTCGGCAAAGAGAGTGATCAGTCCACCACTGAGGTGCAGCACCATGAAAAAGGCGCCACCAGCGACATACACCGGAATGAGGGCTCCCAAACCGGGCTTTTCTTCCGGTGATGCAGAGCGAACCAGATTAAAGAAGTAAGCACCAATGGGCAACATTCCCACCAGGAATCCAAAAGTAATGGGACCAATGGTATCGACCACGGCTGGAATCATGTCGCCCAGGAAATACCCGGCAACACCAAAAATAGCAGCAGGAAGGAGAATGATCAGGGTCAATTGTTTCAGACCAAAATCGCCTTCTGAAATTTCGGGGGGACGATCGGCGCATTCCAATTTTTTCCAGCTTAATACCAGAACGACCACACCAATGATCATTCCCACACCGGCAGCGGTGAAGGCCATATTAAAACTGAAAAAGTTCCGAAGCGGAGCAGCAAGTAGGGCGCTAATTGTGGCTCCAACATTAATTCCAAGGTAGAAAATGTTGAATCCTGCATCACGACGCGGATCGTCCGCAGCGTAGAGATTACCAACCATGGCTGAAATGTTTGGCTTGAAGAATCCGTTACCAAGGATAATAAGAACCAAACCGGCATAAAAAGCAGGCAGGCTGCGCACACCAAGGGCAAGATAACCAGCGGCCATCAGAATTCCGCCAATAAGGACGGAACGGCGATAACCCAAAAGTCGATCAGCAATCATGCCACCGACAAAGGGCGTAAAATAAACCAGCGCCATGTAGGTACCGTAAACTTCAGTGGCTTTTCCCACGGAGAAGCCCAGACCACCACGCTCGGTATCGATCGTGTACAATAGGAGAATGCCAAGCATAAGGTAAAAACCCAAACGCTCCCACATCTCGGTGAAGGATAAGAGATAAAGACCACCAGGTTGGCCTTTTTCCTTGCGAACATTAGACATGAATGCCTCCCGGACAGGATGGGACATAAAAAAAGCGGGACTCTCGCCACTGGCGAGAATCCCGCCGAAAATTCGACTGGAGCATCGTAACCCAAAAGCCCAGGAAAAACCATGTTTTTTCCGGGCCAGGGAAATTTGCCTTTTTACTACTATTCCACCCCGTGCATCATTTTATTCAGAGGCTTGGAAAGCAGGACCAGGAGCAGACCAATGCCAACGGTCACCCACCCCATTTTTCCATACAATCCCACATATTGGGCAAGGCCTTCAGCCGGGGTAAGTTCTGTTACAGCACCGCCTTCTCCACCAGTGAGTTTGGCCAGAGCAGCTGCCACATACATGCTGAAAGCAAAACTCAGGAACCAGGCGCCCATGGCACTACCGGTCATATGTTTTGGAGCCAGTTTAGTTACCATGGACAAACCAATGGGTGATAAGAAGAGCTCACCAGTGGTGTGCAGTAAATACATGGTTCCCAAAATAAACAGAGGCACTTTGGCCGCTTCACCAGCCATGCTCGCACCCACCAGAAGAAGCAGATACCCCAGACCCAGCTGAATAATACCCAGACCAAATTTCACGGGAATGTTGGGGTTTTTATTGATTTTTGCCAAACGAACCCACATGACCGAAAAAATGCTACCAAAAATGATAATGAACAGCGGATTAAAGAACTGCGTGGCCGAAGCCGTCATTTCAAAAAGATTGAAAACATTGCGGTCGACGTTTCGGTCGGCGAAGAGAGTCAGAGAACTGCCCGCCTGTTCGAAACACGCCCAGAAGACCACATTGAAGGTCATCAGAATCATCAATACAATAATGCGGTCCCGCTGAATGCGGTCTCCTTTAAAGCCTTCACGCAGAAGGTTGAAGCAGACAAACGCCAACAGACCAAACAACAGGTAAAAGAGGAGATCTTTGCCCAGGAAGGTTATTTCCTGACCATATTTGATCAAGCCAAACAGAACAGGAATGGCCAACAGGCTGCCAGCGTAAACAGGTTTTTCCCATTTGCGCAGCATTTCCGGATCGGGGGCTTCCCCATGACCTTCAAGCTTATTCTGGCCCATCAGGAAAATTCCCACACCCAGCAACATACCCAATCCGGCAAGACCAAAGCCCCAGCGGAAACCGTACGTTTCACCCAAAGGAGCCACAGCCACGGTGGCCAGGAAGGCACCAATATTTATACCCATATAAAAAATCGTAAATCCACTGTCTCGCAGCGGATCGCCATCTTTGTACAGCTTACCTACAATGGTGGAAATGTTGGCTTTGAAATAGCCATTCCCAATAATGATGGCGCTCATGCCCAGGAAGAGCCAGAACTCGTTGCCTCCCAGAATCATAAATTCGCCCGCAGCCATTACCAGGCCGCCAAAGATAACAGCCCGGCGGTAACCCAGAACCGTATCGGCCAGCTTGCCGCCCCAAACCGGAGCCGCGTAAACCAAAGCAGTGAAGGCACCATAAATGCCAATACCCTTGGCATCGCCCATCATCAGAGATTTTGTGAGATAAAGAATAAGCAGACCGCGCATGCCGTAATAGCACAGGCGTTCGAACATTTCAGCGCCAAAGAGGACAATTAGTCCTTTGGGATGACCCTTGAGCATTGTGGCCTCCAGAATGGAAGGATGAGTTTAATTTTTCGACGGGAAAGGCGCAAATCAG